>DASVFS010000148.1:0-3544 GCA_036379915.1 Conexibacter sp. | reverse complement strand
CTAGCTGTAGTTCCTGAGCAGGTTGTTCATCCGGGCCTCCTTGGAGGCTGGGAGCTGCCAAGCGACCCAGTCCCAAGGAGGACACCGGATGAGACTGCACGCTAACGCGCGGCTCAGCTTGATTCGTCGGCGTGAGTTGGTGCTCGAGGTCATCGAGCGGGATTGCGCGCTGACGGAGGCCGCCGAGGCGGCCGGAGTCAGCGCGCGCACGGCCGCCAAGTGGGTGGCCCGCTACCGGGCCGAGGGCGAGCCGGGCTTGTTGGATCGCAGCTCGGCGCCCCGAGTGGTCCACAATCGCACCGAGGAGCGCACGATCAAGGCGATCGCTGCACTGCGAAGGTTGCGGTTTACTGGCCCGGAGATCGCCGAGTTGCTCGACAGGCCGCTCTCGACCGTCTCAGGGATCCTCACCCGGATCGGGATGGGCAAGCTCGGCCGGCTCGGCCTGGAGTCCGCCAGACGCTACGAACGCGCCCAGCCGGGTGAGCTGATCCACATCGACGTCAAGAAGCTGGGCCGGATCGCCCGGCCTGGCCATCGCATCCTGGGCCGCCAGAGCGCTGGCGGGCATCACCGCGTCGCCTACCACCGGGGCTGGGAGTTCGTGCACGTCGCGATCGACGACGCGACGCGGCTCGCCTACGCCGAAGTGCTCGGCGATGAGAAGGCCACGACCGTGATCGCGTTCCTGCGCAGAGCGATCCGCTTCTACGCCCGGCACGGCATCGAGGTCCAGCGGCTGCTGACCGACAACGGCTCCGGCTACCGCTCAACGCTGCACGCAATCGCCTGCCGCACGCTCGGGATCCGCCACCTGCGCACCCGCCCCTACCGGCCGCAGACCAACGGCAAAGCCGAACGCTTCATCCGCACGCTGCTCGGTGGCTGGGCCTACGGCGCGATCTACCGCGACAGCAGCGAACGCACCGCAGCCCTTGACGGCTGGCTCTGGCACTACAACCATCACCGCCGACACTCAGCTCTCGGCCACAAGCCGCCCATCACCAGGCTGAACAACCTGCTCGGGACTTACAGCTAGCTGGCCGCGACTCGCGCCCGCCGCCGCACCTCGTACGCGCACGCGTGCGCGCCCGTGAGGATGTGGGAGACGCGTGCGACGTCGGCGTCGGGCAGGACCTCGCGCAGGAACGCGATCTCGGCGCCGCAGGCGTGGCCGTAGCGCTGGGCGACGGCGAGGATCGCGCAGTTGTGCTCGACGATCCGCCAGCCGGCGGGTCGGTCGGGCCCGTCGGCCGACAGCGGCTCGACGTCCGCGAGGTAGCCGTCCTCGTCGAGCACGCGCGCGACCTCCGCTACGCGCGCGTCGAAGTCCAGTCCGGACAGCCGCTCGAGCGTCCGCTCCACGCGCGCCCGCCGCCGCCGCTCGAACGCGCGCGCGATCAGCTCCGGGTCCTCGTCGCCGATGTAGTCGAGCAGCTCGACCGTCAGCTCGCCGTACGCGCGCGGGAACAGCGCCTCGGCGGCCGGCGCGAGCCGGTAGACGTGGCGCGGGCGGCCCGGACCCGGTCGTTCCTCGCGGTGCACGATCAGGTCGGCGGCGGCGAGCCCCTGCAGGTGCTGGCGGACCGCTCCGACCGTCACGCCCAAAGCCTCCGCGAGCTCCTCCGCGCGCGCCTCGCCGCGCTTGCGCAGGTTCACGAGCAGGTCGCGGCGGGTGGCGGGCAGCTCGGCGAGCGCCGGTCCGAGGTGGCGTGCCATGATGTTTGGACAGTACCGACTGTCTTTATCCGTCAGCGAACGCAGAAAGGGAGCGCATGGCCTACGAGGTGCCGGACCTTCCATACGCATACGACGCGCTCGAGCCGCACATCGACGAGGCGACGATGCACTTCCACCACGACAAGCATCACGCCACCTACGTCAGCAGAGCGAACGAGCTGCTCGAGGGCACGGAGTGGGCGGACAAGCCGGTCGAGGAGGTCCTGAAGAACCTCGACAGCCTCGGCGACAAGGCGACGGGCGTGCGCAACAACGCCGGCGGCCACTTCAACCACTCGCTCTTCTGGGAGAGCATGTCGCCGAACGGCGGCGGCGCCCCGAGCGGCGCGCTGGCCGAGGCGATCGACGCGGCGTTCGGCTCGTTCGACGAGCTGAAGGCGAAGATCAGAGCGGCCGGCGCCGGCCAGTTCGGCTCCGGCTGGGCGTGGCTCGTGCTCGACGGCGGGCAGCTCGCGGTCGTCGGCTCCGCGAACCAGGACAACCCGATCAGCCAGGGCAAGGTCCCGCTGCTCGGCGTCGACGTGTGGGAGCACGCCTACTACCTCAAGTACCAGAACCTGCGCCCGAACTACATCGACGCGTGGTTCGAGGTCGTCGACTGGGACAAGGTCGCGGAGCGCTACGCCGCGGCGACCGCCTAGAGCAGCCATGGCGTACGTCATCGCAGAGCCCTGCATCAACGAGAAGGACGCCTCCTGCGTCGAGGTCTGCCCCGTCGACTGCATCCACCCGACGCCGGACGAGGACGGCTTCGAGGCGACGAGACAGCTGTTCATCGACCCGGAGGAGTGCATCGACTGCGACGCCTGCGTCGAGGCCTGCCCGGTCGACGCGATCTACCCGGAGGACCTGCTGCCGGAGAGATGGGCGGACTACGCGCGCGTCAACGCGGAGCACTTCGCGAACGCCTGACGGAGCGCGCGCACGCCGCTCGGGCCCGGCAACCGGCCCATCGGCTAGAGCGGCGTGCGCTCCTCCTCCAGCATCTCGCGCAGGCGCCGCAGCGCGCTGGCGGTGCGCGACTTGACGGTCCCGAGCGGTGCGCCGGTGTGCGCGGCGATCTGCCGCTGGCTGAGGCCGACCTGCCAGCGCAGCCGCACGACCTCCGCCTCCTCGGGCGTCAGCCGCCCCATCAGCTGCTCGAGCGTGACGCGGTCGACGAGCTGCGTGACCGGCTCCCACGCGTCCCCGCCCAGCTCGCGCCGGCCGCCGAGCGCGATCGACGGATCGTGCGGCTCGGGGACGCGGCGGCGCAGGTGGTCGATCGCGCGCGAGCGGGCGATCGTCGCGAGCCAGGTCCGCAGCGACGCGCGCGCCGGGTCGAACGAGCGGCCGCGCTGCCACGCCTCCAGCAGCACCTGCTGATAGACGTCCTCGACGGCCGCGCGGTCGCGGATCGCGTCGTGCAGCAGGGCGAGCGCTCCGGGGCCGTACTCGGCGTACAGCGCGCGGACCGCGTCGGGGTCGCGCCGGCGCAGACCGGCGGCGATGCGCAGCTCGGTGGTGGAGGGTGCGGAACGACGCATCGGCGCTCTCCACTGTCGCATGAATGCGGCATTCCGACGGTATGGCGACGGTAGGAGTTTTCTGGGTACGTTTGGGTTTTTCGGGCCGTGTCGAGAATGCGAGAATCAACGCGAAAGTGGTGTGAATCCCCGTTGTAGCGGGTGAGACGATGTTGTTTCCGCCGATCCGGGCCGCGACTGCGCCGTACGGTGAACGGCATCTCGCCGCGAGAGTGGCTACATGCCAGAAGGCACCGTTCGACGGGCGGTCCGGGCGACCGGCCCCCGAACCGTCCGAT
>DASVFS010000147.1:0-19102 GCA_036379915.1 Conexibacter sp. | reverse complement strand
CACTTCGAGGTCCCGCTCGTGCGCGAGTCGCTGCGCGAGCGCGAGCGGCTGCTGCACATCGCGCCGCACCTCGTGCACCCGATGTCGTTCCTGCTGCCGATCTACGAAGGCCACAAGCGCGGGCCGGCGCTGATCCGCATGGGGATGATGGCCTACGACGCGCTGTCGCTCGACAAGTCGATGGAGCGCCATCGCATGCTCAGCCGCGACGAGGCGCTGCGGCGCGAGCCCGGCCTGCGCGCGGACGGGCTGCGCGGCGCGGCCGCCTACTACGACGCGCAGGCCGCCTACCCAGAGCGGCTCGCACTGGAGAACGCGCTCGACGCGCATCGCCACGGCGCGGTCGTGCTGCCGTACATGCGCGTGACCGCGCTCGAGCGCGTGCACGACCGCGTCGTCGGCGTCGCGCTGCACGACGAGCTGCACGACACCGACCATCGCGCGCGCGGTGCGCTCGTCGTCAACGCGTCCGGCCCGTGGGTCGACGAGATCCTGGGGGAGACCCAGGCGCAGCCGCAGGCGCGCAGGCTGATCGGCGGCACGAAGGGCAGCCACCTCGTCGTCGCGCCGTTCCCCGGCGCCCCGCGCGAGGCCGTCTACGCGGAGGCGGTGGGGGACGGGCGGCCGTACTTCGTCGTGCCGTGGAACGGGCTCTACCTGATCGGCACGACCGACACGCGCTTCGACGGCGACCTCGACGACGTCGTCGCGACCGACGAGGAGGTCGCCTACCTCGTCGAGGAGACGAACCGCCTGATCCCCGACGCCGGCCTCACGCCGGACCAGGTCCTCTACACGTACGCGGGCGTGCGTCCGCTGCCGGCGCCGGGCGTCGGCACGAAGGAGCGCGACGAGGGCGCGATCACGCGCAGCCACGTCGTGCGCGACCACGCCGGCAGAGACGTCCCCGAGGGCGAGCGGATCGAGGGGCTCGTGTCGATTGTCGGCGGCAAGATCACGACGTACCGGCGCCTCGCCGAGGACACGGTCGACGTCGCCGTCAAGAAGCTCGGCCGCAAGGCGAAGTGCCGCACCCACCAGCTGCCGCTGCCGGGCGGCACGACCTACCCGTTCGACGGCTTCCGCGAGCGCTTCCGCGTCACGAGCGGGCTGTCGGCCGAGACGGCCGACCGCCTCCTGCGCATCTACGGCACGCGCGCGGCCGAGGCGCTCGACTTCGCCGACGGCGCGCCCGAGCTGCGCGAGCCGTTCGATGCGGAGACGGGCGCGATCGGCGCCGAGGTCGTCTTCTCGCTGCGCACCGAGCTGGCGGAGACGCTCGCCGACGTCGTGCAGCGGCGCACGCTCGTCGGCTACGGGCCGACGGCGGGGCTGGGCGCGGTGGACGCCGCCGCCGAGCTGGCGGTCCGCCACGTCGGCTGGTCGGAGGAACGCGCCGCGAGCGAGGTCGCCGCGTTCCGCGCGCAGGCGACGGCCGCTCTGCGCCCGCGCGCCGCCGTCTGAGCGGCTGCGGGCGCGTCGTCATCGAGCAGCTCGCGCAGGTAGCTGGCGATCAACGCGTCGGCGGCGCGGCCGTGGCGGTTCGGCTCGTCGCGTCGCATCGGATCCCTCCAGTGGTGGCCGAATGTCGTGTGCCGCGTCGTCGAGGCGGCGAGGTCCGTTTTCGCCGTTGGGGCGTACGGTGAAACAAGCGGAGTCCGACGGGCGACGCTCAGCCCTGCAGGAACGTCAGCACCGCCAGCACGCGCCGGTGGTCCGTGTCCGACGGCGGCAGCCCCAGCTTGCCGAAGATCGACGAGATGTGCTTCTCGACGGCGCCGTCGGTGACCACGAGCGCTTGTGCGATCGCCGCGTTGGAGCGACCCTCGGCCATCAGCTCGAGCACGTCGCGCTCGCGCGGCGTGAGCTCGTCGAGCGGGCCGTCCGCGCGGCGGTGGCGCGTGACGAGCTGCGCGACGACCTCGGGGTCCATCGCGGTCCCGCCGGCGGCGACGCGCTCGACCGCGTCGACGAACTCGCGCACGTCGGCGATGCGGTCCTTCAGCAGGTAGCCGACTCCCCCCTTGCCGTCGGCCAGCAGCTCGGCCGCGTACGTCTCCTCGACGTACTGGGAGACGATCAGCACCGCGGTCCCCGGTACGCGCTCGCGCACCTGCAGGGCGGCCTTCACGCCCTCGTCGGTGAACGTCGGCGGCATGCGCACGTCGACGACGCAGATGTCGGGCTTGTGGCCGCTCGCCGCGCGCACGAGCGCCTCGCCGTCCTCGACGGCGGCCACGACCTCGTGGCCGTGGTCGCGCAGCAAGCGGATCATCCCGTCGCGCAAGAGCGCGAGATCCTCGGCGATGACGACCCTCACATGGGGATCGTATGCGCGCGCGCCGGCGTCAGGTCGCGCGCGCCGGCAGCTCCGCATGCAGCGTCGTGCCGCCGCCCGCGGGCGAGACGACCGACAGCGTGCCGTCGAGCGCCTCGACGCGGCGTCTGAGGCCGACGAGGCCCGAGCCCTGCGGGTCGGCGCCGCCGCGGCCGTCGTCGGCCACCTCCACGACGAGCGCGTCGTCGCGCAGCGCGAGCCGGACGAGCAGCGCTCGCGCGCCGCTGTGCTTCGTCGCGTTCGCGAGCGCCTCCGCGACGACGAAGTACGCGGCCCCCTCGACCGCGGCCGGCGGGCGGCGCGGCAGATCCGCCTCGACCGTCACCGCCAGCGGGGAGCGCGCCGCGATCGAAAGGATCGCCGCCTCCAGCCCGCGGTCGGCGAGGATCGGCGGGTGGATCCCGCGCGCGAGATCGCGCAGCTCGGTCAGCGCCGTTCTCGCCTCGCCGCGCGCCTCCGCCAGCAGCTCGCGCGCCTGCGCGGGGTCGCTGTCGAGCTTCTCCTCGGCCATGCCGAGGCTCATCGCGAGCGCGACGAGCCGCGCCTGCGCGCCGTCGTGCAGGTCGCGCTCGATCCGCTGCAGCTCGGCCGCCTGCGCGTCGACCGCGCCGGCGCGCGTGCTCGTGAGCACGTCGACGCGCTCGGCCAGCTCCTCGCCGCGCGGCGGGCGCAGCAGCGGGACCATCGCCGCGAGCTCCAGCCGCGTGATGCCGCGCACGAGCAGCCCGCAGACGGGGATCAGCAGCACGCCGGCGCCGGTCGCCGCGAACGCCTTGCCGAGCGTGTCGAAGTCCATGATCCCGATCGACTGCGGCGGGTTCGGCGCCCAGTACCAGATCGGCAGCGAGATCAGGTAGAGGACCGAGCCCCACAGGCAGACGACCGCCACCGAGCAGGCGAAGCCGAGCACCCCGCAGATTCCCGTCCACGCGAAGTCCTTCCACGTCGCCGGGTCGGCGGCGGCGGCGCGCAACCGCGCGAACCAGCTCGCGTCCGGGTCGCCGCGGCGATAGCGCTCCGGGATCGGCGCGCCCAGCACGATCGCCGCGCGGTGACGCTCCATCCGCGCGAACCAGCGGAACGCCCAGAAGAACGCGAGCGCCGACAGCAGGCCCACGACCGTGATCGCGAGCGACAGCGTCACCGACACGCCGGTGACCCACAGCGTGAAGCCCGCGATGCTCGTTCCGAGCCCGGCGACGTGGAAGACGGCGTCGCGGCCCCAGCGCTCCAGTACGGCGGTCATGGCGGGATCGTACGTCCAGCGTCAGCCGTCGCCCATGACGCCCGCTGCCGTGTCGGGGTGGGGGTGGCCCCCGGTTGCATCAAGTGCGCAACTTCTCACCTGCGGTTCGTTGAATCAGGCGTCGGTCCTCACCGACACCTTCAACGACCGGGAGGCAATTCACATGTTCCGCAAGAGCGCGCTCGGCGCGGCGCTCGCCGCTGCCGTGCTCGCGGCGCTGCCCGCTGCGCCCGCGAGCGCCAACGTGCAGGTCGGTGCATCGGGCTGGCAGTGGGGCAACCCGCTGCCGCAGGGCAACAGCGTGCGGGCGATGTCGTTCGCGGGCGGCGCGGGCTACGCTGCCGGCGACTTCGGCACGCTGCTGAAGACGAGCGACGGCGGCTCGACGTGGACCGGCCTGCCGGTCGGCACGTTCCAGGGCCTCACCGCCGTGCAGGCGCTCGACGCCGACACCGTCTTCGCCGGCGGCGGCTGCGTCGCGCGCCGCTCCGTCGACGGCGGCAGATCCTTCACCGCGGTCCGCTTCACGGCGGTCGAGTCGTCGTGCCGTAACCAGCTGCGCGACCTGTCGTTCGTCTCCAAGGACGTCGGCTACCTGCTGCTGCAGGACGGGTCCGTGTTCGCCACCGACGACGGCGGAGCGCAGTTCGCTCCGCGCACGGCGGTGCCGGACACGCCCGCCGCCGGCGGCGGTGCATCGGCTGCGGCGATCGCGTTCCTCGACGCCTCCACCGGCTACGCCGCAAGCGGCGGGAGACTGTTCCAGACGCTCGACGGCGGCGTCTCGTGGAGACTCGTCGCCGCGGACGGCCGCGGCATCCGCGCGCTGTGGTTCGCGGACGCCAGACGCGGCTTCGCCGTCGGCAATGGCGGCCTCATGCTGCGCACCGACGACGGCGGCGCCTCGTGGGCGCCGAAGGACCTCGGCGCCGGCCCGCTCAACTTCACCTCGATCCGCTGCACCGCCGGATCGCTCTGCCTGCTGACGACGGATGGTGGCGCGCAGCTCGTGCGCACCGTCGATGGCGGCGACACCGCTGGCACCACCGTGACCCCGTCGAGCGATCCGATCTTTGCCGCCGCGTTCGCTTCGCCGACGCGGGTCGCGGCGGCGGGTCAGCAGGGGGCGACTGTCGTCTCGGACGACGCTGGCGTCAGATTCGCGCCGATCGGCGGGCGGATCGCCGGCACGTTCGGCTCCCTGCGGCTCGGCGGGGTGCCCGGCACGGCGTATGCGCCGGGCGCCGACGGCAGGATCGCGACGACGAGCGACGGCGGGCGCACCTGGCGCTCGGACGGCAACGTCCCCACCTCGGCGGACCTGCTCGACGTCTCGTTCCCGACCGCGAACGACGGCTACGCGCTCGACGTCGACGGCGGGTTGTTCCACACCACCAGCGGCGGCAGATCGTGGGAGACGCTCGGCACCGGCAGCACCCGCCGTCCGCGGGCGGTGCTCGCGCCCGACGCGGACACCGTGCTCGTCGTCGGCCCGCGCGGCATCCGCCGCTCGACCGACGCCGGCGGGACATTCGCGCAGGTGCGGGCCAGAGCGGTGCTGCGTGCGCAGCTCGACAGCGTCGAGCGTGCCCACACAGGTCCGGCGATCTTCGCGTGGGGGCCGACGACGCTCGTGCGCAGCACGGACCGTGGGCGCACGTGGGTAGTGATTCCGCGGCCCCTGATCCCTCAGCCGGATCGCAGTAAGGCACTCAGTTTCGTCGCGTTCGCCTCCGCGAAGGCCGGCTTCGCACGGGATGCGACGCGTCACGTGTGGCGCACGACCGACGCCGGTAGACACTGGACACTTCTGACGTCGGTCGGCACGGTCAATGTCGAGGGCATGTCGGCCCGCTCGGCGCGCATCGCGACGCTCGTCCTCGACGGCTTCGGGAAGAGCCGGGGCGGCTATCTGCTGCACACCGACGACGGCGGCAAGACGTGGCAGCCGCAGTTTGTGATCGCTGCCGGGATCGACGGGATCGTCGCCGGCGGCGAGACGGACCTGCTGGCCGGCAGCTCCAGCTTCCTGTTCAGCACGACTGGTGGCGTCGCCGGCGACCCCTCGCGGCTGACGCTGTCGACCAGACGCCGGCAGCTGCCGAGAGCAGGGCGAATCACCGTCACCGGCCGGCTGGCGCCGGCAGGAGCCGGGGCGCAGGTGACCGTCTCCATGATGCGCCCGGGCGAGGAGTGGATCCACCAGACCGTCCCCGTCGCCGCCAACGGCACGTTCGTGACTGCATGGCGCATCCCGCGCGGCACCACCACGTTCGTCGCGCAGTGGACCGGCGACTTCAGATCCGCGGGTGCGGGCTCGCGGCCGCTCACGGTGACGGTCGCGCCGAGGAGATCCCCCTCACCTCGGCGCCGTTGAGCGGACGCGACGCGGCGCGGGCGCATGGATGCGCCCGCGCCGTCGCGCGTCGTGCGTCGCGTCGATCCGTCAGGCCGGGCTCGGCTGCGCCACCGGCCGCGGGCCCTCGAGCCCCGCCTCGGGCGAGACGAGGATCGCGCCCTCGCCGGAGGCGTACGCCTCCTCGCCGTGCTGCGTGACGTCCATCCCGAGCGCCTCCTCGCGCTCGCTCGTGCGCAGCGGCATCAGCGCGCCCATCAGCTTCAGCAGCGCGAAGGTCATGCCGAACGCATACGCCGGCGCGGCCACCGCGGCGAGCCCCTGCCACAGCAGCTGGTCGGCGTTGCCGTAGACGAGCCCGTCGGAGATCCCGTTCCAGCCGGTCTGCGCGAAGAAGCCGATGAAGAGGATCCCGATGAAGCCGGCCGTGCCGTGCGCGGCGAGCACGTCGAGCGTCTCGTCCACGCGCGTGCGCGGGCGCCACACGATGATCGCGTAGCTCGGGAACGCGCCGAGCGCGCCGAGCGCCATCGCCCAGCCGGGGCTGACGAAGCCGCCCGCCGGCGTGATCAGCACGCAGCCGACGATGATCGCGGTGGCGGCGCCGATCGCCGTCACCTTGCGGCCGCGGATCAAGTCGAGCGCGAACCACACGACGAGCGTGCAGGCCGGCGTCAGCAGCGTGTTCGTGAACGCGAGCACGCTGTTGTTGCCGGCGTTGAAGCCGCTGCCGCCGTTGAAGCCGAACCAGCCGAACCACAGCAGGCCGGCGCCGAGCAGCACGAACACGGCGTTGTGGGGGAGGAGCGCCTGGCGCCCGTAGTCCTTGCGCGCGCCGACGACGATCGCCGCCGCGAGCGCGGAGAAGCCGGACGCCATCTCGACCGCGATCCCGCCGGCGAAGTCGAGCGTGCCGCCCTCCATCAGCCAGCCGCCGCCGAAGCCCCAGTGCGCGAGCACCGAGTAGACGAGCACCGACCACAGCGCGGCGAACACGAGGAACGCGCCGAAGCGCATCCGCTCGACGACCGCGCCGGAGATCAGCGCGACGGTGATGATGCAGAAGGTCGTCTGGAAGGCGAAGAAGACGAGGTGCGGGATCGTCATCTCGCCGAGCGGCGCGAACGTGACGTCGTGCAGGAACGCGAAGTTCAGCCCGCCGATCAGGTCGCCGGTGCCGTCGAACGCGAGCGAGTAGCCGACGGCGGCCCATGTGACGGTCGCGACCGCGATCGCCGCGATCGACATCATGAACGTGTTGAGCGTGCTCTTCTCGCGCACGAGCCCGGCGTAGAAGAGCCCGAGCGCCGGGGTCATCATCAGCACGAGCGCGGTCGCGGCGAGCATCCAGGCGGTGTCGCCCGTGTCGATCTGGGCGGCGGCGAGGATCGAGACCATGATCAGCCTCCCACCGGGGTGACGGCGGACTGGTCGGTCTCGCCGGTGCGGATGCGGACTGCCCGCTCGAGCGGGACGACGAAGATCTTGCCGTCGCCGACCTCGCCGGTGCGCGCGCCTTCGCAGAGCGCCTCGATCGTCGCGTCGACGAAGTCGTCGGAGACGGCGATCTCGAAGCGGACCTTGTCGGCGAGGCCGACCTTCACGGTGGTGCCGCGGTACGTCTCGACGCGGTCGAGCTCTCCACCGTGGCCCTGCACGCGGCTCAGCGAGACGCCGCGCACCTCGGCGCGGTAGAGGGCCTCCAGCACGTCGTTGGCCTTCTCAGGCCGGACGATGCCGATCACGAGCTTCACAGCAAGCTCCCTTTGTGGACTGCATGACGGTGTGCTTCACGTGATGACGGTCGGGTGGCGGCGAGGCGACCGGTTGCAAGCCGGGCGCATGCGTCGCTCCCCGCGTGAGGCGGGCGCGAGCCTAACGGACGGGGGAGACGCCGGCGCGCAGCAGCGCGGCGCGCAGGAACGCGAGCGCGGCCATCTGTGGATCCGCGGCGGCGGCGACCGCGGCGTGGTCGAGCAGGTGCTCGCCGAGGTCGGCGTCCCAGCGCGCCTGCGGCGGGTCGAGCCGGGCCTGCGCGAACGCGTCGGTGGCGGGGCGCGCGTAGGCGTAGAAGGCGGGCCGCGGGTGCCGCGGGTCGCCGGGCCACCAGCCGACCGCGAGCTCCCGTTCACCGGCGTCCTCGCCCGCGAACAGGCTGACGGCGAGGTCGAACGAGCCCCACCACGCGTTGACGGGCGTCGAACGGCCGCCGTGCGACGCGCGGAAGGCGGCGAGCACGCCCGCCGCGGCCGTGGCGGCGCGCAGGTAGGCGGCCACGGCGTGCGGGTCGTAGGTGGCGTGCTGCTCGTCCTCGTCGAGCGGGACGCTCCAGTGCACCTCCTGCGGGGCGGGGTCGATGCGGATCGCATCGCCCGCGAGCTCGCGGACCGCGGCGAGCAGCCGGCGCGTGACGACGCCGACGGAGCGATCGGGCATCAGCGCCACGCGGCGGGTGGCGCCGTTCGAGTGCTCGACGACGACGTGGTGGGCGTGCAGGTCGAGCACGACGACGAACGCGCCGGAGCCGTCGGGCGCCGGCAGCGGCAGCGTCTCCCAGCCGCGCGCGGTCAGGCGCAGCGCGAGGTGCTGGAAGCCCGGCTCCGGTGGCGCGAGCGCGGCGGCGAGCTTGCCGAGCACCTGGGCGTGCGCGTGCAGCGTGTCGCAGGTGCCGGCCCAGCCGTCGTAGGGCGGGAGCGGCGGCCACGCGGAGGCGGCGGGCATGCGGAAGAAGCTACTGGGGGACGCACGCCGCTCGCGCGCCACGCCGCGAGCGACCGCCACGACCGTGTATCTTCGATCCCGATTCACGCGGCTGTGGCGGAATCGGTAGACGCGCACGGTTCAGGTCCGTGTGGGGCACACAAATCCCCGTGGAGGTTCAAGTCCTCTCAGCCGCATCCAGGAACGTCTCGAGGCGCTCGTTGAAGGCCGCGCCGGCGTGCGGCGTCGTGTGCTTCGCACCGGTGACGTGGGCGCGCTCGGCGCCGAGGCGCTCGGCGAGCGCGTCGCAGACCGCCTCGAAGGCGGGGTTGTGGTCGCCGGAGATCACGAGCTTGGGGAACGGCGCGGCGGCGAGCGCCGCGAGCGGCAGCTCGAGCGTCCACGGCCGTCCTTCGCCGTAGGCGCGCAAGGCGCGGACGCCATCGATCAACGGCTGCGGCGGATCGTCGCCGACCTGCGCGTTGCTGCCGACGATCGCGACGAAGCGCCGCAGCGCGGTCGCATCGTCGGCGTCGGTCTGCTCGACGAGCCGCTCGAGGTCGTGCTGCATTCGCTGCGCCGCCGGCGAGTCGGGCGCGAGCTGGAACGCCGGCGGCTCGGAGAGCGTGAGCGAGCGCACGGCCTCCGGCCGCTGCGCGGCCGCCAGCATCGCGACGACCGCGCCGCTGCTCTGGCCGACCAGATGCGCGCCGCCGTCGAGCAGCTCGGCGACGAGCGGCGCGTCGACCTCCGGGTCCTCGCCGTCGTGCACGTGGCGGCTGCGTCCATAGCCGGCGCGCTCGACGATCGTCAGCTCCCAGCGCTCGCCGAGCGCCAGCTGCTCGCGCCACGTGAGCGCGCCGAACAACACGGCGCCGTGCACCAGCACGACGCGCGGCCCCTGCCCGGCCCGCTGCGCGAACAGCGTCGTCACGGCCGCGACGCTACCGATGCGCGGGCATTCGCGGACGCCATCTGCCGCGATCCGCCCCCACGCGTCACTCAGGAGCCCTTGCTATCCTCGCGACCACGCGCCGCCATCGTCTAGGGGACTAGGACACCGCCCTCTCACGGCGGAAACCGGGGTTCGAATCCCCGTGGCGGTACTCGTAAAAGCCCTGCAAATCGCAGGGTTTTTGCGTTTCTGGGGGGCTCGCGCTGCAACTGGCGCTGCAATTGCAGCCGTGCACCGCTCGCGCTCTGGCCACTGAGCCATGCTCGTCATCGACGCGTCGGTCGCAGTCGCTGCGAGCCACAGCCCGATCGGTCTTGCCCGACTCGCATCGCACAAGCTGGTCGCCCCGCATCTGATGAGTGCGGAAGCCGGTTCGGTGCTGCACGAGAAGGTCTGGCGTCACGAGATCACGCCCGAGCGCGGGCGCGTGATGATGTCGCGCATCGTGGAGAGTCCCGTCGAGCTGGTCGCACCCGACGGACTCCTCGAAGAAGCCTGGGCCGTCGCGGAGGAACTCGGGTGGGCCAAGATCTACGACGCCCACTACGTCGCGCTCGCGCGGCTGCTCAGATGTCGTCTGGTGACGATCGACGAGCGGCTGCTGCGCGGCATCGCTCGCTTCGTCGTTCTTGGCCCGGCGTCGTCGGCGCGCCGGCACCGCGCGACCGCGAGGTCGCCGGGGCTCAGCCGCGGCGGGTCCCGGTCACCAGCAGGTACGCGGCCGGGAGCGCCGCGGAGGCGCCGTCTTCGCTCTCGTCCCAGCGGCGGGTCAGTTCGCGGTAGGCCTGCAGGAACTCCTCCCAGCGACCCTGCGGCTCGAGCGCGCGGCGGGCCATGACCATCGGGCCGAAGCGGTCCATGAAGTAGTCGGTCATCTCGTCGACCGACCCGTCGAAGCGCTGGTGCAGCGTGCGCGGCTCGCACGCGATCTCGAACGCGTCGTCGAGCAGCTCGTGCGCGCCCTCCTCGGTGCCCCAGCGCACCGGGGGTCCCTCCGGCGGGGGCGGCGAGCTGAGGAACGACGCGATCGTCGCGAACATCTCGGCGACGAAGCCGGCGGGTCGCCACGAGCACAGCGCGATGCGCCCGCCGGGCTTGACGACGCGCGCCAGCTCGGCCGCCGCGACCGACTGGCGCGGCGCGAACATGATTCCGAACGTCGAGATGGCGGCGTCGAAGCTCGCCGTCTCGAACGGGAGCGCCTCGGCGTCGGCCTCGACCCACTCGAGCTCGACGCCGTGCTCGGCCGCGCGCCGGCGGCCGGGCTCGAACAGCTCCGGCGTGAGGTCCGACGCGACGACGTCCGCGCCGCGCTGGGCGGCCTGGATGGCGGCGTTGCCGCTGCCGGCCGCGATGTCGAGCACGCGGTCGCCGGGGCCGCACCGTGACGCCTCGGCCGCCGTGGTGCCGGCCTCCCAGATGAACGGCACGACCGCGTCGAAGTCTCCCGCCGCCCAGGTGGCGCGCGCCTGCTGTTTCATCGCCGTGAAGTCGGTCATGGCGCGAGTATCTCCGAACGCCGTGGTCGCTCGCAAGATGGACTCCGCGGAACGACGGTCGGGTATGCGCAGACCTAGGATGTCCCCGTTCGACGACGACGAGAGGCAACTGACATGACCGTGCGGCTCAACCCCTACCTCGGCTTTCGCGACGACGCGCGCGAGGCGATGACGTTCTACCAGTCGGTCCTCGGCGGGGAGCTGAGAATCTCCACGTTCGCGGACTTCCACGCCAGCGAGGACCCGGCCGAGCAGGACAAGGTCATGCACGCCACGTTGGAGACGCCCGACGGGCTCGTCCTGATGGCCTCCGACACGCCGAGCAGAATGGAGCACAGGCCGCAGTCCGGCGTCTCCGTGTCGCTCAGCGGCGACGACGAGGCGAAGCTGCGCGGCTGGTGGGAGCGGCTGAGCGAGAACGGGACCGTCCTGATGCCGTTCGAGCAGGCCCCCTGGGGCGACACGTTCGGCATGTGCGTCGACCGCTTCGGCACGAGCTGGATGGTCAACGCCGCAGGTCACGCCGGCTGAGCCGGCACCAAGCGCCCCGCATGCGCGAGATCGCGATCCGCGACGACACGATCCGACTCGGCCAGCTGCTGAAGCTGGCCGACGTCGCCGACTCGGGCGCCGACGCCAAGCAGCTGCTCGCCGACGGCGCGGTCCGCGTCAACGGCGAGCGCGAGGAGCGGCGCGGACGCCAGCTCAGACGCGGCGACGTGATCGACGTGGGGGAGGAGCGGCTGCGGGTCGCGTAGCCCGTCGGCGCAGCTAACGCGCCCGCGCGGCCTTGCGCTCGGCCTTCGAGACGACGTCGACGATCACGTAGTCGCCGCTCCCGCGGCGCTCGGCGAGTCCTCTGCGCTCGAGCCGCCTCAGCGCCGCCGGGCAGCGCTTGCAGCGCGGGCCGGACTTGCAGCACTTCTTCTTCGGCTTGATGCGGGCGCCGAGCTTGAAGGCCTTCGCCATCGTCTACCGGGCGAGCGCGCGTTGAAATCCGAGCGGCATGATCGGATATCGTAGACGATCCCGCGGGACGGTGTGAGGGCGCCCTAAGCTCTGCGGCGCATGAGCGGCTCGAGTCGCTCCATCACGTCGAAGTAGCGCACCGGCGCGATCCGCGTGAGCAGCGACAGGAAGCCGGCGTCCGCGCCCACCAGGATCCGCCCGCGCCCGCGCTCGACGCCCTCGTGGATGATCTCCGCGGCCTTGTCCGGCGAGGTGCGCGCGACTCTTCTGAAGTCGCGCTTGAGCACGTCGTGGTCTCTGTTGCCGCGGTCGTCGACGTGGAAGCGCGCGTGCTCGACGATGTTCGTGCGGACCCCGCCGGGGTGGACCGCGATCGCGCGCACGCCCGTCGCGCGCAGCTCGGCGCGCAGCGACTCGGTGTAGCCGCGCACCGCGAACTTCGAGGCGCAGTACGCGCTCTGCGTCGGGAAGCCGATCAGCCCGAACACGCTCGAGACGTTCACGATCGCGCCGGCGTCCTGCTCCAGCAGGATCGGCAGGAACGCGCGCGTGCCGTGGATCACGCCCCACATGTTCACGTCGATCACCCACTCGTCGTCCTCGGGGGCGGCGTCCGCGGCGGTCTGCGAGACGGTCACGCCGGCGTTGTTGAAGACCATTCCGAGCGGCGCCGGCATCCACTCCTTCACCTCGGCCGCGAACGCCATCTGGCCGCCGCGGTCGCGCACGTCGAGTCTGCGCACGAGCACGGGGCCGTCGATCGTCGCGGCCGTCTCCTGCAGGTCGTCGTCGTTCCAGTCGCAGATCGCCACGGGCGAGCCGTGACGCGCGAGCCGCTGCGCCATCGCGCGACCGATGCCCGATCCCGCGCCGGTGATGACGGCCGTGCGGCCGGAGACGGTGGTTCCTCGTGGCATGTCGGTGTCAGCTCCTCGTCGAGAGGGCCGGCACCTTGCCACGCGCCGGGCGTCCGTGCGCCGGTGCGCCTGCGGCTATCTGGTGGGCACCGCTATCTGTCCTTGCGCCTGCCCGGCTTCGCCCTGGGCGGCTTCCGCCTGGCCGGCGCCCGGCTGCCCGGCTGCCGCCTGCCCGGCTCTTTCTTCGAGCCCGACCGGTCTCTGCGGTCTGATCTCGACGAGCACGATGTCGAAGTAGGGCGTTATGTTCGACAGCAGCGGGTTCGTCGTGAAGCCGAGCGCCGGCGGGATGATCAGCTGGCGGCGGCCGCCGACTCTCATGCCCTGGATCCCCTGCCACCAGCCGTCGATCACGACGCCCTTTTCGATCGTCGTCTCGAACGGTCTCCTTCTGTGCCACGCTTCTTCGAGGTCCTCGCCGGTGACCCAGTTGGTGGCTATGAATTCGAAGATGCCGCGGTCGCCGGTTTGGATGGCCGGTCCGATGCCTCTTCTGATCTCTCTGACGATCAGATGGTCGACCCTCGCGTTGGGGTGCGGGCCGGGGTTCCTCGGCTTCGCTTCCCGCGTGATGTAGTGCAGGATCTGCTGGACTCTCGGCCTGGTCGAGCCGGTGGTCTGGCCGTCGCCCGCGCTCGATGACGAGCCCGAGTCGCTGCCGCATCCCGCGATCACCAGCGCGACCACGATCGCGGCGCTGCAGAGCAGAACGCGCATCCCCCTATTTCCCCCAATCCGGCGTATTGCCTCGAATCGTGCAGGGGCGAACCTACCTGAGCCCGCACGTCCGGTGCGCCGGTTGCGATCGCCCGCCGACGCCCGCCGCGCCGGCCTCCGCGATCAGCGGAAGCGGCCCGGCTCCCACAGCGGCTCGTCGCCCTCGACGGCGCCGCGGCTGAGGATGAACAGCAGGTCCGAGAGCCGGTTGAGGTAGCGCACGACCTCCTCGCCGAGCTCCTGCTCGCCGCAGGCGATCGCCGCCCGCTCGGCCCGCCGGCAGACGGTGCGGCACACGTGCAGCTGCGCCGCCGCGGGCGACCCGCCGGGGATCACGAACGATCTGAGCTTCGGCAGCTCCGCGTTGACCTCGTCGCAGCGCTCCTCCAGCCATCTCGTCTGCTCGGAGCTCACGCGCAGGCGCGCGCGGTCGCCGCCGTGCGGCACGGCGACGTCGGCGCCGACGTCGAACAGGTCGTTCTGCACGTGCTGCAGCCACGGGACGTAGCGCTCCGGCATGCCGGAGCTCGTCAGCGCGACGCCGATGTGGGCGTTGAGCTCGTCGACCGTCCCGTACGCCTCGATCCGCGGATGCGTCTTCGGCACGCGGCTCATGTCGCCGAGGTGCGTCTCGCCTTTGTCGCCGTGGCGCGTGTAGATGCGTGTGAGGTTGACGGTCATCTCGTCGCAGTCTACGTGCAGTCACGACGCGATTCGCGGGAGCGCCGCGCTAGCATCCGCACCGTTCATAGGTCGGTGGCGATGGGAAGTCCGGTGTGAATCCGGCGCGGACCCGCCACTGTGATCGGGGACGCTCGCCGCACGCGCAGCAGCGACTGCGCAGCCACTGGGAGGCACCGCCGCCCGGGAAGGCGCGGGGGGTAGGCCCGAGAGCCAGGAGACCAGGCCCCGACCGCACGTTCACATACGCCCTCGCGGAAAGGGGTGGCTGCATGCCTCGCAGGATCATCGGCTCCGTCGTCGGAGCACTCGCCACAGCGGCGCTGATCGCGCCCGTCGCGCACGCCGGAAGACCGGCCAAGGTCTCGGTGCGCGCGGAGGCGCCCGGTAGAACGCTCGTCGACGCCGAGATCACGACGACGCGCGCCAGCGTCGTCAAGGACGGCGACGCCGCGCACTCGTGCAGCGGCACGAGCGTCGCTGGCGCGCTCGAACAGGCGACGGCCGGCGACTGGGCCGCCAGCTGGTTCGACGGCCTCGGCTTCGCCGTCGACGCGATCCGCGGCGTGAGAGCGCCCGCCGACTTCAGCGCCTACTGGACGCTGTGGGTGAACGGCAGATCGTCGACCACCGGCGTCTGCGACACCGAGCTGCAGCCCGGCGACGACGTGCTCGAGTTCCTCTGCACGTCCACGCCCGACTTCTCCAGCTGCACGAACCTGCCGCTCGAGCTGCAGGTCGTGCGCGTGCGCGGCGGCAAGGTGGACGTGAAGGTCGTCCTGCTGCAAAGCGACGGCACCAGCACCCCGGTCGCCGGCGCGACGGTCGCGGGCGGCGCCGAGTCGGCGAGCACCGGAGCCGGCGGCGGCGCGACCGTGACGCTGCGCGACGGGCAGTCGACGCTGCGCGCCACGCACGCCGGCGACGTCCCGTCCGCGCGCCTGCACTGCCGGCGCGGGGCGCACGGGGCGCGCTGCGGCAGCCGCGACCGCACGCCGCCGACGCTCACGCTCAGAGGGATCGCCGACGGCGCGACGTTCGACGCCGCGCACGCGCCGCGCGTCCTGCGCGGCATCGCGCGGGATCCGGAGGGCGCCGGCGTCGGCTTCCGCCTCACCCGCCGCGCCGACGGCGCCTGCACCGCGTTCGACGGCGACAAGGTGCGCTTCCGCCCGTGCGGCGGACGCGGCGCGCCGCTCGTCGACGCGGGCGACGGCGTGCGCTGGTCGTACCTGCTGCCGGCGCGGCTCGCGTCCGGTCGCTACACCCTCGTGGTGATCGCGACCGACGACCCCGGCAACCGGCGCGTCCTGCGCGTCCACTTCGTCGTGGAGGGCTAGCGGGTGGGCGATCCGCGCCTGCGCCGGCTCGCCGCGCTGCTCGCGCTCGCGCTGCCCGCCGTCGGCCTCGCCGGCTGCGGGCTCGGCGCGGGCGAGGGCGGCACCGAGGCGCGCGTGGTCGTCACGCGCGACTTCGGCGCGCGGCAGCTGGACGCGCGGATCGCCCAGGACCTGCCGTCCTCGGAGACGGCGATGCGACTGCTGGAGCGCGGCTTCGACGTGAAGAAGCGCTACGGCGGCGGCTTCGTGCAGTCGATCGACGGGCTCGCCGGCGGTCGCGAGGACGGCCGCCCGGTCGACTGGTTCTTCTACGTCAACGGCGTCGAGAGCGAGGTCGGCGCGGCCGAGGTCGAGCTCCACGACGGCGACCGCGTCTGGTGGGACCGCCACGACTGGGGCGACGTGCCGCACATCCCCGCGGTCGTCGGCTCGTTCCCGGAGCCGTTCGCGCACGGGGCCGAGGGCAAGCGCTACCCCGTCGTGCTGGAGTGCGCCGACGAAGTCGAGGACGCCTGCAGAACCGTCTCGCAGCGGCTCGGCGCGGTCGGGGCGGTCGCCGCCCGCCAGACGCTCGGCACCGGCGTCGGCGAGAGAACGCTGCGCGTGCTGGTCGGCCGCTGGGTCGACCTGCGCGCCGACCACGCGCTCGCCCAGATCACCCGCGGGCCGGCCGCGAGCGGCGTGTTCGCGCACTTCATCGCCGACGGCAGATCGCTCGAGCTGTTCGACGCCAGAGGCGACCCGATCAGCGAGATCTTCGACGGCGCCGGCCTCGTCGCGGCCACGCGCTTCGAGCAGCAGGCGCCGACGTGGGCGATCACCGGGACCGACGCGGCGGGCGTGATGGCCGCCGCGCGCGCGCTGAACGAGCGCACGCTGCGGAACCGCTTCGCGATCGCGGTCGACGGCCCGAACAGAACGACCTACCCGCTGCCGACCACGCAGCCGAAGTGATGCCGGTGCGTCGCAGCGTCAGTCCGCTGCACGCGACCCGGGCGGCGGTCGGGTGCGCGCTGTGCGCGGCGCTCGCGCTGCCGGCGCTGCTGTTCGACAGCCCGCTCGTGCTCGGGGCCGTGTGCGCGTCGGCGCTGCTCGTCGGCGCGGCCGCCGGCGCCGGACGGCCGCTGCGGCGCGCGCTGCTGCTGGCGCTGCCGTTCGCGCTCGTGATCGCGCTGCTGAACCCGCTCGTCACGCGCAACGGGCTGACGGTGATCGCACGGCTCGGCGAGGCGCCGGTGCTCGGCCGCCTCGACGTGACGCTCGAGGCGCTCGTCTACGGGGCGGTGCTGGGACTGCGCGCGCTCGCGTTGATCCTCTGCTGCGCGCTGTACGCGGCGGTGGTGGACCCGGACGAGGTGCTGCGGCTGTTCCGGCGCGTCTCGTTCCGCTCGGCGCTGACGGCGACGCTCGCGACGCGGATGGTGCCGGTGCTCCAGCGCGACGGCCGTCGCATGGCCGACGCGCAGCGCTGCCGGCCGGGCGCGCCGCCGTCGCGTGTCGCGCTGGTGCGGGCGGTGGCCGCGGGCGCCTTGGATCGCGCGGTCGACGTGGCGGCCGCCCTGGAGGTGCGCGGCTACGGCACCGCGCGCCGGCCGCCGCGCGTGCGTCCGTCGTGGTCGCGGCACGACCGCGCGTTCGCGGCCGCCGCGCTCGCGCTGCTCGTCGCGACGCTCGGCGCGTGGCTCGCCGACGTCGCCGCGTTCGACGCCTACCCGCTCGTGCGCGGGGAGTGGGGCGCGGCGACGTGGGCGCTCGCCGGCGCGCTCGTGCTGCTGCCGCTGCCGCCGTTCCTCGACCGCCGCGGGATCGAGCCGCGCGCGGCCGCGCTGCAGCTCGCGTGGGGGCGGCGATGACGGCGGTCTTCGCGGTGGATCGGCTGACGTACGCGTACCCGGACGCGGTCGCGCCGGCGCTGGACGACGTGACGCTGCACGTCGAGGAGGGCGAGCTGGTCGTGCTCGCCGGCCGCTCCGGCAGCGGCAAGTCGACGCTGCTGCGGCTCGCGAGCGGGCTCGTGCCGCACGTCCACGGCGGCGACGTGAGCGGCTCCGCGATCGTCGCGGGGATGGACGTGCGCTCGCATGGGCCGGGGGAGCTGGCGGCGGTCGCCGGCTCGCTGTTCCAGGACCCCGAGACGCAGGTCGTGATGGGGACCGTGCGCAACGAGCTGGCGTTCCCGCTGGAGAACCGCGGCGAGTCGCCGGCGGCGATCGCGCGCGGGGTGGAGGAGGCGGCGCTGGCGCTCGGGATCGCGCACCTGTTGGAGCGACCGACGCACGCGTTGTCCGGCGGCGAGCTGCAGCGGGTGGCGCTGGCGGCCGCTCTGGTCGGGCGTCCGCGCTTGGTGCTGCTGGACGAGCCGACGTCGCAGCTCGACCCGGTCGCGGGCGACGAGCTGATCGGGCTGCTGCGGCGGCTGAACGAGGAGTGGGGGACGACGATCCTGCTGGCGGAGCACCGCTTGGAGCGGTGCTTGACGGCTGCGGATCGCGTCGTCGCGATGGTCGACGGGCGGGTGGCGTGCGATGCCGATCCGTCGTCGTTTCTCGCTTGGGCCCATGGGGAGGCTCCCGCTCTGGAGACCCCTGGCGCTCGCCTGCTCGCGTCCGTCGGCTTGGGGCCGGCGCCTGTCGGCGTGAAGCAGGCGCGCGCTGTGCTGCGCGCTCACGACGCGCTGCCGCTCGATGCCGGGGCCCGGGCCGCGTGGCGGGCGGGGCCTGCCCGATCGGCCGCCCCGGCCGCGGCTTCCCGCGCGCTCGCCCTCTGTCTCCGCGGCGTCTGGGTCGAGCCGCGTCACTCGCTGCCCATCCTGCGCGGCATGGACCTCGAGATCGCTCCGGGCGAGCGCGTCGCGCTGATGGGCCGCAACGGAGCCGGCAAGTCCACCTTGCTCCGCCACGTCGCCGGTCTCGCCTCGCCGACGCGCGGGAAGATCGAGCGCTCCGGCCGCGTCGCGCTGCTGCTGCAGAACCCCAACGACTACCTCGTGCACGAGCGGGTCGGCGACGAGGCGTCGGCGGACGCGCTCGCCGCCGTCGGCCTGGCCGAGCATGCCGACCGCCATCCGCGCGACCTGTCCGGCGGCGAGCGGCAGCGGCTGGCGCTGGCGATCGTGCTGGGTGGGGAGGACGTCGAGCCGCCTGCGCTGCTGTGCCTCGACGAGCCGACGCGGGGGATGGACCGCGCGCACAAGGCGGACCTCGCCGTGCTGCTCGGACGGCTCGCCGCGTCGGGGACCGCGCTGCTCGTCGCCACGCACGACCCCGAGTTCGCGGCGACCGTCGCCGAGCGCGTCGTGCTGCTCGCCGACGGCGCGCCGATCGCAGACGGCGCCGCCGCCGACGTGCTCGCCGGCGGCTGGTACTTCGCGACCGAGACGGCGCG
>DASVFS010000146.1:0-5859 GCA_036379915.1 Conexibacter sp. | reverse complement strand
TGCGCGTGCGATGTGCGCGGCGAGCGGCAGGCCGATCTTGCCGAGCGCGACGACGACCGGCAGCGTCGTCTCGACGCACACGACCGTGCCGCTGGCGCCGCCGTCCGCCGCGCTCGCGTCTGCGGCGCCGCGCTCGCGCTCGCGTGCCGCCGCGCCCAGCCCGCGCGCGATGTCCGCGACCACGCTGTCGAGGATCCGCCAGTCCGGCCGTGCCTGTTCGTCGACCACCAGCGGCGGCACCGCGACCACGAGGTCGACGCCGTCGCCGACCGCGGCGGCCGTGTCCGTCTGTGCGCGCAGCCGCCCGTCGCCGACGACCTCGGCGAGCGCGTCCTCCAGCCCGGCCTCGCCGGGGAACGGCGCGCGCGCCGCGTTCACGAGCTCGACCACGCGCGGGTCGACGTCGCAGCCGACGACCGTGTGTCCTGCGCGTGCGATGTGCGCGGCGAGCGGCAGGCCGATCTTGCCGAGCGCGACGACGACGACTCTCACGGCGCGGCAGCCTCGCCGGCCGCGGCGAGCCGCACCGTCTCGCCGCGCTCCGCGCTCGCCAGCACGGCCTCGGCGGAGCGCAGCGCGGCCAGTCCCTGCGCGAGCGTCACGACCGGGGCGTCGTCGTCTCCGACGACCAGGTCGCGGAACGCCTCCAGCTCGGTCCGCAGCGGCTCGGCGCGCGCGAGCGCGTAGCGCGTCGCGTCGCCCTCCGAGACGCCGCGCAGCGCCTGCGCGCTCGTCCACGTCGACGTCACGTCGCCGTTCTCGTAGAAGGTGAGGTCGGCGGTGACCGTCTCCGCGACGAGCATGCCGCGGTCGCCCAGCACGCGCGTGCGGCGCGTCTTCGTCGGCGTCAGCCAGTCGACGATCGAGTTGAACGGCACGTCGGAGGCGAGTCGGCCGGTCACGAGCACGAGGTCCTCGTGCGGCCGCCCGGTGCGGTGCGCCGTCTGCGCCGCCACGCTCGCGATCGGCGCGTCGGCGACCCACGTGACGATGTCGAGGTCGTGCGTCGCGAGATCCTTCACGACGCCGACGTCGCGCACGCGCTCGGGGAACGGGCCGATCCGCTCCGTCGCGACGAGGAACACGTCGCCGAGCTGTCCCGCCAGCACCCGCTCGCGCAACGCGATCAGCGCCGGGTTGAAGCGCTCGACGTGCCCGACGGCCGCGCGCACGCCGGCGCGCTCGCAGGCGGCGGCGATCTGCTCGCCCTCCTCGACGGAGGCCGCCAGCGGCTTCTCGATCAGCATGTGCACGCCGGCCTCGGCGAGGCGGAGCGCGGCCGGCAGGTGCTCCTCGGTCGGCAGCGCGACGACCGCGAAGTCGAGCGGCCCGCTCGCCAGCAGTTCCTCGAGCGTCGCGAACACGCGCGCGGGGTCGCGCACCGCGTCGTTGCGGTCCCCGGCCGGGTCGACCGCGCCGGCGAACGTCACGCCCGGCAGCGACTGCAGGATGCGGGCGTGGTGGCGGCCCATCATGCCGAGCCCGAGCGTGGCTGCGCGCAGCACGGGCGGCAGGATATCGGCGCGGCCCGCCGCCGCGCCGGCCCGCCGCCCGATCCGGGCCTGCGCCCGGCGTTCTCAGGCCACGCCGCGCCCGCTCCGGCGCCCTCGCCCCGTAGGCTTCGCGCCGATGCCCGCCGCTCACGGCCTCGTGCTCGCCCCCTCGGCCCGCGTCGGCGACGGCGTCGTCTTCGGTGCCAACGTCGTCGTGCACGACGACGTCGAGCTCGGCGACGGGGTGGTCGTGGAGGACGGCGCGGTGCTGGGGAAGCGGCCGCGGCTCGCACCCGGCTCGGCCGCCGCGGGCGACGTCGCGCCGCTCGTGATCGGCGCCGGCGCGACGATCTGCTGTGGGGCGGTCGTGCTCGCCGGCGCGCGGATCGGCGCCGGCGCGATCGTCGGCGACCAGGCGTTCGTGCGCGAGCGCGCGACGATCGGCGAGCGGACGGTCGTCGGACGCGGGTCGGCGGTCGACAACGACGTGACCGTCGGCGCGCGCGTGCGGATCCAGACGAACGTCTACCTGACGGCGTTCTCGCGCGTCGAGGACGACGTCTTCCTCGGCCCCTGCGCGACGACGACGAACGACGACGCGATGGGCCGCATCGCGTCGGGCACGCCGCTCGCAGGCGCCACGCTGCGGCGCGCCTGCCGCATCGGCGGCGGCGCCGTGCTGACGCCCGGCGTCGAGGTGGGGGAGGAGGCGTTCGTCGCCGCCGGCGCCGTCGTCACGCGTGACGTGCCGGCACGCGCGGTCGTGATGGGCGTGCCCGCGCGGGTCGTGCGCGAGGTGCCCGACGCGGACCTGATCGAACGCTGGCGCTGAGGCGCGCGGTCGCCGGCGCTACGCCGCGGCGACGGACTTGCCGGGCACCGTCGCGTGGCCGGACGCCGTCCACACGGTCTGCTCGCGGCCCGGTCCGACGCCGACCATCACGACCGGCACGCCGATGAACTCCTCCACGAACGCGAGGTAGCGGCGCGCGTTCTCCGGCAGCTCGTCCTCGCTGCGCGCCTCGCCGATCTCCTCGCTCCAGCCGGGCAGCTCGACGTACTCGCCGACCGTGTGGTGCAGGACCGACTGGTGGTAGGGGAAGTGGTCGAACTCGGCGCCGTCCTCGCCGCGGTAGCGCGTGCAGACCTTGATCGTGTCGAGGCCCGTCAGCACGTCGAGCTTCGTCACGACGAGGGCGGTCAGCGAGTTGATGCGCGCCGCGTAGCGCAGTGCCACGAGGTCGAGCCAGCCGACGCGGCGCGAGCGCCCGGTCGTCGTGCCGAACTCGCCGCCTCTCTGGCGCAGCGCCTCGCCGAGCTCGTCGTCGAGCTCGGTCGGGAACGGCCCGGCGCCGACGCGCGTGCCGTACGCCTTGGTGATCCCCCACACCTCGTCGATGTCCTTCGGCCCGACGCCGCTGCCGATGCAGGCTGACGCCGCGATCGGGTTCGACGACGTGACGAACGGATACGTGCCGTGGTCGATGTCGAGCAGCGCGCCCTGCGCGCCCTCGAAGATCACCGCCGCGCCGGCGTCGAGCTTGTCCCACACGAGCCGCGTCGTGTCGGCGATGTGCTCGGTCAGGCGCGCGCCGTAGGCGAGGTACTCCTCCGTGATCGCCTGCAGGTCGAGTCGCGGGTCGCGCGCGAACGGGCGCAGCGCGAGGCGCTTGGGCTCCAGCGCCGCGACGATCTTCTGCTTGAGGATCTTCTCGTCCAGCAGGTCCTGCACGCGGATGCCGATGCGCGAGGCCTTGTCGGCGTAGCAGGGGCCGATCCCGCGCCGCGTCGTGCCGATCTTCAGCTTCCCGAGCTTCGCCTCGCCGGCGTCGTCGAGCATCAGGTGGTACGGCATGATCATGTGCGCGTTCGCGGAGATCTTGAGCCCGCTCGTGTCGACGCCTCTGTGCCGCAGCTCGTCGAGCTCGTCGGTCAGCACCTTCGGGTCGATCACGACGCCGTTGCCGATCACGCACAGCTTGCCGGGGTAGAGGATCCCCGACGGCATCAGGTGCAGCTTCCACGTCTCGCCGTTGCGGACGATCGTGTGGCCGGCGTTGTTGCCGCCCTGGAAGCGCACGACGGCGTCCGCCTGCTCGGCGAGCAGGTCGGTGATCTTCCCCTTGCCCTCGTCGCCCCATTGGGCGCCGACGATCACGATCCCGGGCATACGAGGGGAAGTGTACGGGCGCGACGCGGGCGAAGCCGAGCGGCCGCTACGCCGCGAATCGATCCCCGGCGAAGTTCATGAACTTGGGGTATTCCTTCTGGAACGTCAGCGTCACGTCCCCGAGCGCGCCGTTGCGGTGCTTGGCGATGATGATGTCCGCCTCGCCCTCGCGCTCCGACTCTCTGTCGTAGTACTCGTCGCGGTAGATGAACATCACGAGGTCGGCGTCCTGCTCGATGTTGCCCGACTCGCGCAGGTCGGACAGGATCGGTCTCTTGTCGGTGCGCGACTCGACCGCACGCGACAGCTGCGAGAGCGCGATCACCGGGACCTCCAGCTCGCGCGCGAGGATCTTCAGCCCGCGGCTCATCTGGCCGACGGCCTCGACGCGGTTCTCGATGCGGCTGTCGGCGCGCATCAGCTGCAGGTAGTCGAGGATGATCAGGCCGAGCCCGTTCTCGCTCTGCTGGTGCAGGCGGCGCGCCTTCGCGCGCAGCTCGAGGATCCCGATGTCGGACGAGTCGTCGACGTACAGCGGCGCGTCCGACAGCCGCTGGCACGCCTCGAGGATCTTCGGCCAGCGGTTCTCCGCCACACGCCCCTTGCGCAGCTCCTCACCGCGGATGCGCGCCTGCGAGGCGACGAAGCGCTGCGCGAGCTCCGCCTCGGACATCTCGAGGCTGAACAGCGCGACCGGCTTGCCGTGCTCGAGCGCCGCGTTCTCGGCGATGTTCGTGACGAGGGCCGACTTGCCCATCGACGGACGCGCCGCGAGGATGATCAGGTTGCCGGGCTGGAAGCCGCCGGTGATCTCGTCGAGGTCCTTGTAGCCGGAGGGGGTGCCGGTGAGCGCGGTGTGCTCCAGCGACAGGCGGTGCAGCTTGTCCATCTCGTCGTGCAGCACCTCGCCGACCGCGCGGAAGTCCTTCTGGCGGTCGTCGTGCCCCACCTCGAGGATGTCGCGCTCGGCCCATTCGACCAGCTCGCGCGCCGGCGCCTCGTGGTTCCAGACGTTCGCCTGGATCTGCTGCGTCGTCGCGAGCAGCCGCCGCAGCAGCGCGTTGCTCTGGACGATGCGCGCGTACTCGCGCACGTTCCCCGCCGCCGGCGCCGCGCCGGCGAGCGCGTCGACCATCGCCGGCCCGCCGACCTGTTCGAGCTCGCCCGTCTGCTTGAGCTCCTCCGTGACGGTGAGCACGTCGATCTCGCGGCTCTCCTCGTACAGCCGCAACATCGCGCGGTAGACCGTCGCGTGCTGCTCGCGGTAGAAGTGCTCGGGCTTGAGCCCCTCGTTGATGACGAGCCCGTAGAGCGTCGTGTCGGCGAGCAGGATCGCGCCGAGCACCGACTGCTCGGCCTCGAGGTTGTGCGGGGGGAGGAGGGCCTGGTGGGTCTGCTCGATCGCGGCCACGAGGCCGCGACGCTAGCAATCCCCGCTACCAGCGACTTCGGCGATCCCGCACGGAGCGGCGTTTTAACGACGACGCGCCGCGGGGGCCGCGGCGCGCACACGAGGTGAGGCGGTGAGACGGTCTACTTCTGCTCGACGACCATCGTCTTGATAGTCGCCATGACGCCGTCCTCGATCTCGACGACGACCATGTGCGTGCCGATGTGGCGGATCGGATCCTCGAGGTGGACCTTGCGCTTGTCGACCTTGATGCCGCGCGCCTCGCGGATCGCGTCGGCGATGTCCTGCGCGGTGACGGAGCCGAACAAGCGGCCGTCGTCGCCGGCCTGCTGCTCGATCGTGAGCACCGTCTTGCCGAGCAGCGCGGCGTTCTCCTGCGCCCTCGCCTTCGACTCGCGCTCTGCCCGCTCGGCGGCTGCTCTGCGCTCGGCGGCGGCGTCGAGCGCGCCCTTCGTGGCGGGCTGGGCGAGCTTGCGCGGGATCAGGTAGTTGCGCAGGTAGCCCTTGGAGACGTCGACGACGGTCCCGCGTGGACCCAGGTGATCGACGTCCTGCAGCAGGATTGCTGACGGCATCCGGGGGGCCTAGCGGTCGTCGCGGCCGCGGCGCCCGCCACGACCCTCGCGCTCGGTGTCGTCACGCCCGCCCTCGTTGACGTACGGCAGCAGCGCCAGCTCGCGGGCGCGCTTGACCGCACGGGCGATCTGGCTCTGGTGGCGCCGGCACGCGCCCGTGATGCGCCGCGAGCGGATCTTGCCCTTCTCCGAGATGAACTTGCGCAGGAC
>DASVFS010000145.1:0-6633 GCA_036379915.1 Conexibacter sp. | reverse complement strand
GGCGCCGTGGAGGCGGCGGCCGGCGACCGGTCGAGCCGCGTACGTGCGTGCAATACACTGGCTTCCGGGCAAGGGGAGGCGCCGCATGCGCGCGCGCCGACGGCGAACGGGAGGAGAGCCGGTGCACACGTATCTGCGGCTGGTGCTGGACCGCTTCGACTGCTACGGGACGTGGCTTCCCGGCACGCGCGTCTACGTCGGCGAGATCGGCAAGCTCGTCGGCGGCGGCTCGTTCTCCCACACCGGCGACATCGGCGAGCGCACGGGCGAGGCGCCGCCGGCGATCATCCCGGTCGACGAGCCGCCGCAGCAGGCGATGGCGGGCGCGACGGCGAGCCGCTCGGGCGGCGTCTCGGTGAAGGCCGGCGAGATCCTGGACGCGCTCACCGACGCGTCGGCGTCGGTGACGATGCGGATGGCCAAGCGCAACTCCGCGGCGCTCCTGCTCGAGCAGGTGACGCGGAGACAGTTTGGCGACGAGCGGATCATCCGCCGCCTGATGGAGACGATGCTGCAGAAGGGTTTGATCGACCTCGACGAGGTCGTCGTCACGTACGTGCTGGAGGCGAAGTCCGGCATCGTCGCGACCTCCTCGGAGCGGGAGCTCGCGGGTGACGCCACCGTCGAGGCCGGCGTGGGCTTCAGCGAGTTCAAGCTCGGCAAGGTGAGAGGTCGACTTGCGATCGTCTCGGGCGAGTCGTCCGACACGATCGCCGTCGCCGAGCGCAACCGGCCGCTCACGCCCATGTACCGCGTGTTGTTCTTCCGCGGGAGCCGGCCGTGGTGGCACTTCTGGAAGAAGGTCTACTCGGTCGAGGCGCTGATCGAGGCGAGCACGTCGCTGCGCGCGAGCCGCGGCATCCGCGCGACGCTGGCGCCGCCGCAGGAGGCGACGGGCGCCGTCTCCGGCTCCTCGCGGCCGTCGCTTGCGCTGGCCGAGCAGGCGCTGATGCAGTTGAGCGGCGCCGAGGTGCCGGTCCTCGGCTACACGCCGGCCGCCGCCGGCTCGCTTCCGCGTGTCGAGGGCGTGTCCGTGGTCGGGGCGGAGATGGTCGGACTCCACAAGGACA
Organism: Conexibacter sp.; assembly: GCA_036379915.1. GTDB lineage: Bacteria > Actinomycetota > Thermoleophilia > Solirubrobacterales > Solirubrobacteraceae > Conexibacter. Next base: position 5,563 of record DASVFS010000145.1, on the reverse strand, counting down.
TGGGCGCGATCCTGCACGCCCGCGGGGACCTGGAGGGAGCCGAGCGCCACCTGCAGACCGCGATGGAGCTGGCGAACGCCGTGTACGGCGTGGCGGCGCCCGAGCTCACGCCCGTGAGCGCCCGGCGGGCGCCGCGGAGAGGACGCAGATCGCGCAGAGCGGAGGAGGCGCGCACCCCGGCGACGCGCTGAGCGCCGCGGAGCGGAGGGGGAGGGATTCGAACCCTCGATGGACTCTCGCCCATGCCGGTTTTCAAGACCGGTGCATTCAACCGCTCTGCCACCCCTCCGAGCGACGGCAGGACGATGCTAGCCGGGTCGCTAGACTGGCGTTCTCCCACCGGGAGAGGTGGCCGAGTGGCTGAAGGCACTCGCCTGCTAAGCGAGTATGGGGTTCACGCTCCATCGCGGGTTCGAATCCCGCCCTCTCCGTCGCGCTTGATGTGTGCGTACAGCGTGCGTACACTCCAAGCGTGGCCGACCTCAAGACCCAGCGTGTGAACCTGCGCGTCGCCTCGCGCGACGACGAGCTGTTCCGGCGTGCCGCTGCGGTGGCGGACGAGTCGCTCTCCGAGTTCCTCGTCGAGGGCGGGCGCGAGCGGGCTGCGCGGCTGCTTGCGGATCGAACGCAGTTCACGCTCTCCGAGCAGGACTGGCTGGCGTTCGCGGAGGCGCTGGACCGACCGGCGCAGGCTGACCCGGCGCTGGTCGAGCTGTTTCGGCGGCAGCGGCCGGCGTAGGTGCCGCGCTTCAGCGACCCCGAGCCGCTCGGGTCGCATCACGTCCTCGCGGGCTTCCGCTCCGGCGAGGCGTCGCTCGATGCGTGGCTGCGGGACCGGGCTCGCGGGGCGGCGGGCGCCGGCTCGGCACGGACCTATGTGGTGGTCGACGCCGAACAGGAGCGCGTCGTCGGCTACCACGCGCTGACCGTTGCGTCGGTGCAGCACGGCGAGGCGACGCCGCGCGCTCGCAAGGGCATGCCGCGCCATCCGATCCCCGTCGTGCTGCTCGCGCGCCTCGCCGTCGACGCGACGGTGCAGGGACAGGGCATCGGAGCGTTCCTCGTGCGCGACGCGATGACGCGGACGGCGGCGGCCGCGGGAAGATTCGGGATCCGTGCGCTGTTGGTCCACGCACTGCACGACGAGGCGCGCGCGTTCTACCTACGACACGGGCTCGAGGCCTCGCCAACCGACGACCTGCACCTGATGATCCTCGTGAAGGACATCCGCGCGGCGATCGACGCTGCCGGCAGCGCGTAGCCGAAGCTGTGTCGGCTGCCGCTGTCACAGGATCGCGGCTCGCGACACTGATGGAGCGATGAGCCCGAGGTCCTCGCGCGACGCCGAGTCCGACTGCGACCTGCGTCGCGCCATTCGCGATCCGAGCGCCTTCGTACGCTTCTACGAGGCGCACGCGGACGGCGTCCTCGCCTTCCTGGCGCGCCGCACGTTCGACGTCGAGGTCGCGCGCGACCTGATGGCGGAGACGTTCGCGCAGGCGTACCGCGGCCGCAGGCGGTTCCGCGGCGGCTCGGACGCCGAGGCGGCCGCGTGGCTGTACGCCATCGCCCGCCATCTGCTCAGCGGATACGTGCGCAGCGGCATCGTCGAGCGGAAGGCGACCGAGCGGCTCGGCATCGCCGTGCCGGAGCTCGAGGACGACGACTACGAGCGCGTGGTGCAGCTCGCGGGGCTGACGGAATTGCGAGCGGTCGTGGCCGACGCCTTCGAGCGTCTGCGACCGGACCAGCGCGAAGCCGTGCGCCTGCGCGTCGTCGACGAGCTGTCGTACGCGGACGTGGCCGCGCGCCTCGCCGTCAGCGAGCCGACCGCCCGGGCGCGCGTGTCGCGCGGGCTGCGCCAGCTCGGCGCGGCGCTCGACGCGCTGCCGAACATGAGGGAGCTGACGACATGACGACGCCGACCGAGCGACCCGCCTTCGTGGACGCGATCGGAGACGAGCTCCGGCGCGTCGCGCGCGCCGACATGACGCGCGCGACGCGCGCGCGGCGACCGCTGCGTATCAGGACGGCGGTCCTCGCGGTGCTCGCCACGCTGGCGCTCGTCGGCGCCGCCGGCGCGGCGGGACTCGTGCCGCTGCCCGGTGGCGGTGGTGGCCCTCACTTCTCCTCGCAGGAGGCGACGGGGCGCTTCAGCCCGGCGCTGACGGATCGCGTCGCCGCGCTGGGCGAGCCGCGCACGGCGGCGGACGCGATGGGCGAGGCGGCGCGATACGTGGCCGGGCCCGACGGCCCCGCGCCGGGCTCGTCGCTGCGCGTCGCCGTTCCACCGCCCGCTCAGGGCACGTCACACGCCTCCGCCACGGTGCTGCCGGTCTGGCTCGTGCCGACCGCGAGCGGCGCCGTCAGCATGCAGGTGCTGGCGAAGGGCGCCGACGGTCCCGCCTCGGGCTTCGCCGCCGATCTGCGGATGGTCGAGCAGGGACATGCGTGGATGACCGTCGACCGGGACCTGATCGGCCTCGCGCCCGACGGCGTCGACCGCGTGGACGTGCTGCTCCGAGGCGGCGCGCACGTGTCGCTGCCCGTCGTGAAGAACGTCTTCGGGGCGAAGCTGGACGCGGCGGTCCGGGGCGTGCGGCTCGACGGGTAGAATGCCCGCAGTCATCGAGGCGCCGACCGACCGGCGCCGAGGGGGATCGATGTCGCCGCCGCACGAACCGCTTCCGCCCGGGCCCGGACGCCCGCAGGCGCTCCAGATGCTCCGCTACCAGCGCGAACCGCTCGCGTACGTCGAAGCGTGCGCGCGGCGCTACGGGCCGGTCTTCACGCTGCGGCTGCCGTTCCTCGGCGCCTCGATCGCGGCCGTCGACCCGGTCGACGTCAGAGCGATCCTCACGCAGGTGCCGGAGCGCTTCCCGGCCGAACAGGGCCGCTCGCCGCTCACGCCGATGGTCGGCGACCACGCGACGATGTTCGTCACCGGCGATCAGCACCGGCACCAGCGCCGCACGATGCTCGGCGTCTTCAGCGGCGGCATCGCCGCGCGCTGGGGCACGGCGATCGAGCGGATCGCGGAGGCGGAGCTCGTGCGCGTCCCGCTGCGCGGCGAGCCGGTCGCGCTGCTGCCGGCCGCGCGACGGATCGCGTTCGGCGTGATCTGCCGCGCCGTCTTCGGCGAGCTGTCGGCGCGCGACGTCGCCGTCATGCGCAGGGAAGTGGGCCGCAGCGACGATCCGCGGCTCGGGCTGATGCTCGTCGCGCCGACGCTGTGGGACCGCCCCGGCCGGCTCAACCCCGGCCGCTCGATGCGCAGCAGACGCGACACGCTCAACCGGCTGCTGTTCGACGAGATCGCGCGCCGGCGCGCGCAGGCGAGCCACGACGACCCCGCTGACGGCGACCGCGCCCACGACGACGTCCTCTCGCTGCTCGTCCGCGCGCGCGACGCGCACGGCGCGCCGCTGACCGACCTCGAGATCCGCGACCAGCTCGTCGGGCTCGTGATCCTCGGGCACGAAATCACCTCGGCCGGGATCGCCTGGCCGCTCGAGCGCCTCTCGCGCGTGCCGGCCGTGCACGACCGGCTGCAGGAGGAGCTGGCCGCCGGCGACGAGACGTACCTCGACGCGGTCGTGCAGGAGGCGCTGCGGATCCGCTCGCCGATACTCGACGCGCCGCGCACGACGACCGAGCCGGTCGAGCTGGGCGGCCGTCGCATCCCGACCGGGATCGTCGTGAGCGCGATGTGCGCGGTCACGCAGCGCAACCCCGAGGTGTGGGAGGACCCGCTCGCGTTCCGCCCCGAGCGCTTCCTCGGCGACAGGCCGGCGCCGTACGCGTTCACGCCCTACGGCGGCGGCGTGCGCCGCTGCGTCGCCGCCTCGCTGACGACGCTGCTGATGCAGACCGTCGTGCGGCTCGTCGCCGAACGCGCGACGCTGTCCCCGGCGCCCGGGCCGGAGGAGCGCTCGCGCCTCTACGGCCTCAGTCTGCTGCCCTCGCGCGGCGCCCGCGTGGTGCTGCAGCGCCGTCGCCGCCCCGCTCACTCGACGCGCAGCAGCTCCACCAGCGGCGCGCGCGTCGCGAGCCAGCTCGGGTAGCAGGCGGCCGCCGCCCCGATCGCGATCGCCACGAGCGTCGCCGCGACCGTCGCGCCGATCGCCGGGTGGAAGCCGACGCTCCACGCGAGCTGGTTCTGGATCCCGATCGTCATCAGCGCGCCGAGCACGAGCCCGAGCAGCACCGCCAGCGCCGCGCCGACGGCCGACATCGCGACCGCCTCGAGCACGACCGTGCTCGCCTGCTGGCGCCCGGTCATGCCGAGCAGGCGCTGCAGGCCCAGCTCGCGCCGGCGCTCGAACGTGACCGTCAGCATCGTGTTGAGCACGACCATCGCGGCGATCAGCAGGGCCGCCAGCTGCGCGCCGCCGGCGAGCGCGAACAGGCCGTTGACGAGGTCGAGCACGTAGCGCTCCATCTGCGCGTCGGTCGCGACGGTGCCCGGCAGCCCGCGCGCGTCGAGGAAGCGCTGCACGCGCGCGGCGACCGCGTCGCGGTCCGCGCCGCGGTCGAGCACCAGCGCGAAGCGGTCGGCGTTCTCGTCTTCGGAGAGCCTCGCGTAGCGGCTGTGCTCCATGTACACGGCGTCGACGGAGGCGAGGTCGTTGAACATCCCGGCGACCGGGAAGCGCTGGTCGTTGCCGGCGACCGTGACATGCACGACGCTGCCCAGGCTGAGGTCGTTGCGGCGCGCCGCCAGGCGCGACGCGACGACCGCGCCGCGGCCGACCGCCGCCACGAGGCGCGCGTCGTCGACCGGCACGTCGCCGGTCAGCTGGTCGCCGTGGCGGGCCGCCTCCGCTATCGGGAACGCGAGGATCGCGACCTGTCTGCCCCTTCTCTCGAGCAGCGCCGCGCGTATCGGGTAGGCGGCGCGCACCCCCTCGATCGCGGCGAGGCGCCTGCGCAGCGCCACCGGCAGCGGCTGGTCGGACGCGAGCAGTCCCTCGCCGTTGGCGCGCACGTACAGCGGCGCCGCGTACCACGTCCCGGCGGCGCGGTTCACCTCGCGGCGGAACGAGCCGAGCCCGCTCGCGCTCGCGACCACGAGCGCGATCGTGAGGCCGAGCGCCCCGGCCGCGATCGTCGTGCGGCCGGGCGCGCGCACGAGCCCGTCGGACGCGATCCGCCCGCGCAGGCCCAGCAGCCGCGGCCACGCGCGGCGGCTGCCCGCGCTGAGCGCGCCGACGAGGAACGGCAGCAGCAGCAGCGCGCCCGCGAGCGTCAGCGCGAGCGCGAGCCCGAGCAGCTCCGGGTGGGAGCCAACCGGCGCGAGCGCGACGACGAGCGCCGCGCCGGCGGTCGCGAGTGCGCCGGCGAGCGCGAACGGGAGCGTGCGGCGGCGCTGCGCGTGCGCCGAGACCGCGTACGGCGCCGCCGGCGCGAGCGCCTCGATCGGCGTCAGCCGCACGACGCGGCGCGCGACGAAGGCGGCGCCGGCCATCGCGACGCCCGCGCCGCTCAGCACGCCGAGCAGCGCCTGTCTCGCCGTCAGCTGCACGGCGTCCGCCGCCGTGATCGGCAGCACGCCGGCGTAGAC
>DASVFS010000144.1:0-8639 GCA_036379915.1 Conexibacter sp. | reverse complement strand
AGCCGGCGCCGCGCGCGCCGCCCGCGCGCGCCCGCGCGCGCTGCTCCGCCATCAGCCGCTCGAAGCCGGGCTCGTCGACGCCGAGGTCGTGCTCGGCGGCGATCTCGCGCGTCAGGTCGATCGGGAAGCCGTACGTGTCGTGCAGCTGGAAGACGTCGTCGGCGCCGAGCCCCTCCTCGCCCTGCTCCTGCGCGCGCGCGATCAGCTCGTCGAGCAGCTTCGTGCCCTGCTCGAGCGTTCTGCCGAACGACTCCTCCTCCGACGCCAGCCACTTGTGGATCGCGTCACGCTGCTCGCCCAGCTCCGCGTATGCGCCGCCCATCGTCTCCTCGACGACCTGCGCGAAGCGCGGCAGGAATCCGGGCGCGAAGCCGAGCGCGCGGCCGTGCTGGATCGCGCGCCGCATCACGCGGCGCAGGATGTAGCCGCGGTCCTCGTTGGACGGCACGACCCCGTCCGCGACGAGGAACGTCATCGCGCGCGTGTGGTCGGCGAGGATCCGCAGCGAGCGCGTCGTCGGGAAGTCGCGGCCGTAGCTGACGCCGCCGAGCTGCTCGCCGAGCTCGATCAGCGGCTGGAACTGGTCGGTCTCGAAGACGGACTCCTTGCCCTGCAGGATCGCCGCGAGGCGGTTGAGGCCGAGGCCCGTGTCGATGTTCGACGCCGGCAGCGGCGCGAGCGTGTTCGGCGGGTTCTGGTCGAACTGCATGAAGACGAGGTTCCAGAACTCGAGGAAGCGCTCGTTCTCGCCGCCCGGCAGGTCGTCGGGCTTGCCGAACGACAGGCCGCGGTCGAGGTACAGCTCGCTGCACGGGCCGCACGGGCCGGTCGGACCGGCCTGCCAGAAGTTCTCCGAGCGCGGGCACTCGACGATCCGCTCGCGCGGCACGCCGATCGCCTGCCACAGCGCGATCGCCTCCTCGTCGGGGCCGAGCCCCAGCTGCTCGTCGCCGCCGAAGACGGTCACCCAGACGTCCTCGGGCCGGAAGCCGAACCCCTGCGTCGACAGCTCCCACGCGTACGCGATCGCGCGCTCCTTGAAGTAGTCGCCGATCGAGAAGTTGCCGAGCATCTCGAAGAACGTCAGGTGCCGATGCGTGTTGCCGACGTTGTCGATGTCGGTCGTGCGGAAGCACTTCTGACAGCTCGTCATGCGCTGGCTGGGCGGCTGCTCGAGCCCGAGGAAGTAGGGCTTCAGCGGGTGCATCCCCGCCGTCGTGAGCAGCACCGACGGGTCGAAGTCGGCCGGCACGAGCGAGGCGGACGGGCGCCGCAGATGGTCGCGCTGCTCGAAGAACGACAGGTAGGTCGCGCGGATCTCGTCCGAGGTCATCGTCATGAGTCTGCGCAGTGTAGAGGCGAGATCGTTACGGTCGTGCGTCGCATGAGCGCCATCTCACCGGACCCGGCCGCGCACGCGCTGTCCGGCGCGCCGGCGCGCTTCCCCGGCGGCCTGCGCGAGCTCGCGCCGCGCACGTGGGCGTGGCTGCAACCCAACGGCGGGCTGGGCGAGTCGAACGCCGGCCTGGTGGTGGGCGACGGCGAGTCGCTGCTGATCGACACGCTGTGGGACGAGGCGCTCACGCGGCGGATGCTCGGCGCGATGGCGCCGCTGCTCGCGGACGCGCCGCTGCCGCGGGCGTTCGTCACGCACCCCGACGGCGACCACTGGTGGGGCAACGCGGCATTGGACCGCTCGGTCGAGATCCTCGCAACGCCGGCGTGCGATCGCGCGATGCGCGCGGAGGCGCTGCCGCGCGTGCTCGACGGGATGACGCGGACGGCGGCGCTCGCGCGCCGCGTGCCCGGCCGCGTGGGCGCGGTCGCGCGCGTCGGCCACGCGCAGCTGGCGCCGTTCGCGTGGCGCGGGCTGCAGCTGCGGCACGCCGACCGGACGCTCGACGAGCCGGTCGCGACGCTCGACGCCGGCGGCCGCGAGGCGCGCGTGCTCGACCTCGGGCCGACGCACAGCCCTGCCGACGCGGTCGTGCACCTGCCCGACGTCGGCGTCGTGTTCGCGGGCGACCTGCTGTTCATCGGCGTCACGCCGATCATGTGGCACGGCCCGGTCGAGACCTGGATCGCCGCGCTCGACGCGCTGCTCGCGCTCGACGCCGAGGTCTACGTGCCGGGCCACGGGCCGCCGTGCGGCCGCGCGGAGATCGAGGAGCTGGCGGCCTACTGGCGCTGGCTGCGCGAGGGCGTGCGCGCGCAGCGGGCGGCCGGGCGCCCGGTCGGCGAGGCGACGCGGGCGCTCGTGCGCTCGCCGGAGCACGCGCGCTTCGCCGCCTGGCTCAACCCCGAGCGGATCCTCGTCAACGTCGCGACGCTGTACCGCGACCCCGGCGAGCTCAGCCCGCCGGCACGGGCTCGGCTGCTCGTGCAGATGTGGGCGCTGGGCGCGGAGCTGCAGGCGACGGCGCAGCCGTGATCGTGCCCCAGCCGACGATCGTCTCGCCGTCCATCAGGCACGCCAGCTGCCCGGGCGCCGCGCCGTCGACCGGCTCGGCCAGCTCCAGCTCCAACATGCGGTGCGCGCCGGCGGCCAGCGCGTCGGCGTCGCGCAGGCGCGCCGGCAGCGGCTTCGCGCGGTAGCGCAGCTTCACGCGGTCGACGCGCGCGCCCTCGCGCAGCAGCCGCGCGCCGCGCACGTGCACGCGCGTCGTCTCCAGCTCCGCCCTCGTGCCGACCGTCACGCGGTTCGTGCGCGCGTCGACGCCGAGCACGAACAGCGGTTCGCTGTTCGCGAGCCCGAGCCCTCTGCGCTGGCCGACGGTGAAGCCGTGGTGGCCGCGGTGGCGGCCGATCACGGTGCCGGCGCTGTCGACGATCTCCCCCGGCCGCTCGGCGATCCCGCCGTGCTTGGCGAGGAAGGCTGTGCGCGTCGTGCCGGCGAGGAAGCAGAGGTCCTGCGAGTCGGCCTTGCTCGCGACCGGCAGCTGCGCCTCGGCCGCAAGCCGCCGCGCCTGCGGCTTCGTGATGCCGCCGAGCGGGAAGCGCATGCGGGCGAGCGAGTCCGGCCCCAGCGCCGCGAGCATGTAGGTCTGGTCCTTCCAGGCGTCGGCGGCCGCGGCGAGCAGCGGACCGTCCGCGTGGTCGTGCTCGACGACGCGCGCGTAGTGGCCGGTCGCGAGCGCCTGTGCTCCCAGCCGGTCGGCCAGCTGGAGCATCGCGTCGAGGCGCACGTTGCCGTTGCAGCGGATGCACGGGTTGGGCGTGAGGCCGGCTCTCCACTCGGCGAGGAACGGCTCGACGACGCCGGCGCGGAACTGCGCGCGCAGGTCGAGCGTGAAGTGCGGGAGGCCCATGCGGTGCGCGAGCCCGCGCGCGAGGCGGACGGCGGAGGCGGAGCAGCACGAGCGCTCGCCGTCGTTCGCCTCGTCGGCCCACAGCTCGAGCGTGACGGCGACGACGTCCGAACCCGTGCGGGCGGCGGGTGTCGAACCCGCCCCCTCCGCGAGACCGCTCCCGCGCGCGCACAGCAGCGCGGCGACGGCGCTGTCGACGCCGCCCGACATCGCCACGAGGGTGCGATCGGCCGGCGCCAGCCGCGCGCGCTCGTACGCCGCGGTCCCCAGCGCACGCGCCAGCGCGTCGGCGACCAGCTCGGCGGCGTGGAACTTGCCCGGCGAGAGGCCGCCCAGCTCGTCCGCGACCTCGTGCGCGCCGATCCGCGCGACGTCGAGCAGCTCCATCCCGACGACCCGTTCGACGATCGCGCTGGCGGCCGCGACCGTCGCCCCGCAGGCGTCGGCCTCCCAGCCGGCGTCGGCGACGCGCGCGCCGGCGGCGTCCAGCGTCAGGCCGAAGCGGATCACGTCGCCGCACGCTCTCGTGCCGGCGACGCCGGTCGATCCCTCCCCCGGCACCGTCCCCCGGCCCCGCGGCGCGCTCAGATGGTGCTCGAACAGCTCCGAGTCCACAGGGCGAGTCTAGAGCGGCCGCGCGGCCGCGTCAGCGCGTGCGCACCAGCCGGCGTCGCGCCGGCGCGTCGAGCGGGTCGACGCGTCTGACCCCGCGCACGCCGTCGAAGCCTCTGTCCGCGGTCACGATCCGGTCGATCCCGGGGACGAGACACGTCCCGACATGACGACGATCATTCGCGCCGAGCTGCGGCGCGTCGACCGTGAGGGCTCGTGCGAAGGCTTCGTCGTCCACCGGCAGAAGCGGGGTGAGCAAACGATGGGCCCGCTCTGCGACCCCGTCGAGGCGCCCCAAGCGTCCCGAGCGCTCGATGTGCCATACCTCTTCGAGGACCGCGACAGACGTCCGTCCCTCGGCTCCAGTGGCGACTGCCCTCAAGATCTCGGCACAAGCATCGCGTTGCTCGCACTCCACCGCCGCGTAGAGCAGAACGTTCGCGTCGAGGAAGAACGTCACGGTTTGACCGCGCGCATCAGCTCGTCGAGCTGCTCCTCGTGCTCGCTCGCCGCGATGCGGTTGAGCTCGTCCGGTGAGACGAAGCGCCCGCGCATGGCGAGGATGTCGTCCAAAGCTGCGTGCCGATCCTCCGCGGTCGATCTTCCGAGCTGAGCGTCCACCGCGTCGCGGATCACGCCTCCGACCGAGCTGCCCCGGCGCTTCGCCTCCTGCTCGAGCCGGCGGCGCTGGTCGGTCGTGACGAGGATCTGCAGGCGCTCCGTGAGCATGTGTACATCATACACATGCCAGCGCAACACGCAACGGAGTGATCAGCCCGTGGGCTTCACGGCAAGCGCGTCGGCGAGGCGCTGCTCGATCTCGCCGCGGTCGGCGGCGCCGACGATCGTCGTGGCGTGGCGCTGCGGGTCGACGATCACGACCGTCGGCGCGACCGTGACCTCGACGGTGTTCGTGATGAAGGCGTAGTCCGCCAGGTTCGCGAGCGGGACGGACAGCGTGAACGCGCGTCCGCCGAAGCGCGAGACGTGCAGCAGCTCGCGGTCGACCGCGCGCGAGTCCGCGGTGGCGGAGTCGACGAAGGCGATCGCGATCGCCTTGTGCATTCTCAGCGCGGCGCGCACCGCGGCGACCGGGCCGCGGGCGTGGATCGGCGCGGCGGAGATGCCGTCGGCCGAGCCGGAGCGACCGGCTCTCGCGCTCTGGGCGCCGCCGCTGTCCGCCGCGGGCGCGCCGCCGGCGGCCGGCGCCTCGGCGTCTCTCTGCGCCGCCGAATCGCCGGTCCCGTTCGCGGTCGTGACCGCGTCGCGCGCCTTGTCGACCGCACGCGTCAGCCCATCCGCGCCGGGCGCGGCACCGGAGCTGGACGACTGCGCGGGCTGGACGGGCGCCGGCGCCTCGCCGGCGCTCTCAGGCTTCGGTCTGAGCGCGACGAACCAGATCGCGAACAGGGCGAGCGTCGCGGCGAGCACGATCTGCATCGGACGTGAGACCTGGGACATCTCCCCCCTATTCGGCAGAAAGGCCGCGCGGCGTTAGCCGCCGTCCACACATGTCACGGTTCGTGCAGAATGCCGCCGGCATGGAGCGCGCGCGGAACAGCCGCTGGGGACGCCGCATCGCCCGCTGGCCGTCCGCGGCCGTGGTCGGCGCGAGCGTGCTGCTGCGCACCACGCGCCGATCGGACGCGCGCGCTCAGCCGGCCTGAGCGGCCGGCGGCCGCGGCGGCACACTCACGCCCAGCTCTCTCAGCTGGCGCGCGTCGACCGGCGCGGGCGCGCCGGTGAGCGGATCGGCGCCGGAGGCGGTCTTCGGGAAGGCGATCACGTCGCGGATCGTCTCGCGGCCGGCGAGCAGCGTGACGATGCGGTCGATCCCCATCGCGATCCCGCCGTGCGGCGGGGCGCCGTACCGCAAGGCGTCGAGCAGGAAGCCGAAGCGCGCCCGCGCCTCCTCGGCGCTCATGCCGAGCAGCTCCAGCACCGTCTGCTGCACGTCGGTGCGGTTGATGCGAATCGAGCCGCCGCCGATCTCGGAGCCGTCGAGCACGAGGTCGTACGCGCGCGAGCGCAGCGCGCCCGGGTCGCCGTCGAGGTCGCCCTCGGGCGCCGTGAACGGGTGGTGCAGCGCCGTCCAGCCGCCCGCCTCGTCGCGCTCGAACATCGGGAAGTCGACGATCCACAGGATCTCGTGGGCGCCATCCGGCACGAGCCCGAACCGCTCCGCCAGCTCCAGCCGCAGCGCGCCGAGCACGGCGCACACGACCTTCGGCTCGTCGGCGGAGATCAGCAGCAGGTCGCCCGCTCTGCCGTCCAGGCGCTCGGTCACGCCCGCCAGCTCGGCCTCCGTGAGGAACTTCGCGATCGGCGAGCGCCAGCCGCCGTCCTCCTCCACGAACGCCCACACGAGCCCCTTCGCGCCGTACGTTCTCGCCAGCTCGGTCAGCTCGTCCAGGTCTCTGCGCGCCAGCTCGCGCGCGCCCGCGTTGATCCCGCGCACGACGCCGCCGCTCGCCAGCGCGCCGCTGAAGACCTTGAACTCCGAGGACGCGAGCGCCCCGCCCACGTCCGCGATCTCCAGCCCGAAGCGCGTGTCCGGGCGGTCGACGCCGTAGCGCGACATCGCCTCGTCGAACGGCATCCGCCGCCACGGCGGCGGCGCCACGTGGAAACTTCTGCCGCAGGCTCCGAAGACCGCGCCCATCACGGCCTCCATCGTCTCGATCACGTCGTCCTCGGCGACGAAGCTCATCTCCAGGTCGAGCTGCGTGAACTCGGGCTGGCGGTCGGCGCGCGTGTCCTCGTCGCGGAAGCAGCGGGCGATCTGGTAGTAGCGCTCGTAGCCGCCGATCATCAGCAGCTGCTTGAACAGCTGCGGCGACTGCGGCAGCGCGAAGAACGTGCCGGGGTCGATGCGCGCCGGCACGAGGTAGTCGCGCGCGCCCTCGGGCGTCGAGCGCGTGAGGATCGGCGTCTCGATCTCGAGGAAGTCGCGCTCGTCCAACACGCGGCGCATCGTCTGGATCACGCGGTGGCGCAGCCGCAGGGCGTCCTGCAGCGGCCGCCGGCGCAGGTCGAGCGTGCGGTGCTTGAGGCGGATCAGCTCGTCGACCGGGCCGTCCTCGTCGATCGGGAAGGGCGGCGTCTCCGCGTCCGCGTGCAGCACGAGCTCGTCGACCGACAGCTCGACCTCGCCCGTCGGGATGTTCGGGTTGACGTTCTCCGGATCGCGCCGCACCACGGTGCCGGCGGCCGTGAGGACGTCCTCGGAGCGCAGCGCATGCGCGGCTGTGTGCGCCTCCGGCGCGCGGTCCGGATGGAAGACGAGCTGCACGATCCCGGAGCGGTCGCGCAGGTCGATGAAGATCAGCCCGCCATGGTCGCGGCGGCGGTGGACCCAGCCGGCGACGCGCGCCGGCGTGTCCGCGCGCTCGCCCGTCAGCGCGCCGGCCCACGCGTCGCGGTAGGCGTTCGCGCGCGGGGCGGCGTTCACAGCGTCCTCCCGCGCAGCACGTGATGGACGACCGCCCCCGGCTCGACGAGGTCTTGCTCGCCGCTCTCCATGTCCTTCACCGTCGCGCCCTCCTCGCCGAGGATCGCGACGAAGCGCGCCCCGATCCGGTCCGCCTGCTTGAGCTGTCCCTTCAACGAGCGCCCCGCCAGCTCGAGTTGCGCGGCCAGCCCGGCGCGCCGCGCCTCGTGCGCGATCTGGAAGCCGGCCGCGCGGCGCGGCTCGTCGGCGTACGCGACGAACAGGTCGACGACCGGCTCGCCGACGGCCTGCTCGCCGGCGGCCAGCAGGATCCGCTCGATTCCCGCCGCCCAGCCGACGCCGGGCGTGGCCGGGCCGCCGAGCTGCTCGATCAGCCCGTCGTAGCGGCCGCCGCCGCCGACGCCCGACTGCGCGCCGAGCGCGTCGCTCGTGAACTCGAAGACCGTGCGCGCGTAGTAGTCGAGCCCGCGCACGAGCGTCGGGTCGACCTCGTAGCCCAGGTCGGCCTCGTCGAGCAGCGTGCGCACGGCGGCGAAATGCTCGACGTCGGGGGCGGCGAGGCGGTCGAGCAGCCGCGGCGCGCCCGCCATCACCTCGCGCGTCCCGGGGTGGTCGGCGTCGAACGCGCGCAGCGGGTTGCTGTCGATGCGGCCGCGGACGTCCTCGGACAGCTGCGCCTCGTGCGCGCGCAGGTACGCCTGCAGCTCCTCGCGGTAGGCGGCGCGCGTCTCCGCCGTGCCGAGCGATCCGAGCCGCAGCCGCACGTCTCTGACGCCGAGCGCGTCCAGCAGCTCCGCCAGCAGCAGGATCGACTCGGCGTCGAGGGCGGGGTCGGCGGAGCCGATCGCCTCCGTCCCCACCTGCCAGAACTGGCGCTGGCGACCCGCCTGCGCGCGCTCGTAGCGGAAGAACGACGACAGGTACCAGAGCTTCACCGGCTGCGGCAGCTTCTGCATGCCGTGCTCGATGTACGCGCGGCAGACGGGCGCGGTCCCCTCGGGACGCAACGTGAGCGAGCGCCCGCCGCCGTCCTCGAACGTGTACATCTCCTTCTGCACGATGTCGGTCGAGCTGCCGACCCCGCGCGCGAACAGCTCGGTCGCCTCGAACGCCGGCGTCTCGATGCGGCGGTAGCCGGCCGCGCCGAGGATCCTCTGCGCCGCCTCCTCGACGGCGGCGCGCCGGGCCGCCTCGTCGGGCAGCACGTCGTACGTCCCTCGCGGGGCTTGCGGCTTGGCGCTCATGGCGGGCCGGAGGCTACCGGGCGA
>DASVFS010000143.1:0-40102 GCA_036379915.1 Conexibacter sp. | reverse complement strand
GCCGCTGCGCCGTCACCGCGCCGAGCACGACGGCCGGGTAGTGGACGAGCGCGGCGTCGAGGAAGCGGCCGCCTCTGAGCGTGCCGCCGACCGCGCTGAGCAGGCCCGGCTCGACCGCCGACAGCTGGATGCCGCCGCCCTCCTCCTCCGGGATGCGGTCGGTGCGGCGCACCGCGACGGCGACGCTGGTCGCGGCCGCCGCCAGCTCGACGCCGGGCATGCCGCGGATCGCTCTGACCGCGCTCGGCGGCAGCGTGACGGTGTCGCTGAAGAAGCTCTGGCCGGGCGTGACGGTCAGCAGGTTCGTGCCGAGCGCGGCGAGCTGGTCGAGCAGGCGCGTGCGGCTCGACTCGCCGACGCCGAGCACGGCGACCATCGCGGCGACGCCGATCGCGATCCCGAGCGCCGACAGCGCCGCGCGCGCCGGCCGCGTGCGCAGCCCGTGCGCGCCGAGCCGCAGCACGTCGGCGGGGAGCAGGCGGCTGGCCCTCATCGCTCGAGCCGCCCGTCGCGCAGCGCCACACGCCGCGGCATCGCGGCCGCGACCTCGGGGTCGTGCGTGATCACGGCGATCGTCGCGCCGGCCGCGTTCAGCTCGCTCAGCAGCGCGACGATGCCAGCCCCGGTGGCGGAGTCGAGCGCGCCGGTCGGCTCGTCCGCGAGCACGATCGCCGGCTCGCCGACGAGCGCCCGCGCGATCGCGACGCGCTGCTGCTCGCCGCCCGACAGCTCGCTCGGCCGGTGGTCGGCGCGCTGCGCGAGTCCCACCCGCCCGAGCGCCTCGCGCGCGCGCTCGCGCCGGCGCGCGCGCGGGATTCCGTGGACCTGCGCTCGTCCGCCTGGTCACGCGCGACGGACACGAACAACGCCTCGCCCGCCTGCGCGCGCAGGCGGTCGTCGAGCTGCGCGTTCAGCTCGCCGCGCATGACGACGTACACGAGCGCGGACGCCCCGAGCACGGCCGCGGCGACGGCGGCCGCCACGAGCACGACGATCCGCCGCCGGAAGCTCACGCCGGCTCCGCCGCCCGCAGCACGTAGCCGACGCCGCGCACCGTGTGCAGCAGCCGCGGCGCGCCGCCCGCCTCCGTCTTGCGGCGCAGGTAGCCGACGTACACCTCGATCGCGTTCGAGGTCGGGCCGAAGTCGTAGCCCCACACGTGCTCGACGATCTGCGCGCGCGAGAGCACCTGGCGAGGGTTGCGCATGAACAGCTCGAGCAGCAGGAACTCCGTGCGCGTCAGCTCCAACAGGCGCCCGCCGCGGCGCGCCTCGTGCGCCGCCGCGTCGAGCTCGAGGTCGTCGAAGCGCAGCACGCGCGCCTCGACGCCCCAGCCGGAGCGGCGCAGCAGCGCGCGGACGCGCGCGAGCAGCTCCGGCAGCGCGAACGGCTTCGCGAGGTAGTCGTCGGCGCCCGCCTCCAGCCCCGCGACGCGGTCGCCGACCTCGTCGCGCGCGGTCAGCATCAGGACCGGCGTGCGGTCGCCCGTGTCGCGCATCCGCCGGCACACCTCGATCCCGTCGAGCTGCGGCATCAGCACGTCGAGCAGCACGACGTCCGGTCGCACGACCGGCAGCCGGCGGATCGCCTCGCGACCGTCCGCGGCCAGCTCGACCTCGAAGCCGTCGAGCCGCAGCGCCAGCTCCAGCGCCTCGCGCATCGCCGGCTCGTCGTCGACGACCATCGCCTTCACGGAGACCGACGATATGGCGCGAACATGAACGGTTCCTGAGCGCGCGACGGCGCGCTCGGGCGCAACCGGGTGCTTGGATGTGCGGCATGACATCCGCCGCCGCCACGCAGCCCACGCCCGCCCTGCGCCCGCACGACTTCCTCGAGCTCGACGCGCTGCTGTCCGCCGAGGAGCGCGACATCCGCGACACGGTGCGGACGTTCGTCGCGAAGGAGGTCGTGCCGCACGTCGGCGACTGGTTCGAGCAGGCGACGATTCCGCGCGAGCTGGCGCCGGCGCTCGGCAGACTCGGCCTGCTCGGCATGCACCTCACCGGCTACGGCTGCGCCGGCGCGAGCGCGACCGCCTACGGCCTCGCGTGCATGGAGCTGGAGGCAGGCGACAGCGGCGTGCGCTCGCTCGTGTCGGTGCAGGGATCGCTCGCGATGTACGCGATCTGGCGCTGGGGTTCGGAGGAGCAGAAGCGCGAGTGGCTGCCGCGGATGGCGGCCGGCGAGGCGATCGGCTGCTTCGGCTTGACCGAGCCGGACGCGGGCAGCGACCCCGGCTCGATGCGGACGCACGCGCGCCGCGACGGCGCCGACTGGATCCTCAACGGCGCGAAGATGTGGATCACGAACGGCTCGATCGCTGACGTCGCGGTCGTGTGGGCGAGAACGGACGACGGCGTGTCCGGCTTCCTCGTCCCCAGAGGCGCGCCCGGCTTCAGCGCGCCGGAGATCCACAAGAAGCTGTCGCTGCGCGCGTCCGTCACGAGCGAGCTGGTGCTCGACGACGTGCGCCTGCCCGACAGCGCGCGCCTGCCGGAGGTGTCATCGCTGCGCGGCCCGCTGTCGTGCCTCAACGAGGCGCGCTACGGCATCGTCTGGGGCGCGGCCGGCGCGGGCCGCGCCTGCTTCGAGGCGGCGCTCGCGTACGCGAAGGAGCGGATCCAGTTCGACCGCCCGATCGCCGCGACGCAGATCCAGCAGCAGAAGCTCGCGTACATGGCGCTGGAGGTGAACCGCGCGTCGCTCGTGGCGCTGCACCTCGGCCGCATGAAGGACGCCGGCACGCTGCGCTCCGAGCACGTCAGCATGGGCAAGCTCGGGAACGTGAACGGCGCGCTCGAGGTCGCGCGCACCGCGCGGCAGGTGCTCGGCGCGAACGGCGTCACGCTCGAGTACCCGGTGATCCGCCACATGAACAACCTCGAGTCGGTCGTCACCTACGAGGGCACCGCCGACGTGCACGCGCTCGTGATCGGCCAGGCGCTGACCGGCATCAACGCGTTCCGCTGAGCTAGAGTCGAGCGCCATGCCCGCGCTGCGCTCCAAGACCGTCACGCACGGCCGCAACATGGCCGGCGCCCGCGCGCTGCTGCGCGCCGCCGGCGTCGCGCGCGAGGACTTCGGCAAGCCGCTCGTCGCGGTCGCGAACTCCTACACGCAGTTCGTCCCCGGCCACACGCACCTGAAGCCGGTCGGCGAGGTCGTCAGCGCCGCGGTGCACGCCGCCGGCGGCGTGCCGCTCGAGTTCAACACGATCGCCGTCGACGACGGGATCGCGATGGGTCACGGCGGCATGCTCTACTCGCTGCCCTCGCGCGACCTGATCAGCGACAGCGTCGAGTACATGGTGAACGCGCACTGCGCCGACGCGCTGATCTGCATCTCCAACTGCGACAAGATCACGCCGGGGATGCTGAACGCCGCGCTGCGGCTGAACGTCCCGACCGTGTTCGTCTCCGGCGGGCCGATGGAGGGCGGCGTCGCGACGCTCGTGGACGGCACCGTGCGCAAGGGCCTCAACCTCATCACCGCGATGGCGGAGGCGGTGTCCCCGAGCGTCAGCGACGCCGACATGGACCTCATCGAGGAGGCCGCCTGCCCGACGTGCGGCTCGTGCAGCGGCATGTTCACCGCCAACTCGATGAACTGCCTGACGGAGGCGCTCGGCCTCGCGCTGCCCGGTAACGGCTCGACGCTCGCGACGCACACCGCGCGCAAGCAGCTGTACGAGGACGCCGGCCGCACCGTCGTCGAGATCGCCAAGCGCTTCTACGACGAGGACGACGAGTCCGTGCTGCCGCGCGCGGTCGCGACGCGCGCCGCGTTCGAGAACGCGATGACGCTCGACATCGCGATGGGCGGCTCGACCAACACGATCCTGCACCTGCTCGCGGCCGCGCAGGAGGCCGAGGTCGACTTCACGATGGCCGACATCGACGCGCTCTCGCGCCGCGTGCCGTGCATCTGCAAGGTCGCGCCGAACGGCACCTACCTGATGGAGGACGTGCACCGCGCCGGCGGCATCCCCGCGATCCTCGGCGAGCTGCGCCGCGGCGGGCTGCTCGACGCGTCGGTCCACACCGTTCACGCGCGCGACCTCGACGCATGGCTCGGCGAGTGGGACGTGCGCGGCGCGGCGCCGAGCGAGCGCGCCGTCGAACTGTTCCACGCCGCGCCCGGCTGCGTGCGCTCCGCGCAGGCGTTCTCGCAGTCGGAGCGCTGGGAGTCGCTCGACCTCGACGCGGCCGACGGCTGCATCCGCGACCTCGGCCACGCCTACTCGCAGGAGGGCGGCCTCGCGATCTTGTACGGCAACCTCGCCGAGCGCGGCTGCGTCGTGAAGACGGCCGGGGTCGACGCGGAGATCTTCAGCTTCACGGGGCCGGCGGTCGTCGTCGAGTCGCAGGAGGACGCGGTCGAGCTGATCCTCGGCGGCGGCGTCAAGGAGGGCGACGTGCTCGTGATCCGCTACGAGGGGCCGCGCGGCGGGCCGGGCATGCAGGAGATGCTCTACCCGACCTCCTACCTGAAGGGCCGCGGGCTCGGCAGAGCGTGCGCGCTGATCACCGACGGGCGCTTCTCCGGCGGCACGTCGGGCCTGTCGATCGGGCACGTCTCGCCCGAGGCGGCGTCCGGCGGCGCGATCGCGCTGGTCGAGAGCGGCGACACGATCGCGATCGACATCCCGGCGCGCTCGATCGAGCTGCAGGTCCCCGACGAGGAGCTGGCCGCGCGCCGCCGCGCGCTCGAGGAGGCCGGCGGCTACGCGCCGGTCGCGCGCGAGCGCGCCGTCTCGCCCGCGCTGCGCGCCTACGCCGCGATGGCGACCTCCGCCGACACCGGCGCCGTGCGCGACGTCGACAGCGTCGAGCGCGCGGTCGCGTTCGCCGCGAAGGCCGGCGCCGACGCGCCGGTCGCGTAGCGGGGCGGGTTCCCCCCGGCGTCGCGTTCACCCGGTCGGCGTCGGAACGCGGGCGGCAGACGCGTCTTCGCGCGGGCTCATCTCGCGGATCGCCGCAGCAGGGCCCGCGGCGCGAGGCGGAGCGCGAGCGCGGCGGCGCGCGCGGCGCGCGGCGCCCAGACGGCGTCGGCGCCGCGACGCAGGCCGGCGACGACGAGCGCGGCGACCGCCTCGGGCGTCGTCGCCAGCGGCGCGGGCGGAAGGCCGGCGGTCATCTTCGTGCGCACGAACCCGGGGCGCACGACCATCACCCCGATCCCGTCCGCGGCGAGCTCGTCGCCGAGCCCGCGGGCGAGCGCGTCGAGCCCCGCCTTCGAGGCACCGTAGACGAAGTTCGCGCGGCGCGGCCGCACGGCCGCGACCGACGACAGCACGACGAGCGTGCCATGGCCCTGCTCGCGCAGCCGCCGCGCCGCGACGAGCAGCGCCGAACCCGCGCCGACGAGGTTCACGCGCATCACCTCGGCGGCGAGCGCCGGCTCGCGCAGCGCGCGCGGCTGGTCGCCGAGCACGCCGGCGGCGAGGACGACGACGTCGAGGTCCCCGTAGCGCGCGAACGCCGAGCCGATCGTCGCCTCGTGCGACGCGCAGTCGCCCGCGTCGAACGGCAGCAGCGCGACGTCGTCGGCGCCCGCGCGACGCAGCTGCTCGGCGCCCGCGAGCGCGGTTGCGGCGGCGGGATCCCGCACGCCGAGCACGACGAGCCGCGCGCGCTCGGCCACGAGCGCGTGCGCGATCGCGCGGCCGATGTCCGATCCGCCCCCGAGCACGAGCACGCGCTGCACGGTCCCGAGCGCGTCTCTCACGCGCCCGCTCCGTCGTCGGTCAGACGCAGCCGCCGCGCGAGGTCGGAGCGCATCGTCGCGTCCGGGTCGAGCTGCGCGCGGATCGCGTTCCAGCGCGGCAGCTGCGGATACATCGCACGCACGAGCTCGGGGCGCAGGCGCGCGTCCTTCGCGAGGTAGACGCGCCCGCCGGCGTGCGCGACGAGCTCGTCGAAGCCGTCCAGCAGCTCGCGCAGCCCGGGCGCGGCGGCCGGAAAGTCGAGCGCCAGCGTCCAGCCCTCCTGCGGGAACGACAACAGGCCGCGCGCCGGCCCCATGCGTTTGAGGACGGCGAGGCAGCAGGCGGCGCGAGCGCGCGAGGTGCGCTCGACGATCGTCCGCAGCGTCTCCTCCGCGCCGCGCGGGACGGCGAGCTGGTACTGCACGAACCCGCGCGGCCCGTACAGCCGATTCCAGCCGCGCAGCGCGTCGAGCGAGAAGAAGTAGCTCGCGAGCGGCTGGAGGCGTCCGCGCTCGAGCCGCGGCGCGCGCCGGAAGCGCGCCTCGTTGAAGGCGGCGATCGCGGGACGCGAGAGCAGCCCGCCCGGCAGCCCGGTCGGCGCCGCGAGCCGGGCCGGCGCCGGCGGGTGCAGCGCGTCGCGACCGGCGGCGGCGGGCAGCTGCGCGGCGCGCGCGTGGTCGCCGCGCGTCAGCACGGAGCGCCCGAGCCGCCGGCCGCGCGCCAGGCAGTCGAGCCACGCGACCGAGTAGCGGTGCGCGTCGTCGTCGGACGCCATCAGCTCGAGCAGCGCGTCGAGGTCGGGCGCGCGCTCGGTGTCGACCGCCATCCACGCCGTCTCGAGCGGCGTCAGCCGCAGCGTCGCGCGCAGCACCACCCCGGTGAGGCCGATGCCGCCGGCCGTGGCCGCGAACGCGTCGGGCGTCGCGCCGGGCGTGACCGCGAGGCGATCGCCGCCCGGCGTCAGCAGCTCGAACGCCTCGACGTGGTCGCAGAAGCCGCCGTCGCGATGGTGGTTCTTGCCGTGCACGTCCGACGCGATGGCGCCGCCGACGGTCACGTGACGCGTGCCGGGCAACACCGGCGGCAGCCAGCCGCGCGGGATCGTGAGCGCCAGCAGCGCGTCGAGGCTGACGCCGGCGTCCAGCTCGACGCGGCCGGCGGCGGCGTCCAGCGCGTGCACGGCGCACAGGCCCGTCATCGCGACGACCTCGCCGCCGGCGTTCTGCGCGGCGTCGCCGTAGGCGCGCCCGAGCCCGCGCGCGAGGATGCCGCGCGCGCCCGCGCCTCGCAGCAGCTCGGCGACGTGCGCGGCCGTGCGCGGCCCGTGCACCGCCGCGACGCTCGGGGCGGTGCGGCCCCAGCCGGTCAGCGACGTGCGGATGCCGCCGGGCGGCGCGCTCTGCTCAGGCGACCGAGACACCCGCCACGAACAGGATCGCCCAGATCAGGCCCAGCAGCTGGATCGGCCGGTCGCGCAGCGCGACCTCCTCGGGCGCCGCCGTGAGCCCGCCGTCGAGCAGCAGCGCATAGCGCAGCACGCCGATCGTGAACGGCACGACCGACAGCTCCAGCAGTGGCGCGTCGCCGCTCGCTCCGGACCGTTCGAACGCCCACAGGCAGTAGGCGAGCAGGGTCACGCTCGACGCCGTCGTGGCGATCTGGCGCAGATACGCGGGCGAGTACACGGCGAGCGTCGCGCGCGTCAGCTCGCGCTCCACGCCCATCGTCACGTGTTCGCTGTAGCGCTTGCCGGCGACGAGGAACAACGACCCGAACGACGCGACGATCAGGAACCAGCGCGAGATCGGCACGTCGATCGCGACCCCGCCCGCGACCGCCCGGAAGATGAAGCCGGACGCGACGACCGCGAGGTCGAGCACCTCCACGTGCTTGAGCCAGAAGGTGTAGAGGACGGACAGCCCGGCGTAGCCGGCCACGACGGCGAGCAGCTCGGCGCGCACGGCGGCCGCGAGCGCCAGGCCGGCGAGCAGCGCCAGCGCCGCCGCGGTCAGCGCCAGGCGCGGCGCGACGACGCCCGCCGCGATCGGTCGCGCGCGCTTGACGGCATGGGCGCGGTCGTGCGCGACGTCGGCGACGTCGTTGACGAGGTAGACGGCGCTGGCGACGAGCGAGAAGGCCGCGAACGTCAGCGCGACGTCGACGAGCACGTCCCGCTGCGTCACCACCCCGGCGGCGGCGGGAGCGGCGAGCACGAGCCCGTTCTTGATCCACTGGCGCGGGCGCATCGCCAGCCACAGGCCGCGGATCCGGCCGCCGGCCGCCACAGGTGCGGCGAGGTCGGGGGCCGCCGCCCAGTCCGCTCGCCGGTCGACGGACATGCGTCTAGCGCACCCGGGCGCGAGCGCCGGCGACGCTCAGGTGCGCGCGCAGGCGGCGCCGAGCCCAAACTCCCCCAGTCATTTAGGCAGTTTATCAGCTTGTTGATTGACTGCTAATCGGGATTGATCGCGTCCGCGCCGCCGCGGTAGGCTCGCCTGCCGGCAATCCCAGCCCGAGCGGAGGGTCGCTCCATGAAGGCTCGTTGCATCGTCGTCGCAGTCCTGATCGCCGTCGGCAGCGCCGCGTCAGCCGGCGCGGCGCCGTGGAAGCGGGTCACGACCCCGGACGGCTCGAGCACCGACCAGGTCGGGCTCGCGCGCACCGGCGACGGCGTGCTCCACGTCGCGTGGCACCACCCGACTGGGCCGAACACGGAAGACCTCCGGCACACGACGATTACGCGGGCCGGACGGATCGGCGCGACCACCCCGATCCAGTCCGGTTGGACGGGCTTCACGAACACGGCGCTCGTGGTCGAGCCCGGCGGCCTGCGCGCGTTCTGGGGCGGGTTCCGCAGCACGGACACGAGCGATCCGCAGCGGGAGACGAACACGGCGCTGTCGACCGACGGGGGCGCGTCGTGGGCGCTTCAGCCGGGGCAGGTCAATCCGAGCGGCGCCCAGTCGTATGCGAGCGCGCACGCCGCGACGGTGCGCGCGGACGGGTCGCCGCTGCAGGCCTTCGCGGGGACGCTCGGCACGTGGGTCCACGCCGGCCTCTCGCCGGCGACGCCGAACAACGACTTCATGAGCGGGCTCCAGTACGGCAACGACCCGAACCTCGCGACGGACGCGACGAACCGGACGGTGATGGCGTGGTACTCGAGCGCGGCCGGCCGGCTCGGCGTGCTCGCGCAGGACGTCGACGCGGACGGCAGTCCCGGTCGCGGCCCGCTCACGATGCCGGGCACGGGCGCGATGAACGTCGGCATGCTCGGCCGCACGCCGTTGGCGGCGCGCGCCGGCGGCGGGTTCTACGTCGCCTACCCGACGCCCGGCGGCGTCCGCGTGTGGCGCGTCGGAGCCGGGCGGGCGCCGGTGCTCGCCGGCCTCGACAACAGTCCGGCCGTGGCGATCGCGAGAGCCGCCGACGGACGGATCTGGGTGCTGTGGACGAAGAGCTTCGGCGACCCCGACGTGCTCGCGCGGCGCTCGAACAGGAGCGCGACGCGGTTCGGCGCGACGGTGAACGGCGGCCATCCGAGGGATGCGCTGCAGGCCTACAAGCTCGACGCGAACGTCGCCGGCGACGCGCTCGACGTGCTCGCCAACTTCAACATCGGCACCTCGTCGGACGCGGTCACGTCCTACCGCCGGCTGCTGCCCGGCCTCACCCTGCAGGCCAGGCCGGCCAGGCTGCGCAGAGGCGAGCCGACCGCGGTCCGCTTCACGGTGCTCGACGCGGGCGATCCGGTGAGCGGCGCGAGGGTCACGGTCGACGGCCGGTCGGGGACGACTGACGACAGAGGCCGCGTGACGCTGACCGTGACGTCGAGCCGAGCCGTCACAGCACGAGCGACGCACACCGGCTACACGGCCGCGACCAAACGGCTCGGCGTGCGCCGCTGAGGCGGGAGCGACGGGAGTTCTACCCACCTGGGGCACCGCATTGAGATTCGCGCGTGAAGGGCGGTACTGCCGTGCGTGTCAGCGCCGCGTCAGTCGCGTGTCAGCGGATACAACGCATGTGCTGTTGAGCTGCCGGCCCCGGCGCGCAACACTCGCGGCATGACGCAGTCCTCGCCCGATCGCGACGACTTCGAGCGCTGGCTCGACTCGCGTCCCGAGGACGACGAGCCGCTCACGGACGAGGAGCGCGAAGCGCTCGCCGAGAGTGCCGCGGACATCGCCGCAGGCCGGACCGTCTCTTCGAGGAGATCAAGGCGATCAACCAGGCGGCTGCCGGCCTCCCGCCCGATCATGCGTTCACGGATGTAGCCGCGGCCGCATTGGCCGTCGGACCTATGCGCACATGCAGTTTGGGTGTGACACAAGCAAGTCGGTACACTGAAGGCATGAAGACCATCCAGGTCCGCAATGTCCCAGACGACGTTCATCGTGCCCTGCGCACCCGCGCGGCGGCCGCCGGCGTCTCGCTCTCGGACTTCGCCCTCGGTGAGCTTGAGCGTGCTGCGCAGCGCCCGCCGGTCGCCGAGCTGCTGCAGCGTGCCCGCTCGCGCGCCGGCGGCGCGTCCAGCAGAGCGATCGTCGCAGCGGTCCGGTCCGGCCGCGACCGCGCCTGAGTCGCCGGTGCTCGTCGTCGACAGCTCGGCAGTGCTCGCAGCGCTCGCCGCCAGCGACCCGGCCCCGGAACTCGTCGAGCGTCTCGCCGATGACGGCGACCTGCACGCCCCGCATCTCATCGACACCGAGATCCTGCACGCGCTGCGCCGCATGCTCCGCAAAGGACAGATCAGCGCCGAGCGCGCCCACGACGCGCGCACCGACTTCGCCGAGCTGACGCTCGTGCGCTATCCACACGAACCGCTCAACGACCGCGTCTGGGAACTGCGTGAGAACCTCACCGCCTACGACGCCACCTTCGTCGCCCTCGCCGAAGCACTCGACGTCCCACTCGTCACCTGCGACGCACGCCTCGCCGCCGCCCCCGGCACCCGCGTGCGCACCGAGGTGTACGACAGCCGCAGCTAGGCGCATTCCATACGGACGACGCGGCCCACCCGCGATTGTTGCTTCGAGGAGCTCTTCGACCGCATCTGGCAAGACGGCGGCCAGATCGTCGCCGTGACACCGCGAAGGCCGTTCGTCGGCTACTTCCAGACCGCGACCGAAGCGGGGTGTCTAAAGCGGGAGCGACGGGACTCGAACCCGCGGATGGCACCTCGGATCGAGATTCGGGGCTGACCCCGCTCACGGTCACCCGCCGTGACAGTGCTTGTATCTCTCGCCGGAGCCGCAGGGGCACGGGTCATTTCGGCTGATGCGTCTAAGCATTCCGGACACTGCGAGAGCAGTATCCCGCTGCTGGAAGAACTCCTTCCCGAACCCAGCCTCTTCCATCAGCATCGTCATCCGGTCGATGGTCTCCTGCGACATCGGTCGTGGCTCATCCGCATCCGGGTCGAAGAACACGGGGTCGCCAGGCCCGGGCTCGCGACCGAACTTCTCCCGAAATGCCGCTGCCTGCTCATCCAGCAGGCTTCTAAGCTCGGGCGCCATTTGCACGCGGCGAGGCGCCCCGACATCAGCAAGCCGCAAAGGCGGCTTGCTTACGTTTCCGTCGAGCGACTCACGCGAGATCGCGTCGATGAACTTCAGGTGCTCGTCGAAGAAGCCGGGCGCCTCTTCGACGAAGAACACTCTGGACTGCTCCAAGCGCCAGGCCAGCCAGACCCGTTCGACCGCGTCCCGCGCCATCAGCACCGCGCGCTCACCACCAGCCTGCTGAGTCAGGCTCCAAAAAACCGCACCGAACACTTCATCGATCGGTGCGCTTGTCCGGGTTTCTACGTCGAACGCTTCGACGGAGGAAGTGATGTCCGATTCGTCAGCGGTGCGGACGGTCGAGATCATCGCTTCGAGAATTCTTAGGTCGCCTGGATCATGGGAGGCACCCCACCACGGCAGGTCGTTTGGCGTCACGTGGAGCACAAGCGATTCCGCGGCTGGGCGAACGACCACGAGTGCAAGGTGCTCGATGTCGGCCGCCTGCCGCAGTCCGATCAACACCTCTGCCGCAGCTCTCAGATAGTGCTCGCCGCCGCCGCTGACCGATGCCTCGATCTGTTCCACGGCCACACGGGGACTCCAAACATTGAGCTCTTCGGAGTCTATGGCCAACAGATGTCTGTCGCCTGCGACGATCGCGTCCACCTCGTTCGCGCGTGCCAGTGCAACGAGGTAGTCGTCGTCGGGATCGTCCGTCGCTCCAGGTTCGAAATCGGCATCCTCGACGAGGATCCCGCAGTCTGCAATGACTGCGACGAACGCATCTGCACGTCCCTCTCCCGAGTAGGCCGCAAACTTCTCTCGCCGCAGCACACGCGTGAGTTCGTCCAAGAGGGCGGGCGACACCACTGCCGAGACCTGACCGTCGAGCAGTGCCTCGACGAGGAGCGCCGGCGCTGCCCGCTTTGGAGAGACGAAAGCCGAGACGAAGACGCCCGGGTCGACGACGACCCTGATCACGCTACGCGACGGCGTTCCCGGCGCATTGCACGCAGTTCCGCGTAAGCGACATCCATGGCTTCATCCTCGGTGAGGTCGCTCAGCGACTGCGCGGTTCCCAGCGCATGCCGGCCGACAAGCAAACGCAGCGCGCGTTCCACGACGTCCGTGTCGGCGCCTGCGGGAGACGATCCGAGCGCATCGCGCGCCTTTGCAAGCAGCGCAGCATCGATGTCGACCGATGTCATCGGATGCGATGCCATATGCAAAGGCTACCAACGGAGCCACCGACGATCGCAGCGCTACCCACCGGCCCAGCCTGGTCCACTGGCAACCTCGGTGCAGTCCCTGCCGCGGGCGAAGAACGGACTTGAGCCACTCCTTATGCCCCAAGCAGTGCTTCACGCGGGATGGCGAGCGACAAAGTCGCGTACGCCATCAATCATTCGCTCGACCTCTGACGGCGTCAGCGCATCTGCGCGCCCGTGCGCCGCCTCGGTGCGTTGCGCGTACCACGCAGTCACGCTCTTGCGCTGAACCTCCGTGATGGCTTGGGCCTTCCGCAGGTCGACGCCCAGGACCTCGACGCTCTTGGCACGCCCGTTGGCCTCAATGAGATCTACGCCGTGCTTCCCGGCGAGCTTGCGAAGGTGCTCCTCCAACACACTTCCTGCAACCACGGCCGCTGGACCGACAAAGCCCTTCTCGCTCAGCTCGAGCGCCATCTCGATGAAGTCGCTGAAGAGGTCGGCGTGTACCAGCTCCTGCACTTCCACCAGGGCGCCAGCGCGGTAGTCGGCTCGCAGGGCGTCCACGATTGCGCACAGGTGCTCCGCCCTCCAGCCAATAGAGGCAGCCTCGTTCAGCACGGTCTCCGCCTCGTCGAGATACGCGCTGTGAGGCGGCGCTACTCGCTCGATCGCCGCGCGAGCGCGAACAACGACAAAGCGAGCGTCGTCGTCGTCGATGTACCCGTTGCTGTTCGTCGCGTCCTTGAAGGCAGCGACAACTGAAGAGAGCTGCTCCTCGATGACATCCGCGCTCGCCCGCACTCGCCCATCGTAGGAGCAGGCTGGGACATCAGGCCGGTCGCGTCGCCGAGCAGGCGCCAAAAGGTTGAGATCCGCCGGCGATGATGCTGTCGTCGTCCGTCGACCAATGCAAATGTGGCCCGGGCGGCGCGCGAACGCCCCCGGGCCTGGCACCGAAGTAGAGGCCTTCGATGCGAGAGACACCGTATCTGTCTGGAGCGGCCGACTGGCTGTCCGTAGCCAGCGTGTGCGCTTCTCGGTGCCTGGACCGAGGAGGCGGACATGGGACCCGGCAAGAACGCCCGGTCGGCGAAGTACCGCGCGCTTGGCGGCGCAGTTCGTGAGACGCGCGCGCGGCGCGGGATGAGCCAGGAGATGCTCGGCATCCGGGCCGGGCTGCACCGCAACTACGTCGGGGCGATCGAGCGCGGCGAGATCAACCCGACGCTGCGCGTCATCTTCAAGCTCGCGCGCGGGCTGGTGATGCGGCCGTCCGAGCTGCTGGCGCTCGCCGAGCAGCACCACGGAGCGCTCGAAGGCGGTGGTCACGATGCGAGCTGATCTGCGCGTGTTCGAGGGTGATGCGTTCCCTGATGCGCTCTGTGATGCGTTCTGTGCTGCGCTTAACCGCATCACCCTCCGCGCGCACACCACCCTGCAAATCGGGGCTTCTTCGGCCGGCGAAAAAGTCCGACAAATTGGGATTCCGGCAACTTTCGCCTGCGCGTTCGCGTCGAGAGCCGCTGCACCGCGCATGCGTCGCTGTAGCTGCGGGCCGCTCTGCCGTCCGTTCTGCGGTCTGTTCTGCGGTCCGTCTCGAACGGATCACGCGCTCGCGCAGAACCCCCCGGAAATCGATGCCTTCCAGCGCGACGGAAAAATCCGACAAAGGGGTGTCCAGGAAGGTTCACGTCGTGCTCGTGGCGTGTCGCGTGGGACGCAAGCGTGGTGGCGCTGTACCTCAGAGGCCCCTCTCGGCGCCTTTCTGTCGTGGAATGGCCCCGGCTCGGCCCACAGCCCGCAAGGCGCCCCAAGCGCGGCAGCACGCCCGCACACGCGCGCTCCGCGGCGACCTCTGCACAACGGCAGCTCCGGCAGGTGGCCGCGATGAGCCCGCGCTCGACGCCGCTGCGCAGCAGCTCGACTTCGCGCGTTGGTTCGCGGACTGGTGGCTCCGTCGCGGGCGCCGGCTCGCCGCCGAGGCGCAACGGCACGCCGATGCCTGACGCAACCCCGCCAGCGGCCCGCGCGGCCGCCTACGTGCGCGAGTCGACCGAGGAGCAGGGCCAAGGCTTCTCGCCCGACGCCCAGCGCCAGGCCATCGCCAAGTTCGCCGCCGAGAACGACCTGACCATCGTCAGCGCGTACTGCGACTTCCACTCGGGCTGGCGCAAGGCCGATGGCCGCCCCGAGTTCCAGCGCCTGATGGCCGACGCGGCCGAGCGGCGCTTCGACGTCGTGCTCGTCTTCCACACCTCGCGCTTCGCGCGCAACCAGGTCGAGGCGCGCCGCTACAAAGCTCTGCTGCGCGAGCGGCTCGGCATCCGCGTCGTCTCGGTCACGCAGCCGATGGGCGACGACCCGAGCGACCCCTCGTCGTTCCTCGCCGAGTCGATCCACGAGATGTTCGACGAGTACTACTCCGTTTCGCTCTCGTTCTGGACCCGCGCCGGGCTCGCCGAGAAAGCACGGCAGGGACACCTCGTCGGCACGATCCCCTGGGGCTACGTGCGCGACCCCGCGACCAGAGACGTCCTGCCCGACCCGGAGCGCGCACCGCTCGTGCTCGCGATGTACGAGCGCTACGCGACCGGCCAGGAGTCGGACCGCACCATCGCCGAGTGGCTCAACGCCAAGGGCATGAAGACCGCCCGCGGCAGACGCTTCGGCGCGGACACGGTGCGCGAGATGCTCCTCAACGCCTCCTACTGCGGCTACGTCTGCGGCCTGCGCGACACGTCGCGCGAGATCCGCGGCCGGCACGAGCCGATCGTGCCCGAGGAGCTGTTCGACCGCGTGCAGGAGATCCGTGGCTGGCGCGCCCGCGTCGTCAAAGGCGGCCGGCCGTCCGAGGAGTACCTGCTGCGCAAGCTCCTCTACTGCGAGCGCTGCGGCGCCCGCATGCAGGGCACGCGCGGGTCGCGCGCCCAATGCCGCCGCTATCGCTGCGGCACCCGCCGTCGCGGCGGCGACTGCACGCAGACGATCGTGCAGGCCGAGCCGCTGGAGGAGCAGATCGTCGAGTGGCTGCGGGGCTTCCACCCGGACGGCGAGCTGCGCGCGCACGTCGTCGACGCCCTCAAGGCCGCGGCCGGCGATCAGAGCGCGGAGCCGAAGCGCCGCCGCGACCTGCTCGCCCAGCTCGACCGCCTCCAAGACCTCTACGTCATGGGCGACCTCAGCAAGGACCAGTACGTCATGCGCCGCCAGACGCTGGAGCAGGAGGTCGAGCGCATCGGACCGCCAACAGACCCCGACATCGCCAGGGCCGAAGCGCTGCTCGACGACTTCGGCCGCTTCTGGGAGATCGAGCACGACCCCGCCGAGCGTCGCAAGCTGCTCGGCCAACTGTTCGACCGCATCTGGCAGGACGGCGGCACCATCGTCGCCGTCAAGCCGCGCGCCCCCTTCGTCCGGTACTTTCAAGCCGCCACGGACGCGGGGTGCCAAAAGCGGGAGCGACGGGACTCGAACCCGCGACCTCCGGCGTGACAGGCCGGCGCTCTAACCAACTGAGCTACGCCCCCATGAGGGGGCGTGAAGTATGGCATGCGGCGCCGCGCGGCGACGGTGCGCCGCGCGGTCGCTCGTGCATCGCCTAGGAGCACCCCTCGACGCCGAGCCTTCTGGCGGCGGCTTCGATCACTCTCGTCGTTCTCGCGGCCCTCACCTGGACCGATCTGATGACTCTCGACTGTTCGGCTCTGTCCGCGTCCGCGACCTGTTGGACGAGCTCGAGGCGCTCCTGCATGGCCGCCTTGAGCCTTTCGAAGTCCGCCTTGTCGGGACCGTCCGTGTCGAGCTCTCCGACCTTTTCCGCCATCACCCTGTGAGCGGCGAGGATCGGCGTGATGTTGATGCCCGTTCTGGGCTGCCTCGTCCTCTGCGCCTCCCGCTGCGCCGTGCGCTGGCCTTCTCTGCAGGCGAGTTCGATCCGCCTCACGAGCGCGGCGCCTTCCAGCGTCGTCGTCTCGGTGCCTCCGCAGCTCGCGACCCCGAGCGCAAGCGCGGCGACGAGCGCAGCTGCCACCTTCCGGTGCATTGTTCCCCCTCCGGCGATGTGTAGGTGCGGTGCCACACTACCTCGTGCTCGCAAGCGCGTGCGACGGGTAGGTGCCCCAACCTTGGCCAGACAGCCAGTACGCTGTCCCCCTCACATGAGCGTCGCCGCCCCCGAGCCCCTCTCCAGCAACGCCTTCAGGCGCATCCTCGCCGACCTGCACGCCGAGCGGGCGGCGCCGGTCCCGTTCCCGCCCGGGCCGAACGACTTCAACCTCGAGCGCACGTTCCGCTTCGTGCGCGACCCGCTGCCGATCCTGCTGCCGCTGTACGAGCAGTACGGCCCGATCTTCAGCGTCCGCGTCTTCCACGGGCGCGTGGTGATGATGCTCGGCCCCGCCGCCAACCACTTCGTCACCGTCTCGAACGCCGACAAGTTCCACTGGCGCACCGGCAGCATGGGCGACCTGATCCCGCTGCTCGGTGACGGCCTGCTGACGATCGACGGCGGCTACCACCGCCGCGCCCGCCGCATCATGCTGCCCGCCTTCCACCGCGAGCGGATCGCCGCCGCGCACGACACGATCGTCGAGGAGACGCTGCAGGCGCTCGCCGGCTGGCACGGCGGCGACGTGCTCGACGTCTACCACTGGGCCCGCCGCCTGACCCTGCGCGTCGCGATGCGCGCGCTGTTCGGCCTCGACCCCGACCAGCAGGGCACGGGCGCCCAGGCCGCGATCGAGTTCGAGCGCGCGCTCAGCTTCTACGGGACCGACTTCGCCGTGCGCATCATGCGCGGGCCGCGCACGCCGTGGCGCCGCATGCAGTCCGCCCGCAAGGCGCTCGACCGCATCATCTACGCCGAGATCGAGCGCCGCCGCCGGCAGCCGGACGCCGAGCGCACCGACGTGCTGTCGATGCTGATCGAGGCGACCGACGCGGAGGACGGCTCGTCCCTCAGCGACCGCGAGGTGCGCGACCAGGTGATGACGTTGCTGTTCGCCGGCCACGACACCTCGACCTCCACGATCTCCTTCATGCTCTACGAGCTCGCGCGCCACCCCGCCGCGCTGGCGAAGCTGCTCGAGGAGCAGGACCGCGTCCTGGGCGACCGCATGCCGACCGCCGCCGAGCTGATGGGCGCGGAGGCGCTCCCGCGGTTGGAGATGGTGCTCGACGAGACGCTGCGGCTCTACCCGGCGGCGTGGGTCGGCCCCCGTCGCGCCGTCGAGACGTTCGAGTTCGGCGGCCACGAGGTGCCCGCCGGCGCGTACGTCAACTACAGCTCGTGGGCGAGCCACCGGCTGCCCGACGTGTGGCCGGCGCCCGAGGCGTTCGTGCCCGAGCGCTTCGCGCCCGACGCGAAGGCGAGACTGCCGAAGGGCGCCTACGTCCCCTTCGGCGGCGGCTCGCGCACGTGCATCGGGATGCGCTTCGGCCAGCTCGAGATCAAGACGATCGTCACGCTGCTGCTGCAGCGGTTCCAGCTCGAGCTGGTCCCGGGACGCACGATGACCGTGCGCCAGATGCCGACGCTCAGCCCCCGCGAGCCGCTGTTGATGACCGTGCGCGAGCGCGGCGTTCCGTCCGTGCTGGCAGCCTGAGGCGACGGGCGAGCCGGCAGATAGGTGACATTCCACCTATCCTCTCCTCATGGCTGAGCGCACGGACTCCTTCACGACCCTCTCGGGCGAGCCGGTCGAGCCGCTGTACACGGCGGCGGACGTGCAGGCGGGCGGGGACGAGTCCCGCATCGGATCGCCGGGCGAGTACCCGTTCACGCGCGGCGTCTACGCGTCGATGTACCGGGGTCGCCTGTGGACGATGCGCCAGTTCGCCGGCTTCGGCACGGCGGAGGAGACGAACGCGCGCTTCCGCTACCTGATCGACCACGGGCAGACCGGCCTGTCGACCGCGTTCGACATGCCGTCGCTGATGGGCCACGACTCGGACCACCCGCGCTCGCTCGGCGAGGTCGGGCGCGAGGGCGTCGCGATCGACTCGCTCGCCGACATGGAGACGCTGTTCGGCGGGATCGACCTCGGCGAGGTGACCGTCTCGATGACGATCAACGCGCCGGCCGCGATCATGCTCGCCTTCTACGTCGTCGCCGCGGAGAAGCAGGGCATCCCGGCCGACCGGCTCGGCGGCACGATCCAGACGGACATCCTCAAGGAGTACATCGCGCAGAAGGAGTGGTGCTTCCCGATCGACCCGGCGATGCGACTCGTCGGCGACATGATCGAGTGGTGCTCGACCGCGATGCCGCGCTGGCACCCCGTCAGCATCTCCGGCTACCACATCCGCGAGGCCGGAGCGACCGCCGCGCAGGAGCTGGCGTTCACGCTCAAGGACGGCCTCACGTACGTCGAGCAGGCGGTCGCGCGCGGCCTCGACGTCGACGACTTCGCGCCGCGCCTGTCGTTCTTCTTCAACGCGCAGATCGACTTCTTCGAGGAGATCGCGAAGTACCGCGCGGCGCGGCGCATCTGGGCGAGAGAGCTGAAGGAGACCTTCGGCGCGAAGAACCCGCGCTCGTGGCTGATGCGCTTCCACACGCAGACGGCCGGCGTCAGCCTCACCGCCCAGCAGCCGCTCAACAACATCGTGCGCACGGCCATCGAGGCGCTCGCCGGCGTGCTCGGCGGCACGCAGTCGCTGCACACCAACTCGTATGACGAGGCGCTGGCGCTCCCCACGGAGGACGCCGTGCGCATCGCATTGCGCACGCAGCAGATCATCGCCCACGAGACGGGGGTCGCGAACACGGCCGATCCGCTCGGCGGCAGCTACTTCGTCGAGGCGCTGACCGACCGCATGGAGGCGAAGGCGTACGAGTACTTCGCCAAGATCGACGAGCTCGGCGGGATGGTGGAGGCGGTCAAGCGCTCCTACCCGCAGCGCGAGATCGCCGACGCCGCCTACGAGCTGCAGACGGAGATCGACGAGGGGCGCCGCATCGTCGTCGGCGTCAACGCCTTCACCGAGGGCGACGAGCAGACGCCGATCCTGAAGATCGACCCCGCGCTCGAGCGCAAGCAGATCGCGCGCGTGCAGGCCGTGCGCGCGCGCCGCGACGGCGCCGCGGCCGAGCAGGCGCTCGATGCGGTGCGCGCGGCCGCCGCGCAGGACCGCGCCAACCTGATGGAGCCGCTGCTGGTGGCCGCGCGCGCGGAGGCGACCGAGGGCGAGATCGTCGAGTCGCTGCAGCGCGTCTTCGGGCGCTACACCGAGGCGCCCGTCTTCTAGGACCCGGTCCCGCGCGCCCCGTCGCGCACGGCCGCGGCCTCGACCGGCTCGGCGAAGTCGCCCTCGTGGCGGCGCACGCCCTCGAGCAGCTGCGTGATCGCGTCGAGCGACTCCTCGTCGAGCGGATCCATCGCGAAGCCCGCCTCGTTGAGGACCGCGGTCGCGCGCGCGGCGAGGTCGCGGCCGGCGGGCGTGATCTCGATCAAGGTCGAGCGACGGTCCTCGGCGTGCGCGACGCGCGTCACGAGGCCCGCTTCCTCGAGCCGGTCGGCCATGTGGGTCATGCTCGTGCGGTGGACCTGCAGGCGCTCGCCCATCTTGCCGACGGGCAGCGAGCCGGTGCGGCTGAAGACCAGCACCATCAGCGTCTCGTAGCGCGGGAACGTGAGCCCGAAGGGCCGCAGCAGCTCGCCGAGCCGCGCCAGCAGGATCTGCTGCACGCGCATGATCGAGGTGACGGCCGCCATCGCGCGGCCGGGATCCTCGCCCCAGCGGTCGACCCACTGGCTGCGCGCCTGGGCGATCGGATCGAACGGAAGCGGCTCGGTCATCGAGCGCGAAAGGGTTGCAGACTTCCCGCCGCGAAGGTCCCGCGGCACGCGGCCGATGGGCGGTGCTGGGTTCGAACCAGCGACCCCCTCCTTGTAAGGGAGGTGCTCTACCAGCTGAGCTAACCGCCCGGGCCGATCGGATGGTACTCCGGCCCACTTCGACCGCGCGGCGTTGGACTTTTGCGTCTCATCCGGCATAATCTCCCGCGCATGGCTCGCGCCTAGCGCAGGTCGCACCCCGCAGCTCCGTCCGTGGCGGCGGACCGGAGCGGCGGGGGGCGCCAGCCATGCCGCCGGCGCGGCGCACGCTCGAGTCGCTGTTCCGACGGCCTGAGCAGTACCCCCAGGGGGAATCGAACCCCCGCTACCAGCGTGAAAGGCTGGCGTGCTGACCGCTACACCATGGGGGCAGGGGGACTGCGGTGCGCACGGGGCACCGTGCACGATAGGACCTTCTCATCCCGCCCGGACGCCCGGCGTGCGAGGATGCACGTGCGCGTCTAGCTCATCGGGTCAGAGCACCGGACTTTTAATCCGGCGGGCTGGGTTCGAGTCCCAGGGCGCGCATGGGTCCGGGCCGGCGAGGCCGCGGCCCCGCCCGCCCCGTGCGCGGTGCGGCTCAGGCGCCTCTTGCGAGCTTCACGCCGCCCGAGCCCTCGGGTTCGAGGATGCCCTTGCGCTTGAGCTGCGAGATCGTCGTGTGCACCGTCGGCTTCGCGATTCTCGTGATCTCGGCGACCTCGGCGGCGGACACGCCCGGGCGCTGGCGCACGACCGCCAGGATCGCCTCGCGGTTCGCGCCGCGCGGCGCACGGCGGCCCTTGCCGGCGGCGTAGGGAGCCCGGCCGGCAGCGCGTGTCGTCGTCGTGGCGCGGGGGCGTGGCGCGGAGGCGGCGGCAGCACTCCCGTTCGTGAGCGCAGCGAGCACGGCTTCCAGCCGCTCCTTCTCCTCGATCAGCGGCCGCAACTCCTGGAGGCGCTTCTCGATGTCGCGCTGAATTTGCCCGACGAGATCTGCCATGTACGTGACTCCTAGTAAGCCTTCGGGGGGTGTTCCTAGGCTAGCAATATACGCGCCTGCATTGAACCTATGGGGAGGTTCTTCTCAACAACCTGGCGCCCCTCCGTTACAAGTCTTGAATGGTGAAGCAAGTCTTACGAACCGACGCAATCGTGGTCGAGTCGCGCAGCAAGGGGCCCTGGACGTCCGACATGGAAACCCTGGGCATAGTCCACTCCCAGCTCACGCAGCAGCTCGACGGTCGCCTCGTCCCCGACGTACTCGGCGATCGTCTTCTTCCCGAGGCCACGGGCGATGTCGACCGCCGCACGGATCAACAGCTGATCGGTGGTGCTGGTCGTGCATGAGCGAACGAACTCCCCGTCGATCTTCAGCAGATCGAATGGAAGGTGCTTCAAGTAGTAGAAACTGCCAAAGCCTGCTCCAAAGTCGTCAAGCGCAAACCGACAACCAAGCTCGGCAAGTCGTGCAGCGAACTGCTGTGCTCGCGGGATGTTGGCAACCGCAGTCGTCTCCGTCACCTCGAGTACGAGATTCACAGGGTCCACGCCGGTCTCAGCCAACTCGCGCTCGATGATCGTCAGCAGCTCGGGATCGCCGGTCGAGCTGCCCGAGATGTTGACCTCGAAGACCAGCTCGCGGCCGGCCGCCTTCTGCTCGGCCATCAAGCGGATCGCCCGCGCGACGACCCAGCGGTCGATCTCCTGCATCAGGTCGAAGCGCTCCGCGATCCCGATGAACGCGGCCGGGGGGATCACCTCGCCGCGCTCGTCCACCATCCGCAGCAGCAGCTCGTGCTGGCGCACCTCGCCGTCGGAGAGGTCGACGATCGGCTGCGCGTAGAGCGTGAAGCGGTCCTCCTCGAGCGCCTCGCGGATGCGCTCCGCCCACGTGATGCGCGCCTTCATGCGCGACGTCCCGCGCTCGTCCGAGGAGTACGTCGCCGCACGGTCGCGGCCGCCCTCCTTCGCGTCGTACATCGCGAGGTCCGCGTTGACGAGCACGTCCTCGGCGCTCAGGCGCTCCGTGTCGCCGAACAGCGCGATCCCGATCGAGGCCGTGATCGGGCGCCGCCGGCCGGCGGCCGTCAGCACCGATTGGGACCGCACGGCTGCGAGCACGGCGTCGGCGACGTGCGCCGCCTCCGCCGCGCCGCCGCGCGGCAGCAGGATCGCGAACTCGTCGCCGCCGAGGCGCGCGAGCACGTCGCTGTCGCGCAGGCGTGTGCGCAGCGTCTGCGCCACCTTGACGATCAGCTCGTCGCCGACGTTGTGACCGAGCGTGTCGTTGATGTGCTTGAAGCGGTCGATGTCGAGCACGAGCGCGGCGCCTTCGGGGCCGTAGCGCTGCACCTGCTGGATGTGCTCGTTGAGCTCGCGCTCGAACGAGCGGCGGTTGAGCAGGCCGGTGAGCGGGTCGTGGTCGGCCATGTGCTGCAGCTGCGCCTCGTAGCGGACGCGCTCGCTGACGTCCTGGATGCTGCCGAGGAAGTGCTGCGGCGTACCGTCGGCGGAGCGCACGAGCGTCGCGTGCACGGCGACCCACACGACCTGGCCGACGACGTCGACGTAGCGCTTCTCCATCCAATACGTGCTCTGCTCGCCGGCGAGCAGGCTGCGCATCATCTCCTCCTCGCGACCGGCATCCTCGGGGTGGCTGAGGTCGGCGAAGCCCATCTCCTCGAGCTCCTCGCGCATGTAGCCGGTGATCGCGCAGAGCGCGTCGTTGACCTGGATGAAGCGGCCCTCGAGGTCGCACAGCGCCATCCCGATCGGCGCCGCCTCGAAGGCGGTGCGGAAGCGCTGCTCGGCGGCGGCGATGCGCTCGACGCTCTCCCGCAGCGCGGCCTCCGCCGCCACGCGCTCGCTCACGTCGCGCACGATCGCCTGACCCTCGATCGGGACCCCGGTCTCCGGGTCGAGCACGCGCCGCACGCGCGCCTCGATCCACACGTAGTGCCCGTCGCGGTGGCGCAGCCGGCTCGTGACGGTGATCGTGTCGCCCTCCTCGCCGATGCGGGCGCGGGCTCGCGTGACGGCGCGCCGATCGTCCGGGTGGACGAAGTCGCGCGGTTCGCGCCCGACGATCTCCTCCGGCGCGCGCCCGACCAGCTCGTGCGACGCGGGCGAGACGTACGTGATGCGCCCGTCGGGTCCGAACGCGACGATCAGGTCGGTCGCGTTGTCGGCCAGCAGGCGGTGCCGCAACTCGGCGGCGCGCAGCTCGGCCTCCAGCTGCTTGCGCAGTCGCGCACGCCGCAGCCAACGCGCCCGCAGGCGCGGCGCAGCATCTGACGATCGTCTCGCTCCCAGCGTCACCCCGTCGATATCGGCAGAGCGGCGACGCGCCTGTAGCCGCCTGCGTTCAGCAGAGCGCGGCGGCGGCGCTCAGTGCTTGAAGTGGCGGCGGCTGGTGAAGACCATCGCGACGCCGGCCGCGTCGCACGCCGCGATCGTGAGGTCGTCGCGCACCGATCCACCCGGCTGGACGATCGCGGTGACCCCCGCGTCGATCGCCGCCTGCGGCCCGTCGGCGAACGGGAAGAACGCGTCCGAGGCGAGCGCGGCGCCCTGCAGCGCCTGCGGCTGCGCCTCGCGCGCCTTCTCGATCGCGATCCGCACCGAGTCGACGCGGCTCATCTGCCCGGCTCCGATGCCGACCGACGCGCCGTCTCTGGCGAGCACGATCGCGTTCGAGCGCACGTGCTTGCAGACGCGCCACGCGAACAGCAGCTCGCGCCACTCGGCGTCGGTCGGCTCGCGTCTCGTCGCGACCGTCATCTCGGCACGCTCCTGCGTGTCGAGGTCGCGGTCCTGCACCAGCAGGCCGCCGACGACCTGTTTGAGGTCGGGCTCGGCGAGGTGCAGCGGCTGCGGCTCGTCGTCCTGCAGGATCCGCAGATTCGGTCTGCTCGCGAGCGCCGCGAGCGCGGCGTCGTCGTAGCCGGGCGCGAACAGGACCTCGGCGAACTGCTGCACGAGCGCCTCGGCGAAGGCGCCGTCGAGCGGCCGGTTGACGACGACGACGCCGCCGAACGCCGACTGCGGGTCGCACGCGAACGCCTTGCGGTAGGCGTCGAGGGCGTCGTCGCCGGTCGCGACGCCGCACGGGTTGTTGTGCTTGACGATCACGCACGCGGGCGCCGACAGCTCGCGCACGAGCATGCGCGCGGCGTTGAGGTCGAGCAGGTTGTTGAACGACAGCGGCTTGCCGCCGAGCTGGCGCACGTTCGACAGCAGATGGGCCGGCGAGCCGACCTGCGCGTAGTAGGCGGCGCGCTGATGCGGATTCTCGCCGTAGGAGAGGTCGGTGACCTTCTCGAACGCGCGCACGAACAGCGGCGGGAAGTCGTCGCGCCGCTCGGCGAACCAGCGCTGGATCGCGGTGTCGTAGCGGGCGGTGTAGGCGAACGCCTCGGCGGCGAGCGACTCGCGCGTGGCGAGCGACAGCTTCCCGTCGCCGGCGCGCAGCTCGTCGAGGATCGCGTCGTAGCTCGCCGGCGAGACGACCGGCGCGGCGAACGCGAAGTTCTTCGCGGCCGCGCGGATCATCGTCGGGCCGCCGATGTCGATGTTCTCGATCACCTCGCTGTCGGCGACGCCGCGCTTGGCGACGGTCTGCTCGAACGGGTAGAGGTTCACGCACACGAGGTCGACCGGCTCGACGTCCGCGTCGGCCGCGGCGGCCAGGTGCTCGGGGTTGTCGCGCACCGCCAGCAGCCCGGCGTAGAGCTTCGGGTGCAGCGTCTTGACGCGCCCGTCCATGATCTCCGGGAAGCCGGTGTAGTCGGTGATCGAGCGGTGCGGGATGCCCGCGTCGGCGAGCGCGCCGGCGGTGCCGCCGGTCGAGATCAGCTCGACGCCGAGCTCGGCGAGCCCGCGCGCGAAGTCGACGATCCCCGTCTTGTCGGAGACCGACAGCAGCGCCCGCCGGACCTGGACCTCGC
The DNA here is from genome assembly GCA_036379915.1 of Conexibacter sp. Taxonomy (GTDB): domain Bacteria; phylum Actinomycetota; class Thermoleophilia; order Solirubrobacterales; family Solirubrobacteraceae; genus Conexibacter. The sequence continues at coordinate 14,908 of DASVFS010000143.1, read as the reverse complement.
CGGGTGCCGTGAGCGGCTCCGTGTGGGCGGTCTCGGTTGCGTCGCTCATGCGCTCCGCGAGGATAGGCGAAGCGGCGGCGCAGCGCGGTGCGGCCGGACGGGGGCGGTTCAGGGCTCCAGCAGGACGCGGCGCGGGTCGGCCGGGTCGATGCGGACGGCGCCGCGCGCGATCAGCCGGATCGCCTCCGGCAGCAGCTCGTGCTCGACCGCGTGCAGGCGCTCGAGCACGTCCTCCCGCGTGCGCGCGTGCGGGAGCTCGAGCGCGCGCTGAAGCACGATCGGGCCCGTGTCGACGCCCTCGTCGACGAAGTGCACGGTGACGCCGAACACCTTCACCCCGTGCGCGAGCGCCTGCCCGACCGCGTCGAGGCCGGGGAAGGCGGGCAGCAGCGCCGGGTGGACGTTGACCACTCTGTGGTGGAAGCGCTCGAGGAACGCCGGCGTGAGCAGCGCCATGTAGCCCGCGAGCACGACGAGCTGGACGTCGTGCCCCTCCAGCCAGTCCGCGACCGCCGCGTCGCGCGCGGGCCGATCGGCGAAGTCCGCGAGCGGGAACGTCGCCGTCGGCACGCCTGCCTGCTGCGCCCGCTCCAGCGCCCGCGCCCCCGGCTTGTCGGACGCGACCGCCGCGACCGCGATTCCCTCCGGCCCGCCGTGCAGCGCGTCGAGGATCGCCTGCAGGTTCGAGCCGGCGCCCGACGCGAGCACCGCGACGCGGAACGCGTCCGCGCTCACGCCGCCGCCAGCTTGGGGAAGCGGCCCCCGGTGGAGCGCAGTCTGCCGGCGGCGAGCAGCGCGTCGACGCGCGCGAGCACCTCGTCGCGGCGCACGTGCGCGAACGTGCCGTAGGCGGGCAGCCCGTCGTAGGAGTACTTCTCGACGACCTTCGAACGGCCGCCGCAGAGGATCTCGACCGCGCGCGTGCGGCCGACCGCCGGCTCGGCGGCGCGCACGACCTCGAAGATCGCGCCGTCCAGCTCCTCGGCTTCGTCGCCGAACGCCGCGCCGCGCGCCTTCGCGGCCGCCATCGCCTCGGCCGAGGCGCGCAGCGGGCGGGGCCCGCCCGACGCGGCGGCGCGTGCGGGCGCCGGCGGCGCGGCCGGCACGAGCGACGGGTCGCACACGTCGCAGCACGGCACGCCCGGGTCGGTGAACGGCGCCGCGGGATCGCCGAAGTGGCGCAGCACCAGCTTCCGTCGACACGCGCGCTGCTCGACGAACGCCCAGATCGCGCGGTACTGGCGCCAGCGCACGCGCGTCGCGTCGCCCGCCGAGGAACGGCAGGCGCTCAGCGCGGCACGGTCCCACGCGCCGGCGATCCGGCCGATCGCGCGGTCGGGCGCCGACGGCGCCGGTCTCAGCATCCCGGCGCGCGCGAGGTGCCCGACGATCGCGCGCGCCTGGTCCGCGTCGCCGCCTCTGCCGGTGAGCGCCGCCAGCTCGCGCAGCTCGACGTCGTAGCGGCCGTGCTCCTCGGCCTCGCGCTGGAGCCGCCGCGCGACGGCCGCGAAGGCCGCGTCGTCGACCTCGGAGCGCTGGATGAAGAAGACGTGCAGCCCCTTGTCGCGGCCCTCCGCGAACAGCAGGCAGCGCGCGGGCGCGCCGTCGCGGCCGGCGCGGCCGGCCTCCTGGTAGTAGGCCTCGACCGACTGCGGGACGGTCTCGTGGCAGACAGTCCGCACGTCGGCCTTGTCGACGCCCATCCCGAACGCGTTCGTGGCCACGACGACGCGCGCTTCGCCGCCCATGAAGGCGCGCTGCACGGCGGCGCGCCGGTCGCGGTCGAGGCCGGCGTGGTAGACGAGCGCCTGCTCGCCGAGCTCGCGCTCCAGCAGCCGCGCGACGTCCTCGCAGCCGTTGCGCGTGCCGGCGTAGACGATCGCCGGCAGCGCGCCCGGCTCGCCGAGCGCGGCGGCGATGCGGCGGTGCTTGTCCGCCTTCGTTCTGCACGGCACGACCGCGAACGACAGGTTCGGCCGGTCGAAGCCGGTCGTGACCGTCGCCGGGTCCTCGAGCCGCAGCCGCGCGACGACGTCGCGCGCGACCTGCGGCGTCGCGGTCGCCGTCAGCGCGACGATCGCGCGCGCTCTCAGGTAGCGCGCCGCGTCCGCGAGGCGGAAGTAGTCGGGGCGGAAGTCGTGCCCCCACTGCGAGACGCAGTGCGCCTCGTCGACGACGAACAACCCGACGCGCACGTTCGCGATCTGCTCGACGAACGCGGGCGAGGCGAAGCGCTCGGGCGCGACGTACAGCAGCCGCAGCTCGCCCGCCTGCGCCCGCTCCATCACGGCGCGGTTCTCGGCCGCGCTCTGCTGCGCGTTGACGAGCGCGACGCGCTCCGGCGCGATCCGGCGCAGCTGGTCGACCTGGTCCTGCATCAGCGACACGAGCGGCGAGACGACGATCGTGAGGTCCTCGCGCATCAGCGCGGGCAGCTGGTAGCAGAGCGACTTGCCGGAGCCGGTCGGCATCACGACGAGCGTGTCGCGGTCGGCCAGCGCGGCCTCCACCGCCTCGGCCTGGCCGGGGCGGAAGTCGTCGAAGCCGAAGTGAGTGCGCAGCGCCTCGCGGGGGTCCATGGGACGCACGACCATAGCGCCGCGATCGGCCGGGATCACAGGCGTCGCGCGGTTTTTGCGGACTTACGCGTGTATGACCGGAACCGCGCGCTCGAACGCGTGCTTGTCCTGCCCGCCGGGCCCGTCCGGCAGCGGATACTCGCCCGTGAAGCAGGCGTCGCAGTGCGTCTCGCGCGTCGCGCCGACGGCCTCGTAGACGCCCTCGAGCGAGATGTAATGGAGCGAGTCCGCCCCCAGCTCGCGCGCGATCTCGTGCACCTCGCGCCCGTGCGCGACCATCTCCTCGCGCGTCGACATGTCGATGCCGTAGTGGCAGGGGTTGCGGATCGGCGGCGCGGTGATGCGCAGATGGACTTCCCTGGCGCCGGCGTCGCGCAGCATCTCGACGATCTGGCGCGTCGTGTTGCCGCGCACGATCGAGTCGTCGACGACGACGAGTCGCTTGCCGCTGACGATCTCCGGCATCGGGTTGAACTTCAGTCTGAGGCCGTGCTTGCGCAGCTCCTGCCCGGGTTGGATGAACGTGCGCGCGACGTAGCGGTTCTTGACGAAGCCGTCGTCGTGCGGGATCCCGCTCGCGCGCGCGAAGCCGCGGGCGGCCGGGTTGCCGGAATCGGGCACGGCGATCACGAGATCGGCGTCGACGGGCGCCTCGCGCGCGAGGATCTCGCCCATCCGCCCGCGCGCGCCCTGCAGCACGGTGCCGCCCATGATCGAGTCGGGGCGCGCGAAGTAGATGTACTCGAAGACGCAGAAGGCGCGGCGGGCGCCTTCCACCGCCATGCGCGTGGAGATGCCGTCGGCGTCGATCGTGAGGACCTCGCCGGGCTCGAGCTCGCGCAGGAATCTCGCGCCGATGATGTCGAGCGCGCACGACTCGCTGGCGACGCAGTAGCGCTCGCCGATCATCCCGAGCGCGAGCGGGCGCAGGCCGTGCGGGTCGCGGAACGCGACGAGCTTGTCGCGCGTCATCACGACCGTCGAGAACGCGCCGCGCAGGCGCGGCAGCACGTCGACGACCGCGTCCTCGATCCGCTCCGCCGGGTGGGTCGAGAGCAGCGCGGCGATGATCTCCGAGTCGGACGTGGAGCGGAACGCGACGTCGCGCTCGCGCAGGCTCGCGTGCAGCTCGACGGCGTTCGTGAGGTTGCCGTTGTGCGCGAGCGCCAGCTCGCGCGCGTCAGAGCGGTAGATCGGCTGCGCGTTCTCCCACGCGGACGAGCCGGTCGTGGAGTACCGCACGTGGCCGAGCGCGAGGTCGCCGGGCAGCGCGCGCAGCTTCTGCTCGTCGAACACCTGGCTGACGAGGCCGAGGTCGCGCAGGGTCATGATGTTGCCGCCGACGTCGGTGGTCGCGATCCCGGCCGACTCCTGCCCGCGGTGCTGGAGCGCGTACAGCGCGAAGTACGCGAGGCGGGCGACGTCGTGGTCGGGAGCGTAGATCCCGAAGACGCCGCACTCGTCGCGCGGCCCGTCGCGATCGGTCAGATGGTCGGTCATCGAGGAGGCGTCTCAGCGCTCCAGCAGCGGCTGGGTCTGGCGGTTCCCGGCCTGGAGGCGCAAGGGTAGCAGTGGACCCGGCTGCCGCGCGCGTTCGCTGACGCGGCGCGCCGCTCCAGGCGGAGCTGTGTCCGCAACGTGCACCGTTCGGCTGGGGAGGGGGGTGAGCAGGTGCGGTCGCGCCGCCGCTCGCGGCGCCTCCCGGCCCGGGTGCTCCGGCAAGCGCTCGCTTTGCCACACAAGTCCGCGGCTCTGCAGAGAACGTGACGATCCACAACGCGGAGTGACAACTTGTACCCCTATAGGGGGCAAAACTTGACACTCATCGATCTGGAGCGAGCAGGCGCCCGCGGACGACCGCGGACGCCGAAAGCGCAGCCGCTTCCCTCCCCTCGATGCCCAACCGGTGCCGCGCCGCGCACGGCGAGCGCCCGAGCGGAACGCCGCTCAGCCGATCGCGTCCGCCAGCCCGGCCGCGCGAGCCGAGCGCAGGTCCGCGAGCGGCCATGACAGCGTCGCATCGCCGTCGAGCGTCACCGTGAGCGCGTCACCGCCCACCTCGCCGACGAAGGTGAGCTGGATCTCGCGCGCGAGCGCGGCGAGCGCAGGCCTCGGGCCGGACAGCACGAAGCCGCCGGCGCCCTCACCGAACAGCGTCTCCAGCAGGCGCTCGCCCTCGTCGCCGGCGCCGCGGAAGTCGACCTGCGCGCCGTTTCCGCCGCCGAGGCAGCACTCCGCGAGCGCGACGGCGAGGCCGCCCTCGGCGACGTCGTGAGCCGAACGCAGCTTGCCGCGGCGGACCGCGTCGCGGATCGCCTCCTGCGCGCGCCGCACCGCCGCGACGTCCACCTCGCGGAGCCCATCGGGCAGCGGCTCGCCGCGCAGCTTCGCCAGCTCGGAGCCGGGCAGCGACGGCTGGAAGGGCCCGGCGAACGCGATCGCGTCCCCCTCGACGGCGAAGCCGAGCCGGCCGGCGCGCGCCGCGTCCGGCAGCCGCCCGACCATCCCGACGACCGGCGTCGGGTAGATCGGGCCCTCCGGGCCCTCGTTGTAGAGCGAGACGTTGCCGCCGACGACCGGCACGTCGAGCGCGCGGCAGGCGTCGGCCATCCCGCGCACCGACTCGCTCAGCTGCCAGGCGATGTGCGGCTTCTCGGGGTTGCCGAAGTTGAGGCAGTTCGTGAGGCCGAGCGGCTCGGCGCCGACGCACGCGAGGTTCGCCGCGCACTCCAGCACCGCCTCGACCGTGCCGCGGTAGGGGTCGCAGGCGACGCGGCGGCCGGAGCCGTCGATCGAGACGGCGATCGCGGGGCGGGCGCCGTCGGCGCCGTCGGGAAGCAGCAGCACCGCCGCGTCCGCCTCGTCGGGGCGCCGCACTGTGCGCGACTGCACGAGGCAGTCGTACTGCTCGAACACCGGCCGCCGGTCCGCGACGTTCGCGCACGACAGGAGCGCAAGCAGCGCATCGCGCGGGTCGTCACTCTCCAGGACGCGCCGCGGCGCCGGGTAGATCGGCGCGCTGGGCTGCTCGGGCGCGAGGTCGTACAGCGGGCAGTCGTCCACGAGCGCCGCGACCGGCATGTCGCCGACCGCGTCGCCGCCGGACAGCACGCGCAGGCGGCCGGAGTCGGTCACCTCGCCGATCACGGTCGCGGTCGTCTCCCACTTCGCGCAGACCGCGAGCACCTCGTCGACCCGCGCGGGCTCGACGACGCACAGCATCCGCTCCTGCGACTCCGAGACCATGATCTCGAACGGTTCCATCCCCGGCTCGCGCAGCGGTACGCGGTCGACGTGGATGTCGAGGCCGAGCCCGCCCTTGCTCGCCATCTCGGAGGAGGACGAGGTGAGGCCGGCGGCGCCGAGGTCCTGCAGCGACACGAGCAGCTCGCGGTCGAGCAGCTCGAGCGAGCACTCCATCAGCTTCTTCTCCGCGAACGGGTCGCCGATCTGGACCGTCGGGCGCTTAGCGTCGTCGGCCTCGCCGAGCTCGGCGCTCGCCAGCACCGACGCCCCGCCGATCCCGTCCCGGCCGGTCAGCGCGCCGAACAGCACGAGCGCGTTGCCGGGGCCGGTCGCGGCGGAGCGGGTGAGGCGATCGTGCTCGGCGATCCCGAGCGCCATCGCGTTGACGAGGCAGTTCTGCTCGTACGGGCCCTCGAAGTACAGCTCGCCGCCGATCGTCGGCACGCCGATCGAGTTGCCGTAGTGGCCGATCCCGCCGACCGCGTGCTCGAGCAGGTAGCGCGAGCGCGCGGAGTCGAGCTCGCCGAAGCGCAGCGAGTCGAGCACCGCGATCGGCCGCGCGCCGACCGCGAACACGTCGCGCAGGATCCCGCCGACGCCGGTCGCCGCGCCCTGGAACGGCTCGACCGCGGACGGGTGGTTGTGCGACTCGACCTTGAAGGCGATCGCGAGGCCGTCGCCGACGTCGACCGCGCCGGCGTTCTCGCCCGGCCCCATGAGCAGATAGGGGCCCTCGGTCGGCAGCTGGCCGAGCAGCTTCTTCGAGTGCTTGTAGGCGCAGTGCTCGCTCCACATCAGCGAGAACATCGACAGCTCGACCGCGTTCGGCTCGCGCCCGAGCTTCTCGACGATCAGCTCGTACTCGGCGTCGGTGAGGCCGAGCGCGCGATGAGGGGAGACGGCCGTCTCAGACATGCGCAGCGACCGAGTTCGCGATCGACTGGAACAGCTTCAGGCCGTCGGTCGAGCCGGTCAGGGGATCGACGGCGTGCTCCGGATGGGGCATGAGCCCGAACACGTTGCCGGCCTCGTTGCGCACGCCCGCCACGTCGGCGAGCGAGCCGTTGAAGTTTTCACCGGGCGCGTAGCGCAGCAACACCTGCCCGTTCGCCTCGACCTGCTCGTGCAGCGCAGGCGGTGCGTACCAGCAGCCGGTCGTGTGCTTGGCCGGGATCGACAGCCGCTCGCCCTGCTCGCAGGCGTTCGTGAAGATCGTGTCGGCGTGCTCGACGACGAGGTCGACCTGGCGGCAGACGAAGCGCAGCGTTGTGTTCGGCAGCAGCGCGCCCGGCAGCAGGCCCGCCTCGCACAGCACCTGGAAGCCGTTGCAGATCCCGAGCACCGGTCCCCCCTCGCGCGCGAACCGGATCACCGACTCCATGATCGGCGCGAAGCGCGCGATCGCCCCGACGCGCAGGTAGTCGCCGTAGGAGAAGCCGCCGGGGACGACGATCGCGTCGACGCCCTGCAGGTCGCGGTCGCCGTGCCACAGGATCGTCGCCTCGCCGACGCGCTCGCACGCGAGCTGCGCGTCGACCTCGTCGCAGGTGCCGGGGAAGCGGAGGACGCCGAAGCGCACTACGCCTCGACGATCTCGTAGTCCTCGATCAACGGGTTCGCGAGCAGCTGCTCGCACATGTCGGCGACCTGGCTCGGGTCCGACACGTCCAGCTCGATCAGTCGGCCGACGTGCACGTTCGCGACGCCCTCGAACCCGAGCGCAGGCAATGCCCGCTCGACCGCCTGGCCCTGCGGGTCGAGGATGCCGGCCTTCGGCCGCACCAGCACGCGGACCCGCCGGCTCACGGCGCGGTCCGCTCCAGCCATGCGTCGAACGGCTCGCCCGTGATCAGCTCGTACGCCTCGACGTACTTCGCGCGCGTGGCGGCCACGACGTCGTCGGGGATCTCCGGCGCCGGCGGTTGCTTGTCCCAGCCGGTCTCGGCTGCCCAGTCGCGCACGTACTGCTTGTCGAAGCTCGGCTGCCCGCGGCCGACCGCGTAGCCGTCGACCGGCCAGAAGCGCGAGGAGTCCGGCGTCAGCACCTCGTCGCCGAGCGTCAGCGCGCCGTTCGCGTCGCGGCCCAGCTCGAACTTCGTGTCGGCCAGGATCACGCCGCGCGAGCGCGCGTGCTCGGCCGCCTTCGCGTACAGCTCGACGGACACGTCGCGCACCTGCTCGGCGAGCGCGCGATCGCCGCGGAGCAGCTCGACCGTCTGCTCGAAGTCGATCGCCTCGTCGTGGCCGACCTCGGCCTTCGTCGACGGCGTGTAGAGCGGCTGCGGCAGCTGCTCGGACTCCTGCAGGCCGGGCGGCAGCTCGAGGCCGGAGACCTTGCCGGTCGCCTGGTAGTCCTTCCAGCCGGAGCCGGTGATGTAGCCGCGCACGACGCACTCGACGGGCAGCATGTCGAGCTTCTTGACGACCAGCGCGCGGCCGCGCGCCTCGTCCGGCACGCCGTCGGTGGCGGAGATGAAGTGGTTCGGGATCACGCCCGCGAGCTGCTCGAACCAGAAGACGGACAGGCCCGTGAGGACCTTGCCCTTGTCCGGGATCGGCGTCGGATGGACCGCGTCGAACGTCGAGATGCGATCGCTCGCGACGAGCAGCAGGCGGTCCCCGAGGTCGTACAGCTCGCGGACCTTGCCCGAGGCGATGAGGGGCAGGTCTGCGAGGGGGGTCACGTGGCGCGATGCTAGCAGCGGGAATGGACGAGAGCCTGAGCGTGCTCGTGACCCCGGTGGCGCACGCAGGCGAGCTACCATCGGCCTCATGAGAGATGCCATCACACAACCGGGCGGGGAGCTGCGCCTCCGCGCCATGCTGCGGCCCCGCGGCCCGGCCGCCGCCGTCGTCCTGACGGACGAGCAGGTGGCGGCGATCGGCGGGGGCGCCAAGGCCCCACCGGTCACTGTGACGGTCAACGGCCACACGTTCGACGGACGGATCGGGCGGCGGGGCGGCGAAGCGCTGCTGGGCTTCAGCCGCGCGGTGCGCGAGGCGTGCAACGTCGAGGCCGGCGACGAGATCGAGCTCGTCGTCGCACTCGCGACGGAGCCGCCGAAGATCGAGGTGCCGCCCGCGCTCGCAGCCGCGCTCGACGGCGATCCGGTCGCGCGCGAGCGCTTCGAGCAGCTCGCGCCCTCCCACCGCAAGGAGTTCGCGCGCTGGGTGGCGGACGCCAAGCGCGACGAGACGCGGGACCGGCGCGTTGCCCAGGCGCTCGACATGCTGCACGAGGGCCGCACGCGCTGAGCCGGCTCGTTGCGCGTTAGCGGTCGCCCGGCGGCCCGCTGGCAGCGCGGAACAGCTCCGCCAGACGTGCGCGCGCGAACGCCCACTGCTTGGCGGCGCTCCGGTTTCCCGGATGCAGGATCGGCAGCAGCGCGAGCCCGCGGACGGTGCCGAGCGTCATCTGGATCAGCTGGTCGCGACTGCGGTCGGCCTGCCCCTCGGCGAGCATCTCGCGACAGCACAGCAGCGTGCCCTGCGACAGGCGCGCCTCGACGGGCTCGAGCTGCGCACGCAGCTCATCGTCGGTGCGCGCGGCGGCCGCCAGGTCGATCGAGGCCTGGAACAGCGGGCCGGTGAACCAGCCCCAGATCGCGTCGAGCGCCTGCTCGATGCGCTCCGGCCCGGGCGGCAGGCTCGCGACCTCGCCGCGGATGTCGTCGAGCCGCCGCATCGCCAGCTCCTCGAGCGCAGCGGCGACGAGCGCTGCCCGGGTGCCGAAGTGGTGCTGGTTCGCGCCGCGCGAGACGCCGGCACGCTCGCACACGCGTCCGGTCGTCGTGCCCTCGTAGCCGTGCTCGACGAGGCAGTCGAGCGCGGCGTCGAGCAAGGCCCCCCGCGTGGCGGCGCGGCGCTCCCCCTGCGTGCGGCGTGGCTGCGTCGCGGTCACCGCTCCTACGATACATTCATTCGCGAACGTAAGTTTCTGAACGACGGCACCGGACCGAGGAGACGATCGTGGGATCGACTGACGCGTTGATCTTCGACGCGATTCGCACACCCCGTGGCAAGGGCAAGAGCAACGGCTCCCTGCACACGACGAAGCCGGTCGACCTCGTGGTCGGCCTGATGCACGAGCTGCTGATCCGCAACGAGCAGCTCGATCCCAAGCGGGTCGACGACGTCGTGCTCGGCTGCGTGACGCCGATCGGCGACCAGGGCATGGACATCGCCAAGACCGCCGCGATCAAGGCCGGCCTGCCGGACACGGTCGCCGGCGTCCAGCTCAACCGCTTCTGCGCCTCGGGCCTCGAGGCCGTCAACGTCGCCGCGCAGAAGGTCGCCTCCGGCTGGGAGGACCTCGTCTTCGCCGGCGGCGTCGAGTCGATGTCGCGCTGCCCGATGGGGAGCGACGGCGGCGCGTGGGCGCTCGACCCCGAGACGAACTACGACACCTCGTTCATCCCGCAGGGCGTCAGCGCCGACCTGATCGCGACGATCGAGGGCTTCGACCGTGAGACCGTCGACACCTACGCCACCCGCTCGCAGGAGCGCGCCGCGAAGGCGCAGGCCGAGGGCCGCTTCGCCAACTCGGTCGTCCCGGTCAAGGACGTCAACGACCACGTCGTGCTCGACCACGACGAGTTCATCCGCCCCGGCACGACTGTCGAGACGCTCGGCAACCTCAAGCCCTCGTTCGAGGTGATGGGCGAGATGGGCGGCTTCGACGCCGTCGCGCTGCAGAAGTACCACTGGGTCGAGAAGATCAACCACGTCCACACGCCGGGCAACTCGTCGGGCATCGTGGACGGCGCCGCGCTCGTCGCGATCGGCAACGAGCAGACCGGCGCGGAGCTCGGCCTCAGAGCCCGCGCGCGCATCCTCGCGACGGCCCTCTCGGGCGCCGACCCGACGATCATGCTGACCGGCCCCGCGCCCGCCTCCAAGAAGGCGTTGGCGAAGGCCGGCATCACCGTCGACGACCTCGACCTCGTCGAGATCAACGAGGCGTTCGCGGCCGTCGTCCTGCGCTTCGTCAAAGACATGGGCCTCGACATGGAGAAGGTCAACGTCAACGGCGGCGCGATCGCGATGGGCCATCCGCTCGGCGCGACCGGGGCGATGATCCTCGGCACGCTCGTCGACGAGCTGCACCGCACCGGCGGCAGATACGGCCTCGCGACGCTGTGCGTCGGCGGCGGCATGGGCATCGCGACCGTGGTCGAGGCGATCTAGATGGCCGAGAGCACCACGATCCGCTGGGAGCAGGACGCGGACGGCGTCGTCGTCCTCACGCTCGACGATCCGAACCAGAGCGCGAACACGATGAACCGCGCGTACATCGAGTCGCTCGCCGCGACCGTCGAGCGGCTCGAGGCGGAGAGAGACGCGATCGCGGGCGTGATCATCACGTCGGCGAAGAAGACGTTCTTCGCCGGCGGCGACCTCAACGACCTGAGAGCGGTGACGCCCGCGCAGGCGGAGGACCTCGCCGCGGGCGTGCGCCTCGGCAAGTCGCTGCTGCGGCGGCTCGAGACGCTCGGCAGACCGGTCGTCGCGGCTTTGAACGGCACCGCGCTGGGCGGGGGTCTCGAGATCGCTTTGGCGACGCACTACCGCGTCAGCGTCGACGACCCGAAGATCGTCTTCGGCTTCCCCGAGGTGCAGCTCGGCCTGCTCCCGGGCGCCGGCGGCGTCGTACGCACGGTGCGCATGCTCGGGATCGTGCAGGCGCTGATGTCGCTGCTGATGCAGGGGCAGAGAGTGCGCCCGGGCAAGGCGCAGGAGATCGGCATCGTGAACGAGCTGGTCGCGTCGAGAGACGAGCTGATCCCGGCCGCGAAGCAGTGGATCCAAGCGAACCCCGAGGCGCAGCAACCGTGGGACGCGGACAAGAAGTACAAGATCCCCGGCGGCACGCCCTCCACGCCCGCGCTGGCGATGAACCTGCCGGCCTTCCCGGCGAACCTGCGCAAGCAGATCAAGGGCGCGAACTACCCGGCGCCGCACCACATCATGGCCGCGGCGGTCGAGGGCGCGCAGGTCGACTTCGACAACGCGCTCGAGATCGAGGGGCGCTACTTCGTCGACCTCGCGACCGGCCAGGTCGCGAAGAACATGATCCAGGCGTTCTTCTTCGACCTGCAGGCCGTCAACGGCCCGCGCGGGCGCGGCGAGGACGTCGAGACGTTCCGCTCCAGAAAGGTCGTCGTGCTCGGCGCCGGCATGATGGGCGCCGCGATCGCGTACGTGTGCGCGAAGGCCGGCATCGAGGTCGTGCTGAAGGACGTCTCGCAGGAGGCCGCCGACCGCGGCAAGGCCTACTCCGCCAGACTCGTCGAGAAGGGCGTCTCGCGCGGCAAGACGACGCAGGAGAAGGGCGACGCGCTGCTCGCGCTGATCACCCCGACCGACGACCCGTCGAAGGCCCAAGGCGCCGACCTCGTGATCGAGGCGGTGTTCGAGGACCCAGCCGTCAAGGCGAAGGTGTTCGCCGAGATCGAGCCGTATCTCGCCGAGGGCGCGCTGCTCGGCTCGAACACCTCGACGCTCCCGATCACGGGGCTCGCGGAGGGCGTGTCGCGGCCGGCCGACTTCATCGGCCTCCACTTCTTCTCGCCCGTCGACAAGATGCCGCTGCTGGAGATCATCAAGGGCGAGCAGACGAGCGACGAGACGCTGTGGCGCGCGTTGGACGTCGCCAAGCAGATCAAGAAGACGCCGATCGTCGTCAACGACTCGCGCGGCTTCTTCACTTCGCGCGTGATCGGCACGTTCATCAACGAGGGCATCTCGATGCTGACCGAGGGAGTTCCCCCGGCGACGATCGAGCAGGCCTCCTCGCAGGCCGGCTACCCCGCGCCGGTGCTGCAGCTGAGCGACGAGCTGAACATGAAGCTGATGCGCAGAATCCGTGACGCCGCGAAGGCGGCGATGGAGTCCGGCACCGGCTGGGACGGCCATCCGTCGGAGGCCGTCATCGACCGCATGCTCGACGAGGGCCGCCCCGGGAAGCTCGAGGGCGCCGGCTTCTACGAGTACGTGGACGGCAGACGCGCGGGCTTCTGGCCCGGGCTGCGCGAGGCGTTCCCGCCCGTCGACGACCCCGCCTCGATCTCGCTGAGCGACCTCGAGGAGCGGATGATGTTCGCCGAGGCGATCGAGACCGTGAAGTGCCTCGACGAGGGTGTCCTGGAGACCGTCGCGGACGCGAACATCGGCTCGATCTTCGGGATCGGCTTCCCCGCCTGGACCGGCGGGGTGCTCCAGTACATCAACCAGTACGGCGACCCGACGCGCAACGGCGACGCCGGCGGGCCGGCGGCGTTCGTGGCCCGGGCGCGGGAGCTGGCGGCTCGGTACGGCGATCGCTTCGAGCCGCCGGCCTCGCTGGTGGAGCGGGCGGAGCGTGGGGAGCCCTACCTCGACGGCACCACCGTCGCCGTTTAAGTGGCGCTCAGCGCGCGCCGGGTCTTCGGGTCCGGCGTGCGCTGATGGGCATCGAGGGGGAAGAGCGGCTGCGGTGGCGCCACCGTCCGCGGCGCCTGTAGGCCGGGGATGGTCCCCTGTTCACCATGCACCGGATTTACGACAGCGAATTAGACGGTCGTATAGGACGTCTAATTCGCGGTCTTCAGAACGCGGTGCGTCAAAGCGGCTGGAAGTGCGCAGGATGGGACGCGGATTACGACGGAAGACGCGCGAACGCGCCGCGTGACAGCCGCTCCCTTCCCCTCGATGCCCAACCGGCCACGCGACGAACGCGGCAAGCGCCCGAACGGAGCGCTACGCGATCGCGTCCAACCGCCCCAAGATCTCGTCCGCGTACCGGACGTACACCGAGTAGTCGAACAGCCCGTCGAGGTCCAAGCCGGCGGCCGCCGGCTCCGACGCGAGCAGCTCGCGCAGCGGAGTCCGGGTGTCCCAGGCCGTCTGGGCGCAGCGCTGGACGATCCGGTATGCCTCGTCGCGCACCATCCCGGCCTGCTCGATCAAGGCCAGCAGCACGCGCTGCGAGAACAGCGCGCCGCACGTGATCTCGAGGTTCTCCTGCATGCGCGCTCTGTGCACGACCATGCCCTCGACCAGAGCGGTCGCGCGCGCCTGCATGTAGTCGATCAGGATCGTCGAGTCGGGCAGGATCACGCGCTCCACCGAGCTGTGCGAGATGTCGCGCTCGTGCCACAGCGCGACGTCCTCGACGGCCGCCTGCGCGTTGCCGCGCAGCAGGCGCGCGAGCCCGGACAGCTGCTCGGACTTAATCGGGTTTCTCTTGTGCGGCATCGCGCTGGAGCCCTTCTGCCCGCTGCGGAACGGCTCCTCCGCCTCGCGCACCTCCGTGCGCTGGAGGTGGCGCAGCTCCGTCGCGAAGCGCTCGAGCCCGGCGCCGGCGAGCGCGATCGCCTGCAGCAGCTCGGCGTGGCGGTCGCGTGCGACGACCTGCGTGGAGACCGGCTCGCGCTCGAGGCCGACGGACGCCAGCACGCGCGACTCGAACTCCGGCGACGTCGCCGCGTACGTGCCGACCGCCCCCGAGATCGCGCCGACCGACGCCTGCGCGAACGCGCGCTCGAGCCGCACGGCGTTGCGGTGCGCCTCGAACGCGAAGCCGGCGAGCTTGATCCCGAACGACGTCGGCTCGGCGTGCACGCCGTGCGTGCGCCCGACGCACAGCGTGTCGCGATGCTCGCGCGCCCGCGCGACCAACGCGCGCACGAACCCGTAGGCCCCCGGCACGATCACCTCGCCGGCGCGCTTCAGCTGCAGCGCGAGCGCGGTGTCGAGGACATCGGAAGACGTCAGGCCGTAGTGGATCCAGCGCCCGGCGGCCCCGGCCGACGACGACAGCACGTCGACGAACGCGGCCACGTCGTGATCGGTCGTGCGCTCGCGCTCGTTCACCGCGTCGACCGTGAACGTGGCGGCGCGAATCGCGTCGAGCTCCTCAGGCGTCGGCCCGTCCATCGCCTCGCAGGCGGCGACCTCGACGTCGCGCCACGCGGACATGCGCGCCTCGTCGGTCCACAACGCGGCGAGCTCGGGACGACTGTAGCGGGGGATCATGCGCCCGCATTATCGACGGCGGGCCGGCGCGGCGCTCCGCGGCGCCGGCCCGCCAAGGTCCGTGAGCG
>DASVFS010000142.1:0-5804 GCA_036379915.1 Conexibacter sp. | reverse complement strand
TCCAGTAGGAGCGTGAGCGAGATGAGCCAAGACAACGTGGAGCTGACGGCGTTCGAGCGTCCGTCGCCGGCCGCGCCGGGACCCGGTCCCGTCCATCCGGCCGACCTCGGGCGCCTGTCCGACGTGCCGGTCGAGCTGGCGGTCGAGATCGGCCGCACGCGCATGACCGTCGGCGCGACGCTCGAGCTGCGCCCCGGCTCGATCGTCGTGCTCGACCGCGTCGCGGGCGAGCCGGTCGACCTGCTCGTCAACGGCACGCCGATCGCGCGCGGCGAGGTCGTCGTGATCGACGAGGAGTTCGCGTTGCGCGTGACCGAGGTGCTGGGCGAGCGGGCGGGATCCGATCCCGCCGCCGAGTCCGGCGGAGCCGAGGCGGCCTGAGATGATCGCGGCCGCCACGACCAACGACATCCGGCAGCTGGTCGTCTGCGCGCTCGGCGGCGAGCAGTACGGGCTGCCGATCGAGCTCGTGCGCGAGATCGTCCGCTTCACCGAGCCGCGGCCGGTCGCCAGCGACCTGCCGTGGATGCTCGGCGTGATCAGCCTGCGCGGTCGGCTCGTGCCGGTGCACGACCTGGCCGTCCGGCTCGGCGTGACCGCTGCCCGCGGCGACGCGGCCAAGCTCGTGATCGTCGAGGCCGACGGCGACCCGATCGGCGTGCTCGTCGACGACGTCGTCGAGGTGCTGCGCGTGGAGGAGTCGCAGCTCGAGCCGGTCCCGTCCGGCGAGGGTCGCATCGCGCGCGTGGGCGATCGGCTGGTGCTGCTGCTCGACGGCGACGAGCTGGCGGCGTGAGATGTCCGGGCGGGTGGGAGCCGATTCCCCGTCGCGCCGCGTCGTCGTGATCGCCGCCTCGACCGGCGGCCCCCGCGCGCTCGGCGAGCTCGTCCCCAGGCTGCCCGCGCCGCTCGGCGCCGGCACGGTGATCGTCCAGCACCTGCCGAGCGGCTTCACCGGCCCGCTCGCGCAACGGCTCGACAAGGCCGCGCGACTGCGCGTGCGCGAGGCCGGCGACGGCGACCTGCTCGACCCGGGCGTCGCGCTGGTCGCGCCGGGCGGCGCGCACCTGCGCCTCACCGCCGCGGGCATGACCGCGATCAGCGACGCGCCCGAGATCGGCGGCCTGCGCCCGCGCGCGGACATCACGATCCTCGACGCCGCCCGCGCGTTCGGCCATCGCACCGTGCTGGTCGTGCTGACCGGCATGGGCAACGACGGGCTCGAGGGCGCCGCGCAGGTGCGCCGCCGCGGCGGCCGCGTGCTCGTCGAGGCCGAGTCGAGCTGCACCGTCTACGGCATGCCGCGGGCGGTGGAGGAGGCGAACCTCGCGAACGCCGTGCTGCCGCTCGAGGAGCTGCCCGGGGCGATCGCGGCGGCGGCGGGGTGGCACCGTGCTTGACCAGCACGAGTACCTGCCCGCCTTCCTCGCCGAGGCGCGCGAGCACCTGCAGACGCTCGGGCTCGCGATCGTGCGGATCGAGGCGTCGCCCGACGACCGGCCCGCGGCCGACACGATCTTCCGCGTCGCGCACTCGCTGAAGGGCATGAGCGCGGCGATGGGCTTCGGCGCGATCGCCGAGCTCACGCATGCGATGGAGGACGTCTTCGAGCTGCTGCGGCAGCGCTCCGGCGGCCTGCCGCCGGACGCGATCGACGTGCTGTCGGCGTGCCTCGACGCGCTCGAGGGCGCCGTCGAGCGGATCGCCGAGGGGGGCGACGCCGACGCGGAGCTCGACCCCGCGCCGCTCGTCGAGCGGCTGCGGCTGCTGGCGCGCGAGCGCACGCCCGCGCAGGAGCTGGCGCGCGACGGCGACGTGGCGCTGCCGGACCTGGCGCGGCAGCCGGTCGCGGGCGAGGCGCTGCTGCACGTCGCCGCGGACCTCGCCGAGGAGTGCCAGATGCCGGCGGTGCGCGCGTTCATGCTGTTCGAGGCGCTGCGCGCGCACGGCGACCTCGTCGGCGGCGTGCCGGCGCCCGACATGGTCGAGCGCTTCGCCGGGCGCCGCGTCGAGGCGTGGGTCGCCACCCGTGCCGAGGCGTCCAGCCTGGAGGAGAGCGCGCGGGCCGTCGGCGAGTTCGCCGACGTGCGCGTGCGCGAGCAGCGGCTGCCCGCGATCGACGGCGCCGAGCCGTGCGGCGACCCCGCCGCGGCCGGCCCCGCGGCGCCGTCCGCCGTCGGCGCGACCCCGCGCGCCGGCGCGAGCGTGCGCGTCGACGCCGAGCGGCTCGACGAGCTGCTGCACCTGCTGGGCGAGCTGGTCCAGCACCGCACGACCGTCGAGGCGCTCGCGGCGGAGGCGGTCGACGCGGTCCCCGCGCTCGGACCGGCCGTCCAGCGCCTCGCGCGCACCTCGCAGGCCCTGCAGGAGACCGTCACGCGCGTGCGGATGGTGCCGGTCGAGTCCGTCTTCCTGCGCTTCCCCCGCGTGGCGCGGGATCTCGCCGCGCGGCTCGGCAAGCAGGTCGAGCTGCGCCTCCAGGGCGCGGACACCGAGCTCGACCGCACGGTCGTCGACGCGCTCGGCGACCCGCTCGTGCACCTCGTGCGCAACGCGCTCGACCACGGGCTCGAGACGCCCGCCGAGCGCGTCGCCGGGGGCAAGCCGCCGACCGGCGTGCTCGAGCTGTCGGCGCGCCACGCCGGCGGCCACGTGATCGTCGCCGTGCGCGACGACGGGCGCGGCATCGACCCGCTGCTGATCGCGCACACCGCGGTCGCGCGCGGGCTGCTCGACGTGGAGGCGGCGGATGCGCTCGACGCGGCCGGCGCCGCCGAGCTGCTGTTCGCGCCCGGCTTCTCGACCGCGCCCGAGACGACCGACCTGTCCGGTCGCGGCGTCGGCATGCACGCGGTGCGCGAGGGCGTGCGCGCGCTCGGCGGCGAGGTCTCGCTCGTCTCGACGCCGGACGAGGGAACGGTCGCGAGTCTGCGCCTGCCGCTGACGCTCGCGTCGATCGCCGCGCTGCTCGTGACGGTCGACGAGCTGCCCTACGCGATCCCGCTCGAACGCGTGGCGCGCACCGTGCGGCTCGACGCGGTCGAGGTCCGCACCGTCCGCGGCGCGCCGCTGCTGCCGCTCGGCGGGGAGCTGCTGCCGCTCTGTGACGTCGCCGGAAGGTCTCCGCTTGCGGTGACCGGACAGCGAACGCCGTCTCCTGGGTACGCGGTCGTCCTCAACGCCGCCAACGGCCGCCGCATCGCGCTCGCGGTCTCCTCGCTCGAAGGGCAGCGCGAGCTCGTCACCCGCCGTCTTCCGCGCAGCGTCAGCCCGCGCGCGTCCGCCGCCGCCGGCGCCGTCCTGCCCGACGGGCAGGTCGCGCTGGTGCTCGACTGCGACTCGCTCTCTCCCGGCCAACCAGAAGGAGTCACCGCATGATCACCCGCTACGACGAGCAACAGCTCGACGCGTTGCGCGAGCTCGCGTCGATCGGCTCGGGCACCGCCGCCACCGCGCTCGCGCAGATGCTCGGTCGCCCCGTCGAGCTGACCGTTCCACGCGCGCTCGCGCTGCCGCTCGCCGACGCGCTCGACGCCGTCGGCGAGCCCGACGCGATGGTCGCGAGCGTCGTGCTGCCGACCACCGGCTCGGCCGGCGGCGCCGGCGGCGGCGACGTCGAGATCATCGTCCTGCTGCTGTTCTCCTACGAGTGCGCGGCGAACCTCTGCCAAATGCTCGGCGTCGAGCCGCGCAGCGAGCTGGGCGACTCCGCGCTCGGCGAGATCGGCAACGTGCTCGGCGCGTCCGCCGTCGGCGCGTTCGCGCAGATGACCGGGCTCGCGCTCGACCCGCAGCCGCCGCACGTGCTGTACGACATGCTCGGCGCGGTCGTCGCGTCGCTGCTGTCCGCGACCGTCGGCGAGCTCGACCTCGCGCTCGTGCTCGACGCGACGCTCACGATCGAGGAGGCCGCCTGCGGGATGTCGTTCCTGCTGCTGCCGACCGTCGGCGGCGCCGCCGAGCTGCTCGGCCGCCTCGGCTTCGACCCCGTCCCGCCCACCCGGTGAACGTCCGGTGAAGGTCGTGCGCATGGGAGAGCTGGCCGTCTCGGCGACGCCCGAGGACGAGCTCGTCTCGATGGGTCTCGGCTCCTGCGTGGGGGTCGCGCTCGTCGACCGCGACCGCGCGTTCGCCGGGCTCGCGCATGTGATGCTGCCGACGGCGAACGCCGCCTACAGCGCGCCGGCGAAGTTCGCCGACCGCGCCGTCCCGACGCTGCTCGACTGCATCGAGCGGCTCGGCGCGCAGCGCGAGCGGATGGTCGCCGTGCTGGCCGGCGGGGCGCAGATGTTCACGGGCTCGAAGTCCGGCGTCGCCGGACTCGACCTCGGCGCGCGCAACGAGGCCGCGGTGCGCAGCGCGCTCGCCGACGCCGGGATCTGCGTGCGCGCCGCCGCGACCGGCGGCGACCGCGGCCGCACCGTGCGCGTGCGCGTCGGCGAGGCGCGCGTGAGCGTGAAGGAGGCCGGCGGCGTGGAGGTTTCGCTGTGGCACCCGCACTTCCTTGCCGATGACCTGGTCGAAACGTCATGAGCGAGCTTCTCACCAACGACCAGGTCGCCGCCCTCGTCGAGGCGGCGCAGCAGGGCGACCTGCCCGACGACGCCGCCGCCGCGCATGCGCATCCGCGGCGCAATCGCCGCCTGCGCAGCGTCGACTTCGCGCGTCCGACGAAGTTCACGAGCGAGCACGAGCGCCGCATCGTGCGCGCGCTGGACGCGTTCTGCACGACCGCCGCGACGCGGCTGTCGGCGGAGCTGCGCGTGCCGTTGGAGCTCGAGGTGATCGACACGACGCAGCTGCCGTGGTCGAGCGCGCAGTCGGCGCTCCCGCAGGACTCCGTCGGCGCCGCGCTGGCGGTGTCGCCCGTGGGCACCCGCATGCTGCTGACGGCCGAGCTGCCGTTGGTGCTGCTGACGATCGAGCACCTGCTCGGCGGCGCGCCCGAGCGGCCGCCGAAGGCGCGCAAGCTGAGCGAGATCGACTGGGCGCTCACGCGGCGCCTGTTCGAGATGCTCACGCACCACCTGTCGCTCGTGTGGCAGGACCTCGCGGGCCTGACGCTGGAGGCGCGCGACGTCGACACGCACATGGAGGGGCTGCAGGTCACCGCCGTGTCGGACCCGACGCTCACGCTCACGTTCGAGGCGCGCATCGACCGCCACTCCTCGACGCTCGCGCTGCTCGTGCCGTGGTCCGCGATCGACGCCGTCGCCGACGAGCTGGCCGGCCGCGAGACGCGCAGCGAGGCCGCCGACCCGCGCATCGCCGCCGCCGTGCGGCGTGCCGTCGCGGGCGCGGAGGTCGTGCTGCGCGCCGAGGTCGCGCACGTCGAGCTGGCGATCGACGAGGTGCTCGCGCTGGAGCCCGGCGACCTCGTGCGCCTCGGCGCGCCGGCCGAGGCGGGCGTCGGCGTGTACGCCGAGGACGTGCCGATCCACCGCGCCCAGCCGGGCCGCAGCGGCACGCGCCGCGCGGTGCAGGTCGTCGGACCGGGAGGCGCGGCGTGAGCCCGCTCGACCCCGCCGTCACGACGGAGGCGCTGATGCGCCTCGGGGCCTCGACCGCCGAGGCGGTCGCGAAGGCGCTCGACGCGATCTGCTCGGCGCCGGTCGAGCGTGGCGACGTCAGCGTCGTGCAGGCCGACGAGAGCCCGTTCAACGGCTTCGCGTTCGCGGACGGCCCGGCCGTCGCCGTCAGCGTCCACTACGTCGACGGCGTCACCGGCGGGAACGTGCTGCTGATGAGCGTGCGTGCGGCCCGTGCGATCGCCGCCGCGATGGGCGGAGCCGGCGACGCGCCGG
>DASVFS010000141.1:0-8557 GCA_036379915.1 Conexibacter sp. | reverse complement strand
GGCGATCGTCGCCGACTTCGCCGCGCGCGAGGACCACCTCACCGGCGTCGCGTTCGCCGACACGGCCGTGATGCTCGAGCGGCTCGCGGCCCGGCGCGAGATGGCGGCGCGGCCCGCCTCGTCGGTGATGCCGGTGCTCGGCTGAGCCGCGACCGCCCCGCCGGCCAGTAGATTCCGCCGTCATGGACCGCACCGACCTCGCGTTCGCCGGCATCGCCCGACAGGCTGAGCTCGTGCGCGTCGGCGAGGTCTCCGCGCGCGAGCTCGTCGAGCTGTACCTGGAGCGGATCGCGCGGATCGACCCGCAGCTGAACGCGGTCCGCGTCGTCTTCGCCGAGCGCGCGCTCGCGGAGGCCGACCAGGCCGCCGGCCGCCGCGGCGCCGGCGACGAGCGGCCGCTGCTGGGCGTCCCGATCCTGATCAAGGACGACACCGACGTCGCCGGCGAGGTCACCTGCAAGGGCTCCGGCGCCGAGGACAGGCCGGCCGCCGCCGACGCCGAGGTCGTCGCGCGGCTGCGCGGCGCGGGCGCGATCGTGCTCGGCAAGACGCACGTGCCGGAGCTGATGCAGTGGCCGTTCACCGAGTCGGCGACGTGGGGGATCACGCGCAACCCGTGGGACCTCGGCCGCTCGCCCGGCGGTTCCAGCGGCGGCTCGGCGTCGGCGGTTGCCGCGGGCTTGGTCGGTGCCGCGAGCGCGAGCGACGGCGCCGGCTCGATCCGCATCCCCGCCTCCTGCTGCGCGCTCTACGGGCTCAAGCCGCAGCGCGGGCGCGTCCCAACCGCGCCGTACGACATCTCGTGGCAGGGGCTCACGCACCTCGGCTGCGTGACGCGCTCGGTGCGCGACACCGCGCTGTGGTGGGACGTCGTCGCCGACCGCTTCGAGAGCGACGCGCCGGGGACGTGGGTCGAGGCGGCGGACCGCGAGCCGGGTCGCCTGCGGATCGCCTGCGCGACGAACAACTTCCTGTTCGCGCCGCTGTCGAAGCAGCAGCGTGGCGGCTACGAGGAGACGATCGCGCTGCTGCGCTCGCTCGGGCACACGGTCGAGCAGGTCAGCGTCCCGTACGCGGACCTGCTCGGCGACATCGTCCCGCGCTACCTGCGCGGCGTCGCCGACGACGCCGCCGAGCTCGCACACCCGCGGCGGCTCGAGCGCCGTACGCGCGCGATGGCGCGGATCGGGCGGACGCTGCCCGACGCGGTCGTCGCGCGGGCGCGCGCGCACGAGGCGGCCACGACCGAGCGGCTGAACCGCGTCCTGCAGGACCACGACGTGCTGCTGACGCCCGGCACCGCCGGCCTGCCGCTGCCGATCGGCAGATACGAGGGTCGCGGCGCGATTTGGACGTTCAACGGCGTCGCCCGCTACACGCCGTACACGCCGCCGTGGAACGTCACCGGCCAGCCGGCCGCGTCGCTCCCCGCCGGCTTCACGCCGGAGGGCGTCCCGCTCGCGGTGCAGCTCGTCGGCCGCCCGCGCGACGAGGCGACGCTGCTGGCGCTGTCCGCGCAGCTCGAGGCGGCGCGCCCGTGGGCCGACCGGCGTCCGCCGCTCGCGGCGTGAGCGACGGCGCCGTCCTCGAGGCCGAGCTGCTCGACGTCGCGCGCGCGGCCGCGCGCGCCGCGGCGGGAGAGCTGCTGGCGCGCTACGAGCGCGCGGCCGAGGGGCTCGCGACGAAGACGAGCGCGACCGACCCCGTCAGCGACGCCGACCGCGCGGCGGAGGCGGCGATCCGCGCGCTGCTCGCGCAGCGGCGGCCGGGCGACGCGATCCTCGGCGAGGAGGGCGGCGAGACCGCCGGCACCGATGAGAGCGGCGGCGTGCGCTGGGTCGTCGACCCGCTCGACGGCACCGCCAACTACCTGTTCGGCTATCCGCAGTGGTCGGTGAGCGTGGCGGCGGAGGACGCCGCCGGCGCGACGCTCGCGGGCGTGATCCTCGACCCGCTGCGCGGCGAGGAGGTGAGCGCGACGCGCTCCGGGCCGCTGCTGCGCGACGGCGCGCCAGCGCCGGGCGGCGGGGACGGGTCCCGCCCGCGCGCGACGACGCTCGACGTCGCGCTCGTCGCGACCGGCTTCGCCTACGACGCCGGCGTGCGGGCGCGGCAGGCCGAGGTGCTGCCGCGGCTGCTCCCGCGCGTGCGCGACGTGCGCAGGGGCGGCAGCGCCGCGCTCGACCTCGCGTGGACCGCGCTCGGCCGCCTCGACGCCTACTGGGAGCGCGGCGTGCAGGCGTGGGACGTGGCGGCCGGCGCGCTGCTGTGCGCGCGCGCCGGGCTGGAGCTGCGCGAGCTGCCCGCCGCCGACGGCCTGCCGTGGGGCCTGCTCGCCGCCCCGCCCGCGTTCGCCGACGAGCTGCTCGCGCTCGTCGGCGGCGGCGCGCCGTAGACTGAACGCCGTCACCGCGGCGGTGGCGGAATGGCAGACGCGGTCGCCTCAAAAGCGACTGTCCTCACGGACGTGCGGGTTCGACTCCCGCCCGCCGCATCGGGCTCGAGCGCCGCGGGCAGCTCCCGCCGCGAGCGGATCCCGAGCTTGTCGTAGGTGGCGGCGAGGTGCGCCTCGATCGTCTTGACGGTCACGAACAGCGTCTGCGCGAGCTGGCGGTTCGTCATGCCGCTCGCGGCCAGCTCGGCGACTCGCCGCTCGCTCGGCGTGAGCGACTCGACGCCGATCGGCGTCCAGCGGCGCACCCTCTCGCCGGTCGCGGCCAGCTCGTCGGAGGCGCGGCGGGCGACGCCGCCGGCGCCGCAGCGGCGCGCGAGCGCGAGCGCCTCGCGCAGCAGCGGGCGGGCGTCGGCGCGGCGGTTGGCGCGGCGCAGCGCGGCGCCGAGATCGGCGAGCGCCTCCGCGCGCACGAGCTGCGCCGGCGAGTCCTCGAGCACGGCGACGGCCTCCTCCAACGCCGTGAGGCGCTCGGCGCCCTCGGCCGTCATCGCCAGCGTGCGAAGCGCATGCCCGAGCAGCGTCGGGGCGCCCCAGCGGCGGGCGTGAGCGAGCGCCGCCTCCGCCTTCGCGCGCGCCCGCTCGTGCTCCCCGACCGCGGCGAGCACGCGCGCGGCGCAGATGCGCGCGGGCGGCGCGGGCGCGCCGATCACGCCCCACCCCTTCGACAGGCGGTCCAGCTCCAGCAGGTCCGCCGCCGCCTCGTCGAGCCGACCCTGCTCGAAGCGCAGCTGGCCGCGTGCAGCCAGCACGATCGAGAAGACGAAGACCTCCGGGACGTGCCCTGTCAGGCCGCCCGCCTCGATCTCCCGCTCTGCGGCATCGAGCTCGCCGCGCAGGACGAGCACGCCGGCGAGCAGCGCACGCGCGACCTGCTCGGCGGGTGCCAGCCGGCCCAGGCGGGCGACGTCGAAGGCGTGACGGACGTCCGCCTCGGCCACGGCGAGGTCGCCGCGCCACCACGCCAGTGCGCCCTGCATCCACAACGCCGCGACCAGCTCGGGCATCGCGCCGCGCTGTCGCGCGTAGGCGAGCGCCCGGTCGGCGGCGCGCTTCGCCTCGTCGACCTGGTCGGCGTAGCGCAGCGCGAGCACCGGTCGGCCGGGCGAGAAGAACTCCGGCTGCTCGATGAAGATGCGGCCCTCGTGCGCCAGCGCTCGTCGCGCCGCCGCAACCGCATCCCCGGCGGTGCCGTCGAACGTATGCCACTCCGACTCGAGCGCCGCGGCGAGGCGTGCGCTCGGCCCGTCCGGCGGAATCCGGTCCAGGTACGGCAGCAGCCGCGCCCGCGCCGCGGGCAGCGATCGCCTCGCCAGCAGGTTCAGCTGCGCCTCCAGGCGGAAGGCGGCGTCGGTGTCGCCCTGCTCGTCTGCCGTCTCGATCGCATGTTCGAGCAGCGCCTGCGCATCGCCGGCACGGCCGTTGAGGATCATCCAGATCGTCAGCTTGGGCCCCCACCGCACCCGCAACGACGGATCCTGCTCCAGCGCGCTCAGGACCTCGGGCAGGACGGACGCGAACAGCTCCGCATCGGACGCGCGGATCCCGGCGGTGATGAGCGAGCTGAGGATCCGCGGGCGCAGGTCGTCGGGCGCCGGCTCGTGCAGCGCGCGGCGCAGGTAGGCGGTGGCCGAGCGCGGGGCGCCGCTCGCGAGCGCTGCCCACGCCGCCTCCAGCAGCGTCTGCGCGGCCGCGCGATCACCGCGCGCGTCGGTGGCGAGCAGATGCGTGGCGAGCCGCTGGGCGCTCGCGCCGCGTGCGCGCAGCAGCTCCACCGCGCGCGCGTGCGCCCCGGCGCGCTCCCCGGCCGGCAGCTCGGCGTCGAGCGCCGTGCGCACGAGCGGATGGATGAAGCGCAGCGCCGCATCCGGGTCGAGGATCGCGGCGGCGCGCAGCTCGTCGGCCGCGCGCGCGACGACGGCCTCGTCGAGCTCGGCGAACGCGGCGACGAGTCGGCCGTCGGCGTCGTCGCCGAGCACGACGACGGCTCGCGCGACCGCCTGCGCCGCGACCGAGAGCCGCGCGAGCCGCACCTGCACGGTGCGGCTGACGCGCTCGGGCGCGAGCTCGCGTACCCGCTCGGTCTGCTCCGCCGCGGGAGCGATCCGCTCGGTCGCGAGCGTCCGCGCCAGCTCGCACAGCAGGAACGGATTTCCGCCGCTGAGCTCGTGGCAGGTCGCGGCGAACGTCGCCGCGGGCGCCTGCCCGAGCTGCTCCGCGAGCAGCGCGCCCGCCGCTCCCGGGCTGAGGACGCGCGGCGTGAGCCGCCGCGCCTGCGAGTCGGTCGCGATCCGCGCGAGCTTCCCGGCGCCGGCCGCGTCGGGGCGGCAGGCGAGCACGAGCAGCAGCGGCAGCTCCTCCAGCCGCGGCAGCAGGAAGCCGAGGCCGTCGAGCGACGCCGCGTCGGACCAATGCGCGTCGTCCACGGCGAGCAGCAGCGGCTGCTGGTCCGCGAGCGCGGCGGCCAGCCAGTAGATGCCGTGCAGCACGGCGAAGCTGTCGACGGACGCCCTCTCGTCGGCGATCCCGAGCGCGCCGCGCGCCGCGCCGGCGGCGCCCTCCAGCAGCGTCTCGCGCGCGGCCGCGTCGAGCGGGGCGAGCGCCGGCTCGAACAGCTGGCGCACGAGCGCGAACGGGAAGTCGCGCTCGAGCTCCGTCGCGCGGGCGGCGAGCACGCGCATCCCGGCGACGTCCGCGCGCTCGCGCGCCGTCTGCAGCAGCCGCGTCTTGCCGAGCCCGGCGGGCGCCTCGATCACGACGAGCGAGCCGGCGCCCGCGCAGGCGCCGGCGATCGCGGCGTCGAGCTCCGTCAGCTCCCGTTCGCGCTCCAGCAGCGCGCTCATCGGATCTCAGGGCCGATCTTCGGGTGCTCGCCCGGTGGCGAGCGGCGGCGGTGGACTCGACACTCCTCCCACACGGACAGGAGCGTGCCATGAAGCGGTTCGGAGAGGCGCTGGTCATGACGGAGACGGTGTGCACGGTCGTGGCGATCGCGGTCGCCGGGCTGCTCGGCGGCGCGCGGGCGCAGGCCGCGTCACCGCTCGTGCGGCTGCGCGGAGAGGCGCACCTCACGCAGCAGCGCGGGAGCGGGGTGGCGCCGGCCGTCTTCCACGTCCACGCGCGCTTCGCGACGGACCCGCCGGCGGCGGACCCGTTCACGATCCGGCGGGCGGTCGTGTACTTCCCCGACCACGCCGGCACGAACGGCCAGCTGTTCCCGTCGTGCAGCGCGCGGCGGATCGAGCGCTTCAAGGGCAACATCCGACGCTGTCCGAAGGGCTCGCAGATCGGCAGCGGCACGGTCACGGCGCGGGCGAACCAGCTCGGCATCACCGCGACCGGCCACGTGACCGCGTTCAACAGCCGTCGCGGCAGAGCGATCACGCTCAACGTCCAGACGTTCCTGCCCGCCTACATCAACGAGTCGTTCGAGGCGCCGCTCGAGCAGCTGCACGGCAGATACGGGGAGAAGCTGACGATCGCCGACCCGCCGCAGCTGCAGCAGATCCTCGACGGCGTGTGGGTCGCGGTCCAGGACTTCGACCTGACGGTGACGGGCGTGGTGCGCAGGCACGGGGTCGCGTACAGCTACCTGAAGGCGCGCACGTGCCCGCGGCTGCCGCTGCACGGCGTGTTCGACTTCGTCGACGGGCCGACGGGGCAGACGGCTCGTGCGACCGCCGACGCGAAGGTGCGCTGCACGGCGCGCTGACGCTAGCGTGCAGGGCCATGCACGCCGCGGTCCTGCACGCGTACGGCGAGACGCCGTCGTACGAGCCGTTCGACGACCCCGTCGCGGGCGACGGGCAGCTCGTCGTGGAGGTGTCGGCGGCCGGGGTCAACCCGGTCGACGTGCGCAAGGCGTCCGGCACGTTCGTCTCCGGCCCGCCGCCGTTGCCGTCCGTCGTGGGCAGCGAGGGCGTCGGACGGGTCGTGGGCGACGGGCGGCGCGTCTACTTCGGCGGCTCCGTGGCGCCGTTCGGCGCGTTCGCCGAGCGGACGCTGGTGGGCGTCGAGGAGCCGGTCGAGCTGCCGGACGCGATCGACGACGGCGTCGCCGTCGCGCTCGGCGTGTCCGGGCTCGCCGCCTGGCTGCCGCTCGCCTGGCGCGCGCGCCTGCAGCCGGGCGAGACGGTGCTCGTGCTCGGCGCGACGGGCATCGTCGGCCAGCTCGCGGTGCAGGCGGCGCGGCTGCTCGGCGCCGGACGGGTCGTGGCGGCCGGCCGCGACCGCGCGATGCTCGAGCGTGCACGGGAGCTGGGCGCCGATGCCGTCGTGGACCTCGGCGCCGTCGCGCCCGGCGAGCCGCTCACGCAGGCGTTCCGGGAGGCGGCCGGCGGCGACGTCGACGTCGTCCACGATCCGCTGTGGGGCGCGCCGGCCGCGGCGGCACTCGCGGCGCTCGGCGTCGGCGGGCGGCTCGTGCAGCTGGGCCAGTCGGCCGGCGCGGAGGCGACGTTCGCGTCCGTCCCGATCCGCGGCCGCCACCTCGACCTGCTCGGCTACATGAACTACCTGGTCCCGCCCGACGTCCGTCGCGACGCCTATCGCACGCTCGTCGAGCACGCGGTCGGCGGCCGGCTCGCGGTCGAGGTCGAGCGGTTGCCGCTCGCGCAGGTCGCGGAAGCGTGGGAGCGCGTGCAGCGCAGCGCGCACCGCAAGCTGGTGCTGGCGCCGTAGCGGCGCGTCAGACGGCGCGCGCGCCGCGGTCGAGCCGCCCGACGGGCCGCTCCACCTCGACGTGCCAGTCCTGCCGGAAGCCCTGCATCGAGAAGAAGATCAGCAGCGCCTGCAGCGGCACGAGCAGCAGCGTGATCGTCCCGAGCGTCGCCGAGTCGAGGCCGGTCGAGCCGAACGCGGAGTCCGGCGTGGAGAAGCCGTCCTTGTCGCGCTGGAACCACTCGGGCCCGGCGATCACGGCGAAGATCCCGAGGATGATCGCGAGCGCCGCGGCGACCGGCAGCGGGCCGCGGTTCCACTGCGCGACGTAGTACGCCATCCCGACGTAGACGACGACGTAGGCGAGCTGCAGCGCCGCGCCGCTCTGCAGCGCGGACCAGCCGCCGAGCATCACGACGAGCATCAGCGCCGCCGAGATCAGCAGCAGGCCGACGACGATCGCGCGCGTCGTCTTCGACGACGCCTTCTCGCGGTTGGGCCGCTCGATCACGTAGCCCGCCTCCATCGACCCCGGAGCCTACAATCCCCGCGCTCCGCTACGGTGCAGTTGCGGGTGTGGCGAAACGGTAGACGCGCCGGCCTTAGGAGCCGGTGGCCAGGTAGAGGCCACTGTGGGTTCGAATCCCTCCACCCGCATGAAAGGGGCTGGAGGCGCGCGGCGCCTGAGCCGCACCGGTCAGTCGAGTACCTCTTCCGGATCGCTCGGCGAAGGCGGCGTGCTGACGAACTCCCGCACGGCGTCCGGCAGCGGTCGTCCGGTGACGTCCTGCCAACAGCGCGCCAGCGCATCGATGCCGAGCTTCGCCGTCTGCCGTGCGAGGTGGTGCGCCCCGGGCCCGGCCGCCGGATGTGGGAACTCGTCGAACAGCGCCACGCACCGCACCGTCCACGCGAGTGCCTCGTCGTCTCGTCCGCGGACCTCCGTCAGCAGGCCGATCTGGCCGAACGACGCCGCCATCCCGGGTCGGTTGTCGAGCTGCTCGTCGATCGCCAGGGCGCGTTGGTACCAGGTCTCGGCCTCGTCCAGCCGCCCTCTCAGCTGAGCGACGATGCCGAGCTGGCGGTAGCTGTTGGCCGTCCCCGGCTGGTCGCCGAGCTGCTGCTTGATGTCGAGGGCGCGTCTGTACCAGGTCTCGGCCTCGTCCAGTCGCTCGCGATCCAGGGCGAGCCCTCCGAGTTGGCCGAACGTCACCGCCACCCCCGGCTGGTTGTCGAGCTGCTCCTCGATCGCGAGCGCCCGTCGGTGCCAGGTCTCGGCCTCGTCCGGCTGTCGCCGACGGTGGGCGAGGATGCCGAGCTGGTGATAGGTGGCCGCCAGCCCCGGCTGGTCGCCGAGCTGCTGCTTGATGTCGAGCGCGCGTCTGTACCAGTACTCGGCCTCGTCCAGCCGCCAACGCTCCTGGGCGAGGATGCCGAGCTGGTGAT
>DASVFS010000140.1:0-2008 GCA_036379915.1 Conexibacter sp. | reverse complement strand
ACGAGCTCGAGCAGCACATCACCGAGCGCACCGAGGAGCTGACGCGCACGATCGACGAGCTGCAGGCATTCACCTACACGATCTCGCACGACCTGCGCGCGCCGCTGCGCGCCATCAACGGCTTCGCCGCGATCATGCGCGAGGAGGAGGTGGCGCGGCTGTCGCCCGACGGCAACGCGCTGCTCGAGAAGATCGAGCGCAACGCTGCGCGCATGGGACGGCTGATCGACGGCCTGCTCGAGTTCTCGCGGCTGGCGCGCGCCGAGTCCGCGCGCGACGACGTCGACATGGCGGCGCTCGCCAAGAGCGCGGTCGCCGAGGTCGCCGAGGAATACGGCCCGCGCGCGCCGGACGTGACGTTCGACGCGCTGCCGCCGGTCCGCGGCGACGCGGCGATGCTGCGCCAGACGTGGATCAACCTCGTGTCGAACGCATTCAAGTTCTCGTCGCGCGAGGCGGCGCCGCGGGTGTGGATCGGCGCGAGCGACGGCGACGGCGAGATCACCTACCACGTGCGCGACAACGGCGTAGGCTTCGACATGGCCGACGCGGCGAACCTGTTCGGCGTGTTCAGCCGCCTGCACGCGAACGAGAGCTACCCGGGCGTCGGTGTCGGTCTCGCGATCGTGCGGCGGATCGTCGAGCGCCACGGCGGCCGCGTGCGCGCCGAGTCGTGGCCGGGCGAGGGTACGACATTCCATTTCACGCTGCCCAAGGCGGCGCCCGCACCGCTGCGGGCGCTCGAGGCATGAGCGACGACGCCATCGACGTGCTGCTCGTCGAGGACAACCCCGACGACGCGGAGTTCACGCTGCGCGCGCTGCGCAAGGCCAACGTCGCGCTCAACGTCGCGCACGTCGACAACGGCGTCGTCGCGCTCGACTTCATGTTCGGCACCGGCAGCTACGCCGGCCGCGGCGACGCCGCGCTGCCGCGCGTGGTGCTGCTCGACCTCAAGATCCCGCGCGTCGACGGCCACGAGGTGCTGCGCAGGATCAAGGGCGACATGCGCACGCGCCTGCAGCCGGTCGTCGTGCTGACGTCGTCGCGCGAGCGGCGCGACATCGAGGCGAGCTACGCCGCCGGCGCCAACAGCTACATCGTCAAGCCGGTCGAGTACGGCGAGCTGATCGGCACGCTGTCGGCGCTGGTGCGCTACTGGCTGCAGCTCAACGAGCGGCCGCAGCGGCACGCGTGAGCGTCGTCAGGCGAGGGCGCGCGGGCGTGACGTCGTCGCGAGCGGCGACTGGCCGTCCGGACCGTAGACGGCGGCGCCGCCGGCCGCGCCGCGCAGCGCCGCGAGCGAGCGCGCCACGTACTGCTGGTGGCGATCGATCAGCCGGCCGTTGAGCGCGTTGACGCGGCTGGCTTCGGCAGCGCAGGCGACCAGCGCCGCGAGCAAGGGCGCGGCCGTCGCGCGATCGGACAGGCGCGCGGTTAGCGCGCGGCGCGTGGCGCTAAGACGCTCGATGTCGCGGACGAGATCGAGCTTGCGCGCCGCGGTGCGCTCGACCGCTTCGACGTCGCAGGCGCACAGCGCCGCGGTTTCCTCGGCGAGCACGGCCGCGAGCGCGTCGATGCCGGCCGCTTCGGCCGCGATCGCGTCGTCGAGCGCGCGGTCGGTCATCAGGAGGTCTTGCCGAGCCACGCCGCGGCCGCGGCGAGCATCTTGTCGGCGACCGCGGCCGAGTCCACCGACAGGCGCCCGTCGAGGATCGCCTGGCGGATCGCCTCGACCTTGCCCGCGTCGACCTCGCCGTGCGTGGCGAGGCTCGCCTCGAGGGCGGCGAGCTCCGACGACAGCGGGGAGAGCGTGATCGAGTCCTGCTCGGTGCCCTTGCCGGCGGTAGCCGGCGACCCGGAGGCGGACTTGCGGTCGGCCGCGGCCGGCGCCTGGCCGGTGGCTTCGCTGCGCGTACCGCTGGACGACGATGTGATCTTCATGACGGGCTCCGCATGCCTCGGGTTCGTTGGGCGGGCGCGCCAACGACGCCCCTGACGGTCATAT
>DASVFS010000139.1:0-4234 GCA_036379915.1 Conexibacter sp. | reverse complement strand
AAGCGCACGGGCGGCCACGGGTGCTGGTCGCCGACGGGGACGAGCAGACGCTCGCGCAGACCGCGCTGCGGCTCGGTCGCGCCGGCTTCGAAGTGCTCGTGGCGCGCGACGGCGAAGAGGCGATCGCGCGCGCCCTCGCCGAGCACCCGGACGTCTGCGTGATCGACGCGATGACGCCGAAGCTGACCGGCTGGGACGTGGCGCGACGGCTGCGCGCCGACCCGCGCACGTGCGACCTGCCGGTCCTGCTGATGACCGCGCAGGCGCCGCGACGCGGCGCGGCCGGCCGCGACCTCGACGGCTATCTGCCGAAGCCGTGCAGCACCCATGAGCTGCGCAGCGGGGTGCGTGCGGCGCTCGTGCGCCGTCGCTGAGTCAGAACGCCCCGCGCCGCATCAGCACCGCGGGAACGGTCTTCAGCAGGATCACGAGGTCGAGCGCGACCGACCAGCGCTCGAGGTAGAGGAAGTCGAGCCGCACGAGGTCGTCGAAGTCGAGCTCGGCGCGCCCCGACACCTGCCACAGGCCGGTGATCCCCGGCAGCACGAGGTAGCGCTTCTTGTGCCATTCCTCGAGCTGCGCGAAGTCGCGCAGCGGCAGCGGGCGCGGCCCGACGAGCGACATCTCGCCGCGCACGACGTTGACGAGCTGCGGCAGCTCGTCGAGCGAGAAGCGGCGCAGCAGACGGCCGACCGGCGTGGTGCGCGGGTCGTCTCTGATCTTGAAGAGCGCGCCGTCCATCTCGTTGAGCGCCTCGAGCTCCGCCTGCGAGTGTTCGGCGTCCTCGCGCATCGTGCGGAACTTCAGGCAGTCGAACGGCGCCCCGCCCATGCCCGGCCGCGCGGAGCGGTACAGCACGGGCCCGCGCGAGGTCAGCTTGATCGCGAGCGCGATCGCGGCGAGCAGCGGCGACAGCGCCAGCAGCAGGAGCGTCGCGCCGATCACGTCGAACGTCCGCTTGATCGCGAAGTCGACGCCCTCGAACACCGGCGGGCGCAGCGTGAACAGCGGCAGCGACTGCCCGGGGACGAATTCGGCGCGTTGCGTGAGGATGCCCATCGTCGAGGGCGCGACGTGCACCTCGACGCCGCGCACGTGGCACACGTCCACGAGCTCGACCGCCTGCTCCTGCGGGAAGTCGGGGTCGGCGATGATCACGTCCTGCACGCGGTGCTCGGCGAGGATCTCCGGCAGCTCCGCCAGCTCGCCGAGCGAGCGCAGGCCGTTGTCCGGGCGCGGCGTCAGCGACACGTAGCCGACCGGCTGGATGCCGCCGTGCGGCGAGTCGGCGAGCGCGTGCGCGACCTGGTCGAGGTGGCGGCCGCTGCCGACGAGCAGCGTGCGGCGCGCGTAGCCCGCGCGTGCGAGCAGCCAGCCGGTCACCCACGTGTGCAGCGCCCGCAGCAGCGAGACCGTCACGATCGCGAGCGCGAGCGAGCCGTAGAAGATGTAGTAGCTGGAGAACGAGTGCCCGCTCGCGACCGAGAACACGAGCGCCACGATCGTGACCTGGAAGAGGCACGCGACGATGCGCGTGAGGCCGGGGCGGCGCGAGCGCTCGGCGTAGAGGTCCGAGCGCGCGAACAGCAGCACCGTCAGCAGGTAGGCGAAGGCGAGGAAGTCCTGCGTCTGACCGGACGCGAACCTCGCCGCCTGCTCCAGCCCGAAGCCGCCCTTCACGAGCGCCTTCAGCAGCAGCGCCGTGAACAGGGCGGCCCACACGCCGGCGAAGTCGAGCGCCAGCAGCGACAGCACCCGCAGCGCCTTGCGCAGCGTCGCCATCCGCAGCAGGAACGACAGCGCCGGCGGGCGCTTGCGGCGTACGTCGCGGTCGGGCAGGACCGCCGGCGCGGTCTGCCGTCCGTCGAGATCGAGTGCGCCGTTCGCCACCTGGTCGAATGCCTCCAGCGCCTCTAACGGAAGCGCGCCGCCGTTGTTGCGGGGTCTCGCCTACTTCGGCATGCCGACGAGCGCTTCCACGCCGGCTTCGTCGATCGTGCGGCGCAGGCCCTCGCGCAGTTCGACCTCCGGCTCCCAGTCGAGCACCTCGCGTGCGAGCGCGATGTCGGGCTGGCGCACCTGCGGGTCGTCGGTCGGAAGCGCCTCGAACACGATCTCCGAGCGGGAGCCGGTGACCGCGACGACGGCCTCGGCCAGTTCGAGCAGCGTGAACTCGTTCGGGTTCCCGACGTTCACGGGATGGTTGTACCCCGACTCGGCGAGCGCGATCATGCCGCGGACGAGGTCGGAGACGAAGCAGAACGAGCGTGTCTGCGAGCCGTCGCCGAAGACGGTGATGGGCCGGTCCTGCAGCGCCTGACGCAGGAACGTCGGGATCGCGCGGCCGTCGTGCGGGCGCATGCGCGGGCCGTACGTGTTGAAGATGCGGATGATCGCCGTGTCGACGCCCTGCTGGCGGTGGTACGCCATCGTGAGCGCCTCGGCGTAGCGCTTCGCCTCGTCGTAGACGCCGCGCGGCCCGATCGGGTTGACGTGACCCCAGTAGGACTCCGGCTGCGGGTGCACCTGCGGGTCGCCGTAGACCTCGCTCGTGGAGGCGAGCAGGAAGCGCGCGCGGTGCTTCTTCGCGAGGCCGAGCGTGTGATGCGTCCCATAGGAGCCGACCTTGAGCGTGTGCAGCGGCAGCCGCAGGTAGTCGATCGGGGACGCCGGCGAGGCGAGGTGGTACACGAAGTCGACCGGCTCGTCGACCTCGTACGGTTCGATGATGTCGACGTTGAGGTGGACGAACTCGGGGCGGCGGATGTGCGCGATGTTCGCGAGCGAGCCGGTCTCGAGGTTGTCGACGCAGATCACGCGATGGCCGCGGCGCAGCAGCTCGTCGCACAGATGCGAGCCGAGGAATCCCGCTCCACCGGTCACGAGGCACGTGGGCATGGCTGCGCAGGATACCGACGTACGCGACGTTCATTAGGATCGAACGGTCCCGCAACCCTGAGGAGCACCATGGCAGCCACCCGCTTCGTCGAGCGTCTGAACGAGCAGATCGCCTACGAGTTCGCGGCCTCCCAGCAGTACATCGCGAACGCGGTCTACTACGACAGCGAGACGCTTCCGCGGCTGGCCGCCTTCTTCTACGCGCAGGCGCTCGAGGAGCGCAACCACGCGATGATGATGGTGCAGTACCTGCTCGACGCCGACGCGGACGCGGCGATCCCGGGCGTCGCCGCGCCCGAGACGACGTTCGCCGACGTCGTCGCGCCGGTCGCGCTCGCGCTCGACCAGGAGAAGCGCGTGAGCGACCAGATCGCCGCGCTCGTCGGGATCGCGCGCGAGGAGGGCGACTTCCAGAGCGAGCAGTTCATGCAGTGGTTCCTGAAGGAGCAGGTCGAGGAGGTCTCCTCGATGCACGACCTGCTGACCGTCGTCGAGCGGCTCGCCGAGCGGCCGATGGACATCGAGGACTGGCTCGCGCGCGAGCAGCCCGGCGAAGGCGGCTCCGACCCGACCGCCCCCGCCGCCGCCGGCGGCGCCGTCTGACGCCGCTTCCACACCCGGCGCCGCAGCTCTGCGGCGCCGCTGCGTAGACCGCGCACCAACCGTCGCGCATTCGCCTTCGCGCGCGCAGTTCGGCCGTACGGTCGCCCGCGGTGCTGCCGTGCGCGACCACAGATCCTTGGGGTAGACGAGTCGTCCTCACGTCGGGACGATGGGCGCATGTACTCACGCGTCATCCGGAGCTTGCGCCGTTCATGGAAGAGGTTCTCGACGCTGTGACGCAGCCTCGTGCGATCACGGCCGACTCGACCTGTGGCCGGTGGCGCTACTGGCGGCCCGGCATGGGACCGACGCGCTGGATGTTCGTCGTCGTGGACTGGCGCCCGGTGGACCCGACGATCATCACTGCGTTCGGGCGAGGAAAGGTGCGACTGTGATCGAGATCGACAGCAAACGCGCAAGACAGCTCCAGGTGCGCGACGCGTTCATCGACCATTTCGGCTACGACGAAGCGGCCGACGTCCTCTATCTCTCGGCCGGCCCGCCACGTCAAGCGGACGACGATGACGACTCGCTGGAGGGCGACGTCGTCTTCTTCGACGCCGACGGCAAGGTGAGCGGCGTCACGATCATCGGCGCCAGGGAGATGCTCACGCACGACGGAGAGCTGCACGTGACTCTCCCGAGCCGCGGCATCGGGGTGCGCTGGCCGCGCGAGCTCGTCGAGCCGTTGCTGGTCGAGACGCTGCGCTACGCCTGAGCGTCGCCGGCCGGC
>DASVFS010000138.1:0-9279 GCA_036379915.1 Conexibacter sp. | reverse complement strand
CGAGTAGTCCTTGTTGCACGAGGACTGGTTGATGCGCGTCTTGCGCCCGTACTCCGTCTCGACCGGCTCGACCGACAGGCAGCCGGACGTCTCGCCGCAGTCGCCGCAGCCCTCGCAGACGCGCTCGTTGATCAGCACGCGTTGCGGCGGCTCGGGGGCTGTGCCGCGCTTGCGCGCGCGGCGCAGCTCGGCCGCGCACGCCTGGTCGTGGATCAGGACGGTGACGCCCGGGACCTGCGCGAGCTCGCGCTGCGTGCGCAGCAGCGTCGAGCGGTCGCGCAGCTCGACGCCGTCCGGCAGCGCGACGCCGTCGTAGCGGCCCGGATCCTCGCTCGTGACGACGATCCGTCTGACGCCCTCGGCGAGCAGGCTGCGCGCGAGCGCCGGCACGTCCATTCCGCCCGGCACGTCCTGGCCGCCCGTCATCGCGACGGTGCCGTTGAACAGCAGCTTGTACGTGACGTTCAGTCCCGCGGCGACGGCGGCGCGGATCGCGAGCGAGCCGGAGTGGTGGAACGTGCCGTCGCCGAGGTTCTGCGCGAAGTGCGGCACGTCCGCGAACGGCGCGGCGCCGATCCACTGCGCGCCCTCGCCGCCCATCTGGGTGATGCCGCGCACGTCGCCGTGGCCGTGCGGCGCGAGCAGCACCATCGTGTGGCAGCCGATGCCGGCGCCGACGATCGCGTCGTCGTCCGCCGCCAGCGAGCTGTTGTGCGGGCAGCCCGAGCAGAAGAACGGCGTGCGCGCCGCGCCCAGCTCGGGAGCCGGTCGCGTCGCGACGGCGTCGAGCTGATCGAGGCGCTCGCGCGCGCACGCGAGCGCCTCAGCGTCGTGTCCGTTCGCCAGCCGTCCGTTCGCGGACCCGTTCGCGCGCTCGACCGCGCGCGCCAGCAGCCGCCCGCCGACGACCCGTGCGATCGCGTCCGCGTCGAGCGCGCCGTGCCCCGGCACGAGCGGCGCGCCGCACTCGTCGCACTGGCCCAGCACGCGCGGCTGGTCCGGTCCGCCGTAGAGCGCGTCCTTGACGAGCCGCTCGAGGAACGGGCCCTTCTCCTCGATCACGAGCAGCTCGTCGAGCCCGCGCGCGAACGCCCGCACGGCCTCGTCGTCGAGCGGCCACAGCAGGCCCAGCTGCAGCAGGCGCACGGGTGCGCGGTCGCCCAGCCCCAGGTCCGCGAGTGCGCGCCGCACGTCGTGCGCCGTCGCGCCGGCGGCGACGATCCCGAGCCGCGCGCCGGGCGCGTCGTGCACGACGCGGTTGAGCGCGTTGAGGCGGGCGTACCGCTTCGCCAGCTCCAGCCGCACCTCGACGAGCGTGCGCTCCATCTCCAACGACGGCGGCGCCAGCAGATGCGCGGACGGACGGTGCACGTACGGCGCGCCGTTCCACTCGAGCAGGGGCGTCTGCGGCCGCACGCGGTCGAGCCCGACCTCGACGGTCCCGACCGCGTCGGCGACGTTCGTGACGATCTTCAGCGCCGACCACAGGCCGGACGCGCGCGAGCACGCGATCGCATGGCGGCCCAGATCCAGCGCCTCCTGCACGCTGCCGGGCGCGAACACGGGCACCCGCAGCGCGGCCAGCAGCTGCTCGGACGCGCTCGGGAGCGTGGAGGACTTGCAGCCCGGGTCGTCCCCGCACAGCGCGAGCACCCCGCCGCGCGGATCGGCGCCGACGAAGTTGCCGTGCCGGATCGCGTCGGCCGCGCGGTCGACGCCGGGCGCCTTGCCGTACCAGACGCCGACCACCCCGTCGAAGCGGGGCCGCGGGAGCGTGCCGGCGAGCTGCGAGCCCCACGCCGCGGTCGCGCCCAGCTCCTCGTTGACGGCCGGTCGCAGCACGATGTCGTGCTCGGCCGCGAGCGGGCCGAGGCGCGCGGCCTCCTTGTCGAAGCCGGCGAGCGGGGAGCCGGGGTAGCCGGAGAGGAGCGTCGCCGTGCGCAGGCCGCCGCGCGCGTCGGCGCGGTGCTGGTCGAGCACGACGCGCACGAGCGCCTGGATGCCGGTCATGAACGCGCGTCCCTCGTCGAGCGTGTAGCGGTCCCCGAGCGAGGGCCGGCGCGGATCGGTCGGGCGGTCGCCGTCGCGCCGGCGGGAGTCGGTCCGAGCCTCCTCCACAATGCTCTGACCAAGCATGGTCAAATTTTAGCCCATTAATGGTCTCCTGAAACGATAGGTTGTCCGCATGGAGTCGTTCTCGCCCGTCGCGCCGCGCCGCACGTTCGAGGGCGCCGTCGAGCAGATCGCCGAGCGCATCCGCCACGGCGACCTCGGCGCGGGCGATCGGCTCCCGTCCGAGCGCGAGCTCGCGGCGGCGATGCAGATCAGCCGCCCGACGCTGCGCGAGGCGGTTCGCGTGCTCGCCGACGCGGGCGTCGTGGCGGTGCGCCCGGGCTCGACCGGCGGCATCTTCGTCGTCTCCGACTACGTGCCGTTCGAGCTGCTGCGCTCGAAGTCCGACCTGCGCCTCGGCGAGGTCGCCGGCGTGCTGGAGGCCCGCCGCATGATCGAGCCGCGCGTGGCGCAGCTGGCCGCCGTCAACGCGCGCGAGGAGGACTTCGCCGCGCTCCAGCGCATCATCGACGCGCAGCGCGCGCTGCTCGCCGAGGGCGACGTGCTGCGGCACGAGGACCGCTTCCTGCAGCTCGACACGCAGTTCCACGTCCGCATCGCCCGCGCGACCGGCAACACGACGATCGTCTCGCTGATGCGCACGCTGCTGCGGCGCCTGGAGATCGCGCGCGACCTCGCGATGCACGAGCCGCCCGTCGCGCCATGGGTGCTGGAGATCCACGAGCGCACGCTCGCCGCGATCCGCTCGGCCGACCACGACCGCATCGAGCGGGTGATGGACGAGCACCTCGCCGCGATGGAGCGCGCATGGGAGCGCGCGACCGACCGCGTGCTCGTGCGGCCGGTGCCGGACTTCCTGCGCCCGCTCGCCGAGCGCGGGCGCGACGGCGGCGCGCCGGTGGACGACAGCGCCGCTCGGACCTGACGCGCGAGCGGCCGCGCGACCGTTTCCGCGGCGGCACTCTAACCTCACTGCCCGTGAGCACCTTCGCCGACCTCGGCCTCTCCGACTCCGTCCTCGACGCGCTGCGCGACGTCGGCTACGAATCGCCCAGCCCGATCCAGGAGCAGGGGATCCCGCCGCTGCTGACGGGCGCCGACGTGATCGGCCAGGCGCAGACCGGCTCCGGCAAGACGGCCGCGTTCGGCCTGCCGCTGATCGAGTACGTCGACCCGGGCACGCACGAGGTGCAGGGGCTCGTGCTCACGCCGACGCGCGAGCTGTGCATCCAGGTGACGCAGGCGCTGCGCGCGTACGGCGCGCGCAAGGGCGTCGACGTCGTCGCCGTCTTCGGGGGCGCGCCGATCCGCTCGCAGCAGGCGCAGCTGCGCGCCGGTGGGCACATCGTCGTCGGCACCGTCGGGCGCGTGAAGGACCTCATCTCGCGCCACTCGCTCGTCCTGCACGACTGCCGCTTCATCGTGCTGGACGAGGCCGACGAGATGCTCGACCTCGGCTTCCTCGAGGACGTCGAGAAGATCATGGCGCTCACGCCCGGCAGCCGGCAGACCGCGCTCTTCAGCGCGACGATGCCTCCGGAGATCCGCAAGCTGTCCGAGCGCTACCTCTACAACCCGGTGCTCGTGAAGGTGAGAGCGGCGACGCTGACCGTCGACACGGTCGAGCAGTTCTCGCTCGAGACCTCGTCGAAGGAGAAGGACGACGCGCTCGTGCGGGTGCTCGAGGCTGAGCGCCCCGACCAGGCGATCGTGTTCGTGCGCACGAAGATCCGCTGCGACCAGTTGTTCAAACGACTGCGCGACCGCGGCATGAACGTGAAGGCGCTGCACGGCGACATGTCGCAGGGCTCGCGCGACGGCGTGATGCTGGCCTTCAAGAGCGGGCGGCTGCCGATCCTCGTCGCGACCGACGTCGCCGCGCGCGGGCTCGACATCTCCTCCGTGACGCACGTGATCAACTTCGACGTGCCGACCTCGCCCGACGTCTACGTCCACCGCATCGGCCGCACCGGGCGGGTCGGCCGCTCGGGCCGCGCGATCACCTTCTACGAGCCGCGCCAGAAGCGCGACATCGAGGCGATCGAGCGCCACACGAGCACGCCGATGGCGCCGTGGACGGCGGGCGCGAAGGTCGCCCCGCTGAAGGTCGAGGCGAAGCCGCGGCGGCACTCGAAGCCGCACGCCTCGGCGAACGGCGACGAGCCGAGCACGCGCCTCGTGCTGTCCGGCGGCCGCGCCGACGGGCTGGAGCCGAAGGACCTGATCCACGCGATCACGGCCGCGACCGGCCTCGACGGCGAGGCGATCCGCAACCTGCGCATGCTCGACCGCTTCGCCTTCCTCGACGTCCCCGCCGGCGAGGCGGAGCGCGTCGTCGAGCAGGTCGACGGCACGACGGTCGACGGCACCGGCCACCGCCTGCGCCTCGAGCCGCTGCGCGGCTGACGCGGCCCTGTCCTACGCAGCGACGAGCTCGGCGCTCGTGACCGGCTCGGGGACCGGCTCGCCGTCCGCGCGCAGTCCCTCGATGTGCAGCGCGATCGCCTCACGCATCCGCTCGACGGTCTGCTCGCGCGTCGCACCCGTGGCCGCACAGCCGGGGAGGTCGGGCACATACGCGGAGTAGTTGCGCTCGCCGCGCTCGATCACCACGAGGTAGTTGCTCGACATCGTCAGTCCTCCCAACCGGCCTGCCGGCGGATGCTCTTCATCGTGCGAGGGTGGATGTCGTCGTTGGGACTGCCGGCAACGGTCACACGGCCGCGCTTGACCGGATGCTTCAGCTGTCGGTGGCTGCCCCGGACCGCGACGATCTGCCAGCCGTCCGCCTTGAGCTGCTTCATGAGATCACGATACTTCACGGTCGCCATCATGTCGGCGCACTGCCCGTCAGCAATGGGAACTCAGGGAATCGGTACCGAGAAGTTGCGAGTTCTGTGGGATCTCGCCGCAAAGGGAGGGTGAGCCGTGCCGAAGCGCAGCGCCGGGATCCTGCTGTTCCGGCGGACCGGCGCGGAGCTGGAGGTGCTGCTCGTGCATCCGGGCGGGCCGTTCTGGGCGAGGAAGGACGCCGGCGCGTGGAGCGTCCCGAAGGGCGAGGTCGATCCCGGCGAGGACGAGCGCGCGTGCGCGCTGCGCGAGCTGGAGGAGGAGACGGGCGCCGCGTTCCCGGACGCCTCCGAGCACGAGCTGCTGCCGCTCGGCGAGGCGCGCCAGAAGAGCGGCAAGGTCGTCGCCGCGTGGGCGCTCGAGCGCGACCTCGACGCCGACGCGATCCGCTGCAGCACGACCGTCGAGCTCGAGTGGCCGCCGCGCTCGGGCCGCACGCAGACGTTCCCGGAGGTGGATCGCGCCGGCTGGTTCGGCCTCGCCGTCGCGCGCGAGAAGTTGCTGCCCGCGCAGGCGCCGTTCCTCGACCGCTTGGCGGAACTGGCCGGTCAGTAGGGTGGGGGCGAGACCCCCGGACCCGCAACCGACGAGGAGCCCGCTCGATGTCCCAGGCCACGATGCACACCACGCACGGCGCGATCGCGCTCGAGCTGTTCGACGAGGACGCGCCGAAGACGGTGGAGAACTTCCGCAGACTGGCGGCGGACGGCTTCTACGACGGCATCATCTTCCACCGGATCATCCCCGACTTCATGATCCAGGGCGGCTGCCCGCAGGGCACCGGCACCGGCGGTCCGGGCTACACGTTCGAGGACGAGATCAACGACCACAAGATCATCCGCGGCACGCTCGCGATGGCGAACGCCGGCCCGAACACGAACGGCTCGCAGTTCTTCCTCGTCACCGCCGAGGCGACCCCGTGGCTGGACGGCAGACACACCGCGTTCGGCCGCGTCGTCGACGGGATGGACACGGTCGACAAGATCGAGGGCGTCGAGACCGGCCCGGGCGACCGGCCGCTGGACCCGCCGAGCATCGAGCGCATCGAGCTGGCCGACTGACGCATCTGGGGGCGCGACCCGATCAAGGGTTGCGCCCGCCCGCCGATACAGGGGGAGATGGACGCCCGGCGCCCCGGACTGCTCCTGCTCGTCGTCGCGCTGCTCGCCGCGGCGCCGCTGGCCGTCGCGAGCGCTGACGCGCGTCGTCCGCAGACCACCTCCGTCGGCGTCAGCGCGCGCGAGTACCGCTTCGCGGCATACCGCACGAGCGTCCCGAAGGGCCTCGTACGCTTCAACGTCGCCAACTACGGCGAGGACGCCCACGACCTCGTCGTGAAGACGAGGGACGGGCGCGACGTCGGGCGCACCGGCGAGCTCCGCTCCGGCAAGCGCACCACCCTGCAGGTGCGGCTCCGTCCCGGCACCTACCGCCTCGTGTGCGACCTCGCCGACCACGAGGTGCGCGGGATGCGCACGACCTTCCGGGTGACGCGGCGGTGAGCGCGGTCGGCACAGCGCAGGCCGCGACCGCGATCGCGCAGGACGGCCCGCTGGCAGAGGACGCGGCGCGCCGCCGCAGACACGCGCGCAAGAGAAGACACGGCAGACGCAGACACGGACGCCGGCGCGCGCACAGACGCGCCCGCCCCCACGCCGGCAGCGCCGGCTGGAGCGAGGCGCACGTCCGCCGCCTGTTCTGGCGCGCCGGCTTCGGCGCCACGCCGGCCGAGGCGCGCCGCTGGGCCAAGCGCGGCAAGCAGGCCACGCTCGACTACGTCGTCAACGGCCCGTCGGGCGGCGCGCAGCTGCGCGGCCCGGAGCCGCGCGTCGACGGCCGCGCGCTCGACCCGCTCAACGAGTGGGGCGACGACGTTCTGTGGTGGCTCGACCGCATGGT
The DNA here is from genome assembly GCA_036379915.1 of Conexibacter sp. Lineage (GTDB taxonomy): Bacteria > Actinomycetota > Thermoleophilia > Solirubrobacterales > Solirubrobacteraceae > Conexibacter. The sequence goes on along the minus strand of DASVFS010000138.1, from coordinate 2,457 downwards.
CCGCACCACGTATCCGCTGCAGGAGAAGCTGACGCTGTTCTGGCACGACCACTTCGCGACGTCCGAGCAGGACACGCCGCTGATGCTCGCGCAGAACCGCATGCTGCGCCGCCGCGCGCTCGGCTCCTTCCGCGAGCTGCTCGGCGACGTCACGCGCGACCCGGCGATGCAGCTGTTCCTGTCGCTCGCCGGCTCCACGAAGGACGCGCCGAACGAGAACTACGCGCGCGAGCTGATGGAGCTGTTCACGCTCGGCAAGGGCTACTCCGAGCGCGACGTGCGCGAGGCGGCGCGCGCGCTGACCGGCTTCACCGCCGACTGGCACGACGACGGCACGGTCACGATCGCCTACGACGCCGACGAGCACGACGACGGCGTCAAGACGCTGCTCGGCAGACGCGGCCCGCTCGGTGTCGACGACGTGCTCGACGTCGTGACCGCGCATCCGCGGCACGCGCCGTTCATCGCGGAGAAGCTGTGGAGCTACTTCGTCGCGACGCCGCCGAGCCGCGCGACGCTGCGTGCGCTGGCGGCGACCTACCGCGCGAGCGGCCTGCGCATCAAGCCGCTCGTGCGCGCGATCCTCGAGCACCCGCAGCTCTACCGCAAGCTCGACGCGCCGGACCTGGTCAAGTGCCCGGTCGTCTACGTCGCCGGGGCGCTCCGCACGACCGGCTCGCGCGTCGAGGGCTACCCGGGCTGGCTGCTGCAGGGGATGGGGCAGTACCCCTTCTATCCGCCGAGCGTCGCCGGCTGGGACTGGGGCGCGGCGTGGATGTCGTCCAACTCGATGCGCCAGCGCTTCACGCTCGGCAACTACGTCGTCAACTACGGGCGGCCGAGAGTCAGAAGAGACAGCGCGCCGGCGACGCTCACCGCGCAGGAGGCGTACGACCTCGCATGGAGAGCGGTCGGGGAGCCGCAGGTCTCGACCACGACCAGACGCACGCTCACGCACCTCGCGGCGCGCTTTTTCGACGACCTCGACCCGGCGTGGCGCGACAAGGCCGACTGGCGCGGCGAGGCGCTGCAGGCGACGCTGCGCCACCTCCTGCTGACCTGTCCCGACTCCCAGCTGCACTGACATGACGCGACCGATCCACAAGGGCTGTAACGACTTCCGTCAGACGACCGCGGCGACGCGCGACCGCTGGCTCGGCGGCGGGCTGACGCGCCGCCAGGCGCTGATGGGCGCGCTCGGCGGAGGATTGACGATCTGGGCGAACCAGGCGATGCCGTGGGCGCGCGTGCTGGAGGCGGCGAGCGCGCAGGCGGCCGACGCGCCCGGCGCGCGCGTGCTCGTGAGCGTCTTCCTGCCGGGCGGCTGCGACCTGCTCGACACGCTCCCGCCGATCGGCGCCTACGGCAAGTACGCCGACCTGCGCGGCGGCATGAAGCTCGAAGCGCCGCCGGCGCTCGGCGCGACCGGCCTCGGCATCCACCCGTCGCTCGCGGAGGGGGCGAACGGCGGCGTCAAGGGCCTGTTCGACGCCGGCAAGATCGGCTTCCTGCCGGGGATCGACTACGCGAACCCCGACCTCTCGCACTTCCACTCGCGCCACTTCTGGGAGACCGGGTTGATCACCGAGCGCGCCGCGCCCGGCTGGCTCGGCCGCTGGCTCGACCGCCACGGCGCGAAGGACAATCCGCTGCAGGGGCTGACGCTCGGCTACACCCTCTCGCCCGTGCTCGCGACCGGCTCCGCGCCCGTCGCGGCGCTGGAGTCGCCCAACGACGTCGCGCTCGACGTGTGGGGGATCGGCGGCCAGCAGGACCGCCAGATGCTCGCGGCCTGGCAGCGGATGGCCGATGAGCGCGTGCACGGCGACGGCCCGGAGGCGGTCCACACCGCCGCGAAGCTCGCGAAGGCGGTCGGCGACCGCCTTGCGCCGTACGCCGAGCACGACGACGTCGACCCGCTCGCGCCGCCGGTGCCCTACCCGGAGGACGACGACCTCGGCCGCCGCCTCTCGCGCGTCGCCGCGCTCGTCGCGCAGCCGCTCGGCGTGCGGCTCGCGGCCGTCGACGCGAACGGCGACTTCGACACGCACGACGACCAGCCGAGAGAGCTGGGCGACTCGCTCAGATCGGTCTCGCAGTCGCTGTCGGCGTTCCAGGCCGACCTCGAGGCGCGCGGGATCGCCGACCGCGTGCTCACGCTCGTGTGGTCGGAGTTCGGCCGCCGCCCGGAGGGCAACGAGTCGAGCGGGACCGACCACGGCGCCGGCGGGATCGCGTGGGTGCAGGGCACGCACGCGGCGAGCGGGATCCTGACCGAGTACCCGTCGCTGACCGACCTCGATCGGGACGACAACCTCAAGGTGACCGTCGACTTCCGCAAGGTCTACGCGTCGCTGATCGAGGGCTGGCTCGGGACCGACGCGAACGAGGTGATCCCGAGCGCGAACGCGTACGGGCGCCTCGCGCTCGTGCGATAGCCCACGGGGGCCCGCCTCC
>DASVFS010000137.1:0-5336 GCA_036379915.1 Conexibacter sp. | reverse complement strand
GCGGGCGCCCGTCGCCGTGACGGTCGTGGACGGGATCGCGGATGCGCTGCCGCTCGAGGACGCCTCGTGCGACGCGGCGGTCGCCTGCCTCGTGCTGTGCTCGGTGCCGGACCAGGCGAGCGCGCTCGCCGAGCTGCGTCGCGTGCTGAAGCCCGGCGGCGAGCTGCGCTTCCTCGAGCACGTGCGCGGCGCGACGCCGCGGATGGCGCGCTGGCAGCGCGCCGTCGACCGCACGTTCTGGCCGCGGGCGTTCGGCGGCTGCCACACCGCGCGCGACACGGTCGGCGCGATCGCGCGCGCCGGCTTCGCGCTGGAGCGCCATCGCGAGCTGCGGCCCGAGTCGCTGCCGGCGTTCCTGCCGGTCCATCCGCAGGCGATCGGCGTCGCGCGGCGCGACTGACGGTCCGCCCGGCTACGCGCCCCGCTGCTCTTCCGCCGCCAGCGCGAGGTACACGTACGCGACGTCGCGCGGGCGCGCGAGGTCGATCCCCGCGAGCTGCTCGATGCGGTTGACGCGGTAGCCGAGCGTGTTGCGGTGCACGTGCAGCGCGGCGCTCGTGCGCGCGCGGTCGAAGCCGCAGTGCACGAGCGTGCGCAGCGTGTGGACGAGGTCGGCGCCTTCGCCGCCGCGCGCGAGCGGGTCGAGGATCCGCTGACACAGCGCTCTCGCGATCCGCGGTGAGCGCGCGAGCAGCAGCTCCAGCGCGTGCGAGGCCGGCGTCAGCAGCCCGGCGAGGCACGCGCGTCGGCCGTAGTCGACCAACAGCTGCAGCTCCTCGCGCGCGGTCGCGAGCTCGGCGCGCGGCGTCTCCTCGCCGAGCGCGAGCAGCGCCTGCGGGCCCTCGCCGAGGTCGCTCGGCTCCGGCGCGGCGAGCGCGAGGCCGAACACCCGGTCGCCCTCCGACACGGCCAGCCGGCCGTCGCCGCGCAGGCGTGCCGCGAGCGTGGCGTGGCGGCGCGGCGTGGCGCCGGGGATCGCGGCCGCGAACGGGACGTAGCAGTCGCGCAGCGGCACGTCGAGCCGCCCCGCCAGCTCGCGCTCCTCGTGCGTCAGCGGCGTCCCGTCGACGATCCGCTCGACCAGCTCGCGCGCGCCGCGCTCCTCCTCGGAGACGAGCCGCTCGCGCTCGGCGAGGTACGTCTCCGTGACCACGTTGGAGAGCAGGTCGACGTAGAGCATCGCCAGCTCGGCCGCGTCGAGCAGCACCTCCTGCTCGTCGGGCGTCGCATGCCGGCGCAGGATCTGCCAGCCGAACCGTCCCGCGATCCGGTAGGCGTGCAGCAGGTCTTCGAGCGGGACGCCCTCGTCGGCGCGGGCCCGCACCGACTCGCGCAGCTCGTCGACCGCGCCCGGCGGCGGCTCGCCACCGGAGACGAGCCACTGGTGCCACAGGCGCAGTCCACGCTCGCAGCTGTCGAGCACGCCGGCCTGCGAGACCTCGTCGGAGAGGCGCTCGTAGCTGCCGATCTGCTTGCGCAGCTCGGCGAGCATCTCGCGCGCCGCCTCTGAGCGGCCGATCCGCGCGACGAGGTCCGCCACCTGGTGGTGAGAGGTGAAGCGACGATGGCGATCCCCCACTGGCGCACCATATCCGGGCCTCCTACCGAACGTTGCCGTTCAGAATCGTGCGCCTGCACGACGACACGCCGTCGCTCGGCGGCTACGGTCCTCCACCGCACGTGTGAAGCGACAAAGGGGGAGCACACGATGCGCAAGGCCCTGCTCGCCGTCGCGCTCGCGACGGCTGCGCTGCTCGCGCCGGCCGCCGCCAGCGCCGTGGCGCACGATCCGATCCTGTTCGTCCACGGATGGGCGGAGAACGAATCGGTCTGGAACACGATGATCAGCAACTTCTCCAGAGAAGGCTGGACGAGAGAAGAGCTGAACAACTGGAGGTACAGCACCTCGCAGTCGAACGTCAGAACGGCGAGCGAAGTGAGGACGAAGGTCGAAGCGATCCTGAGAGCGACAGGCGCCGCGAAGGTCGACATCGTCACGCACTCGATGGGCGCCCTCAACACCCGCTACTACCTGAAGAACCTCAGCGGGACGGAAAAGGTCGACGACTGGGTCTCGCTCGGCGGCCCGAACCACGGCACGTCGACGGCGAACTTCTGCTTCGAAGCGTCGTGCGTCGAGATGCGGATCGAATCGACGTTCCTGAGAGAACTCAACAGAGAAGACGAGACGCCCGGCGCCGTCAACTACGGCACCTGGTGGTCGAGCTGCGACGAAATCATCAATCCGGACGAATCGGTGCTGCTGAGCGGTGCGACGAACACCGCTGCGGGCTGCGTCAGCCACGTCGGGCTGACGTCGAACAGCACCGTCTTCGCCGGCGTGCGCGACTTCGTCAGATAGCGCACGCGCACCGCACAGGGGAAAGGGCGTCGAGGCCGGTCGCGCACGGGGAGCAGCGCGCCGGCCTCGCGTCCGTCATGCGACCCAAGGGGGACAGCTCGATGTACAAGGCTCTGCTCGCCGTCGCGCTCGCGACGGTCGCGCTGCTCGTGCCCGGCGCCGCCGGCGCCGTGGCGCACGATCCGATCCTGTTCGTCCACGGATGGAGCGGGAGCGAATCGAACTGGAACACGATGATCAGCAACTTCTCCAGAGAAGGGTGGACGAGAGAAGAGCTGAACAACTGGAGGTACAACACCTCGCAGTCGAATGTGACGACCGCGACAGAAGTCGCCACCAAGGTCGACGCGATCCTGAGAGCGACCGGCGCGTCGAAGGTCGACATCGTCGCCCACTCGATGGGCAGCCTCAACACGCGCTACTACCTGAAGAATCTCGGCGGCACGGAAAAGGTCGACGACTGGGTCTCGCTCGGCGGCCCGAATCACGGCACGACGGTCGCCAGCTTCTGCTTCGAAGCGTCGTGCGTCGAGATGCGGCCCGGCTCGACGTTCCTGAGAGAACTCAACGCCACCGACGAGACGCCGGGCGCGGTCAACTACGGCACGTGGTGGTCGAGCTGCGACGAATTCATCAACCCCGACGAATCGGTGCTGTTGACGGGCGCGACGAACACCGAAGCCGGGTGCGTCGGTCACATAGCGCTGCTGTCGAACAGCGCCGTCTTCGCCGGCGTGCGCGACTTCGTCAGATAGCGCACGCGCACCGCACAGGCGAAACGGCGTCGAGGCCGGCCGCGTCGGGGAGCGCGCCGGCCTCGCGTCTTCAGCCGCCGGCTGGCGCCGGCGGCACGACCGACGCGAGCGCACGCGGATGCGGCCAGTCGCGCGCGTAGACGATGGCCGCGACGCCCAGCTCGGGCACGTCAGCCCATGACGCGGAGTGCACGCCGAATGCGATCGCTGCGGCCGGCCGCTCGATGCCGTCGATCTCGAGCGTGGCCTCGGCGGCCGCTTGGAGGATCGCCTCGCGAGCGACCGTCAGCCGACCGATCGGGACGCCGTCGCGCGTCGTCTCGCCCTCCTGCGCGTCGAGCGAGCGCAGTGCGAGCGCATGGCGCGCCTCCTGGTCCAGGTAGCGTGCCACGGTCCGCGCCGGGTCTGCTCCGGGGGACGTGCGCGACCCCAGGATCCGATCGCGTACGAGCGTGACCGTCTCGAGTGAGCACTCGCCGCCCGGCTGTGCGAGCACCGTCCTGTGCCACAGCGCGGTCAGCAGGAGTCCCCGCTCGCGGTCGCGGGTGGTGATCGCGCCCACGACGACATCGCCGCCGTGGACGCGCTCGGGACGGAGCGCGTGCGTTCCGGCGAGGCGCGCCAGGCGCATGTGCTCCTCCGACCATTCGCCGCGGCTCATCCGCGGCGATGATAACAGCGGCCTGAAGCTACGGATTGTAATTTATACTGCGCGTCACGTAGGTGGAGCCGCCGGTCGTGGTGTTCCATCCGTGTGCGTACGCTGTGTAGGTGCCGCGGAAGACGAAGTAGATGCGTTCGGTCCATGGGACTTCGCACGCGGTTGAGTTTTCGCAGTCGTTCGTCTCGCCGTCGCGCAGCAGGTGTGTTTCGAATATTTCCGAATAGTTGACGTATGTGTGCAGATGGAGGTGTCCCCGGGAGCAACCGGCCATTTGCGACTTCAGCTCAATCCAGTTCCTGCCGGTTTCGGTGGCCGCTATGTGACGGGTGAACAGCGTCACGCAGCCGGCGTGATCGCTGTATTCATGGACGACGTTCGTGGCGTCGGCGGGTGCTCCCGCGCCGACGACTCCGAGCAGCAGCACAGCCATCGCTGCGGCGACCGTTCGACGCATGCTCGCTTCCCCCGATTGATTGGTCATCGACGTCTGAAATGACGCTCGAGCGCCAACCTAACAGACGACGTCAAGCCGGACGATTAAGCATTTGCCAGCTGCTCCATCTGCCTAGGGTGCCGATCGGACCACCGGCACCCCGCGCCCAGGGACGATCGTGACACCGGTCGCGCGGATCGGCTCCGGCCGCTTCGCCGCGAGCCGAAGACGGCTGTGCGCGAGCACGCGCAGGATCGTCGCCATCTCGAACTGCGCGAAGCTCGCGCCGATGCAGCGGCGCACGCCGCCACCGAACGGCAGCCACGCGTAGGAGGGCACCGCGTCGTCGAGGAAGCGCTCCGGCCGGAAGCGCGCCGGCTGCGGATACACGTCCTCGCGATGGTGCGTGACGATCATCGCGGCGGCGAGGTCCGTGCCGGCGGGGATCTCGTGCGCGCCGATCCGCACCGGCTCGGTGACCGTGCGCCCGACGACCGGCACGACCGGCCGGATCCGCAGCGTCTCTCTGACGACCGCGTCGAGGTAGGCGGCGTCCTCGGCGTCGGCGCGCAGCCGTGCGAGCACCTCCGGGTTGCGCTGCAGCTGGTCGACGGCCCACGTCAGCGCGGTCGCGGTCGTCTCGTGCCCGGCGAGCACGAGCGTGCAAAGCTGATCCCGGATCTCCGCATCGCCGAGACGAACGCCGTCCTCGTGCTCGGCCTCGACGAGCATCGAGAGGATGTCCTTGCGGCGTGCGCGCTGCTCGGGATCCATCGCGCGGCGCTCGGCGATCTCGGCGTACAGCAGCGCGTCGACCGCGCCGCGCCGCGCCCGGAACGTCGCTCGCGGCTTGAGCGGCCCGACGTCGCGATGCACCACCGCGCCCCAGAAGACCAGCATGCGTGCGCTTCTGAGCAGCAGCGGCAGCAGCCGGCGCAGCTCGTCCTTGCGCGCCTCGTCGGCGATCCCGAAGACGACCTCGAGGATCACCTCGAGCGTCAGCCGCTCCATCCGCTCGTGCAGCCTGAACGGCTCGCCGAGCGGCCAGCTCGCGACCTCGCGCTCGGCCAGCTCGGCGATCAGCTCGGCGTAGGAGCGCAGCCGCTCGCCGTGGAACGGCGG
>DASVFS010000136.1:0-10244 GCA_036379915.1 Conexibacter sp. | reverse complement strand
CGGGGACGGGTCCCGCCCGCCGAACCGGCGAAGCGCGGCGGCGCGCGAGATAGCGTGCCGGCCATGGACTTCGACCTGACCGACGAGCAGCGCCTGATCCGCGACACCGCGCGCGAGTTCACCGACAACGAGATCGTCCCGCGCGCCCGCGACAACGACCGCAACGCCCACTTCGACACGGAGCTGGTGGCGAAGATGGCGGCGCAGGGCTACCTCGGGGCGATCGTCCCGCGCGAGTACGGCGGCGCAGGCCTCGACTACATCTCCTACGGACTCGTGGTCGAGCAGATCGGCCGCGGCTGCTCCTCGATGCGCACCGTCATCTCCGTGCAGACGTCGCTCGTCTGCTCGGCGATCCTCAAATGGGGCACCGAGGAGCAGAAGCAGACGTACCTGCCGAAGCTCACGAGCGGCGAGTGGCTCGGCTGCTTCGGCCTGACCGAGCCCGACACCGGCTCGGACGCCGCCAACCAGAAGACGCGCGCGAAGCGGGTCGACGGCGGCTGGTCGATCTCCGGCGCGAAGATGTTCATCTCGCAGGGCAGTCACGCGAAGGTGGCGCTGATCTTCGCCCAGACGGACCCCGAGCTCGGCTACCGCGGCCTCGCCTGCTTTCTCGTCGACACCGACCACCCCGGCTATACGTCGCAGCCGATCCACCACAAGCTCGGCCTGCGCGGCTCCGACACGGCCGAGCTGGCGCTGGACGAGGTCGCTGTGCCGGAGGAGGCGATGCTCGGCGGGATCGGCGACGGCTTCAAGGTCGCGATGTCCGCGCTCGACTCGGGCCGCTACTCGGTCTCGTGCGGGTGCGTCGGCGTGATGCAGGGCTGCATCGACGCGAGCGTCTCGTACGCGAGAGAGCGCGAGCAGTTCGGCAAGCCGATCGCCTCGTTCCAGCTCGTGCAGGCGATGATCGCGGACATGGTCGTCGACATGGAGGCGGCCCGGGGACTGGCCTGGCGCGCCGGGGTGCTGAAGGACCAGGGCAAGCCCTCGACGACCGAGACCTCGATCGCGAAGCTGTTCGCGACCGAGGCGGCGGTGCGCACCGCCAACACGGCGATCCAGCTGCACGGCGGCTCCGGCTACGTCGACGACCACCCGGTCGAGCGATACTTCCGCGACGTGCGCGTCACCACCCTGTACGAGGGCACCTCGCAGATCCAGAAGCTGATCATCGGCCGCGCGGCGACGGGGATCAACGCGCTCACGTGAGCGGCTCCGTCCCCAGAGTCGTCGGCGTGGTGGGCGCCGGCACGATGGGCGGCGGGATCGCCCAGCTCGCCGTGCTGGCCGGCGCGCGCACGCTGCTGCACGATCCGGTTCCGGAGGCGCTCGAGCGGGGCGCGGCCGCGCTGCGCGCGAACCTCGACAAGGGGGCCGAGCGCGGGCGCTGGAGCGCGGCCGACGCCGAGGCCGCGGCCGCGCGGCTGGAGCCGGTCGTTGACCTCGCCGCCTTCGCGCCTTGCGAGCTGGTGATCGAGGCCGCGCCTGAGCGGCTCGACCTCAAGCGCGAGCTGTTCGGGCGCTTGGCGGAGATCGTCGCCCCCGACTGCGTGCTCGCGAGCAACACGTCCTCGATCCCGATCACCGCGATCGCCGGCGCGGTCGCGCGGCCCGAGCGCGTCGTCGGCATGCACTTCTTCAACCCCGCGCCGCTGATGAGACTGCTGGAGGTCGTCGCGGGCGAGGACTCGGGCGAAGCCGCGCTGGCGCGCGCCCGCGCGCTCGGCGCCGCGATGGGCAAGGTCGTGATCGACGCGGCCGACGGCCCCGGCTTCCTCGTCAACCGCGCGAACCGCCCGTTCGGACTGGAGGCGCTGAAGCTCGTGACGGAGCGGCTCGCGAGCGTCGAGCAGGTCGACCGCATCGCGCGGCTCGGCGGCGGCTTCCGCATGGGACCGTTCGAGCTGATGGACCTCGTCGGCGTGGACGTCGGCTTCGACGTCTCGAAGTCGTTCCACGAGCTGTCGTTCGGGGAGCCGCGCTGGCGCCCGTCGCCGCTGAGCGCGCGGATGGTCGCCGCCGGGCGCACCGGCCGCAAGTCCGGCCGCGGCTTCTACGACTACCGCGACGGCGCGCACCGGCCCGCGGACCCGACCGAACCGCCGTCGGCGCCGCTGCCGAGAGCCCCCGGTGGGCCGGTCGTCGTGATCGCCGGCGAGCTTCCGCTCGCGCAGCTGCTGCTCGAGCGCGCCGAGGACGTCGGCTGGGACGCGCGCACGCCGGCCGAGGTCGACGGCGAGGTGCCGTTCCTGATCCTCGACTGCGGCACGAGCGAGGACGATCCGCCGCTGCAGGGCGGCCCGCAGGCGCTCTGCCTGCACGAGGGGTCGCTCGCGGCGCTCGGGGGTGGGCGGGAAGGGGTCACCGCGGTCGGCTTCCACGCGCTGCCGCCGCTGGGGCCGGGCGGGCTCGTCGAGCTGACGCGCGGACCGGACTCGCTCGACGCCGCCGCGAGCGCCGCCGAGCGCTTCTTCTCGACGCTCGGGCTGCACACGGAGTGGGTCGGCGACGCGCCCGGGCTCGTGCTGGGGCGGATCGTCTGCCAGCTCGTCAACGAGGCGGCGTTCGCGGTCGGCGAAGGCGTCGGCACGCCGGCCGACCTCGACGCCGGGATGGTCCACGGGCTCAACCACCCGCGCGGTCCACTGGCATGGGGCGACGCGATCGGGCTCGACCACGTCCTGGCGGTGCTGGACGCGCTGTGGCACGAGCAGCGCGAGGAGCGCTACCGCGCCGCGCCGCTGCTGCGCCGGCTCGTGCTGTCCGGCCGGATCGGCCGCGCGACGGGCGAGGGCTTCTTCACCTACGACCTCGACGAGGAGAGCGACTGATGCACGCCGTCACCTTCCAGGCCCCCGGCGAGGTCGCCGTCGAGGAGGTCGCCGATCCAGTCCTCCAGGCGGACGACGACGTCATCGTGCGGATCGAGGCGAGCGGCATCTGCGGCTCCGACCTGCACATCTACCACGGGCGCGTGCCGGTCGGAAAGGGCTTCACGATCGGCCACGAGTTCGTCGGCACCGTGACCGACGCGGGCGACGCGGTCGAGCGCGTGGCGGTCGGCGACCGCGTGCTCGGCACGTTCGTGACGGCCTGCGCCACCTGCACGCCGTGCATCCGCGGCGACTACCACCGCTGCTCGCACGGCCGCACGTTCGGCCACGGCCCGAACCTCGGCGACCTGCAGGGGGCCCAGGCGGAGCAGTTGCTGGTCCCGCACGCGAACCTGACGCTGCGTCGCGTGCCGGACGGCATGTCGAGCGACGTCGCGCTGTTCGCCGGCGACGTGATGGGAACCGGCTACCACGCGATCGCCCACGCCGGCGTCAGAGCGGGCGACACGGTCGCGGTGCTCGGCCTCGGCCCCGTGGGCCTGTGCGCGATCCAGGCCGCGAAGGCCTCCGGCGCCGCGCAGATCTACGCGATCGACACCGTCGCGGACCGCCTCGCGATGGCCGAGCGCTTCGGCGCGACTCCCCTGCATCTGACCGACGACGACCCGAAGCAGGCGGTCCGCGCGGCCACGGGCGGCGGCGTCGACGTGACGGTCGACGCCGTCGGCGATCCCGGCCCGCTCGCACTCGCCGTGTCGCTGACCCGAGACGCAGGGATCGTCTCCGGCATCGGCGCCTACGCCGGCAAGGGCGAGGTCCCCCTCGGGCTCGCCTGGCTGAAGGGCCTCCAGCTCCGCCTCGGCCTCGCCAACGTCATCGCCCACGTCGACCGCGTCCTCGCCCTGATGCAGGCCGGCATCCTCGACCCCGCTCCGCTCGTCACCCACCACATGAAGCTCGCCGACGCCCCCGAGGCCTACCGCGTCTACGACGCCCGCGAGGCGCTCAAGATCGTGCTGACGCCGTGAGGATGCTGCGACGCCTCGTGCCGCTTGCCGTCGCGGTCTGCGCCGCCGCCGGCGCGTCCGTCGCCGACGCGGCCTCCGGGCCGGCCGCGCTCACGCTGCGCCTGGCCGACCTTGCCCCCGGGTACTTCCCGCTCGGAGGCTGCGACCAGGACTCGCTCGAGTACTACGCCCCGAAAGGACGTTTCCGTCCGCAGCCCGGCTGCGTGATCGAGTTCGTGCGTGCGTGGACCGCGCCCGGCGTCGCGCCGGGCCCCGGCACGGTGTTGAGCGCCGCGGTCACGTACCAGCGCGCGGCAGCACCACGGGCTGCGTTGCGCGAACCGGACGCCTTCGCCTCGGTCGTGTTCGACCCGGCACCCGAGGACTTCGAAGTCGTCGCGCCCGCGCCGGCGATCGGCGACGAGGCGGTGCTGCTGCGGGTCGTCGACGGCAGCTACGCGGTCGTGTGGCGCTCGGGCTCCACGCTCGCGGCCGTGCTCGCGGGCAGATCGCTGATCGGCCGCAGACGGGACACCGCCGATGTGGACCTGCGGGCGGCGACGCTGCAACTGGCGGCCGCACAGCAGGCGCGGATCGCGACGCCGACGCCGCTGCGTCGGGCCGACAACGACGCCAGCGAGGTGGCGTTCGACGATCCCGGCCTCGACCTGCCGATCTGGTGGCTCGGACGCAAGTTGCCGCAGCGCGGCGCGCTGCCCGCGCTGCGATTCGGCGGCGGCATGCCAGCCGGGATCTTCGGCTCCGACCGTGACCTCGGGCCAATCCTCTTCTACGGACGTCGCGACTCGCGGGCGGAGGTGCTGATCGTGCTCGCGCAACCCGAGATCCTGCACCGGCCGGCACTGCGCCGCGACCTGCGACGCATGCGGCGAGATCGCTGCAATCTGATCCGCAGACTGACGCTGCGCCGAGGCCGCGCGACGATCTTCCAGCGCTCGCCGCGCTGCCCGAAGCTGGACGTGAGAAAGACGGCCGACGCATTCGCCGACACGAACGCCGTCGTGGTCCTGCCCGGCGTGGTCGCGCTCGTCTCCGCCGACGAATGCGTGAGCTGCAGCGGCCCCGTCAGCCGCTACGAGTCGATCGCCGGCATGCGACGGATCGTCCGCGCACTGCGCCAGCGCGAGCCGAGGGATCCGGCGACGCCATGACCCGCTGGCTCGTCAGCGTTCTGCTGCCGCTCGCCGTCGCGTTGCCAGCTGCGCTGCCAGCCGCCGCATCCGCCGCGACGCTGGCACCCGAGACGCTCACGCTCCGTCTCCCCGACCTCGGCCCGAACTTCGAGCTGGTCAGCGACCGCTGCGATGAGCGCAGCGGGGAGGAGCGCTGGTGGCCCGGCACGCTGCCGAGCCTGGCGAGACGCTTCCCGCACCACGGGTGCGTGGTCGTGTTCGCCAAGAGCTGGTCCGCGCCGCAGCTCCCGCCCCGTCCGGCCTACGCGACGAGCGCCGCTTTCGCATTCGCAGACGCGTCCGGTCCGGTCGCCGCGCTGCAGCGGCCGCGTCAGATCGCCGCGCACGTCCTGCACGCGAAGCGGCGCGACCTCGCGCCGCTGATGGCCAGCGCCGCGGTCGGCGACGAGCTGCGCGCCTTCCGCTTCAGCGGCGACCCGCAGCCCGGCGTAGTCGTCCTGTGGCGGAGCGGACCGGTGCTGGCGCTCGTGCTCGCCGGCGGTCCCGCGAGCGACCGCACCACGCGGGCCGCCCTGCAGCTCGCGACCGCTCAGCAGACACGTATCGCGAGCCCCACTCCACTGCTGCCGTCCGACCTCGACGACGTCGAGGTCCCACTCGACAACCCGCGACTCGGCGTCCCGGTCGTGTGGCTCGGCCGAACGCTGCCGGCGAGCGACGGACGCCCCGCGCTGTCGCTGGGAGGCGTCGACTCATCTGAGTTCGATCCGAGAGCAGAGCTGTGGTACGGCTACCGCGGCCATCCCAGCGCAGTCGACATCGCCCTCTCGGAGCGGAGGCCGCTGCCCAGGTCACTCCGCGGTCCGGCGCGCGCACCGCTGTGCCTGCGCCGGTACGAGACCGGCATCCCGGGCCTCCACGCCGTGATCTACGGCGGCCCCAAGCCGGACTTCAGCCGGCGGAGATGCGGGACCGCCCCGCCGGTGGTGTTCGGCGCGGCGGCCTTCTTCAGAGGCGTCGTCGTGGACATCGACGGGGCCGCCTGCTTCCCGTGCGCGCCACGCAGCGCGCCGTTCAACTCGCCGGCCGGCATGCGCGCCGTCCTGCGGGCACTCCGCGTGCGCCCGCCGAGACCGCTTCCGACGCCGGCGCCCTAGCGCCCCCGCCCGCCCAGCGCCGCCGGCAGCGCCTTCAGCGCCGACAGCCGCGCGCGCGGCTTCAGCCTGCCGCGCATGATCGCGTGGCCGGGGTTGACGCGGCCGCTCGCCACGTCGAGCCAGTCGTCCCAGCTCGTGCGCAGCGTCACGTCGGGCTTCGCCTCGTGGCCGCGCTCGACGAGCGGGACCCCGCCGGGCACGAGCCGCAGCACCCACGGCTCGACGTCGGTGAAGGCGAACTGCACCGACAGGCTCGTGCCGTTCGTGTCCGGCAGCTGGCGCCGCACCGTGTCCATCACGAGCTCGATCGAGGCGGCGTCCTTCGGAGCCGACGCCTGTCTCTCGCCGAGCAGCCCCGCCTGCGTCAGCAGCGGTCCGCGCGTCGCGGTCTCGCGCGGCGTGAGGTCGGCGGGGACGATCGGCGGGCCGGGCAGCTCCTCCATCGGCATCCCGGCCGAGCGCAGCTTCGTCTGCAAGGACGTCACGCCCTCCTCGCCGATGTCCTCGAGCGTGAAGCCGAACACCTCGGTGTAGTTGCGGTCCCAGCCGGGCGGCGTCAGCACCGCGGCGCCCCACGGCGTCACCTCGCGCAGCGTGTCGGCGACCGCGCGGCGACAGCGCTCGTCGCCGGACGCGACGTCCGCGAGCAGCTTCACGCCGAAGGCGATGTGGCGCTGCTCGTCGCGTGCGATCTGCGTCATCCCCTCGCGGAACGCCGGCATCAGGTTGCGCTCCTCGAGATATGACGTGATGAAGTGCTGCCCCGGCTGGGCGAGCGTCGCCTCGATCACCATGTGGTACAGCGTCACCGCGGCGGACAGCTTCTGCGGGGAGCGGTCGCGGCGCAGCTCGTCGGCCATCGTGTCGAGCCGGTCGAAGATCTTGCGGAAGCCCCACGTGAGCTCGGGCTTGATCGCGTTCAGCCCGCCGGCGGCGGTCCCGTCGCCGAGTCCGCAGACCTCGTGCATGAAGCGCTTGAAGAAGACCGCGTGGCGCGCCTCGTCGACCTGCTGGGTCGTGAGGAAGTACTTCTGCTCCTCGAGCGGCGCCGCGTCGATGTACGGCGAGAGGTTGTCGGCGACGGCGTCCTCGCCCCAGAAGAACAGCGCGTAGTTCCACAGCGCGGCCTTGCGCTCGAAGTCGGTCAGCTCCTCGCGCCACTGGCGCGCGTCCTCGCTGAAGTCGAGCTCCATCGCGCTCCAGTTGCCCTGCTCCCAGCGCGCGTAGAGGTCCTCGTATGAGATCAGGTCGGCGGGCCGCGAACCCGGCGCGGTTTGAACATCGTTCAAGCTCATGCCGAGTACGATAGACAGCGCTTTGAACGGAAGTCAAGACACAGTCGCGGCTCCAACCGCCGACCGCCGCGCGGAGCTGCTCGCGATCGGTCGCCAGCTGTTCGCCAAGCACGCCTACGACGAGCTGTCGATCGACGACGTCGCGGCCGCCGCCGGCGTCGCGAAGGGACTCCTCTACTACTACTTCAGAAGCAAGCGCGGCTTCTACCTGGCGACGATCCGCGCCGAGGCGGACGAGCTGCTCGAGCTCGCCCAGCCCGACCCGGCGCTGCCGCCGGCCGAGCGCCTGCGCCGCACGCTCGACGCCTACCTCGCGTTCGTCGACGAGCACGACGCGCGCTTCCGCGCGCTCCACCTCGCCGGCCTGGGATCCGACCCCGAGGTGCGCGCGATCCGCGACCGCGACCGCGCGGAGTTCCTGCGCCTGATCGCCGAGGGCGTCGCCCACCAGCCGCAGCCCTCGCCCGCGCTGCGCGCCGCGCTCGAGGGCTGGCTGAGCTTCATCGAGGGCGTCAGCCTCGACTGGCTCGACCACCGCGACCTCAACGCCGAGCAGCTGCGCGAGCTGCTCGTCGCCGCGCTCGCCGGCTCGCTGCAGGCCGCGCTGGCGGTCGACCCGACGCTCGAGATCGACTTCGCTGTCCTCTGACCCCGGCGCCGCCGGGAGCCGGCTACGCCTCGATCGTCTGCTGCGACGCGCCGCGCGCCGCCACGTCCGGCGGCGTGTCGCGCAGGTACCACTCGGCGTCCAAGGCGGCCTTGCAGCCCGAGCCGGCGGCGGTGATCGCCTGGCGGTAGGTGTGGTCGACAAGATCGCCGGCGGCGAACACGCCCGCGAGCGCCGTGCGCGTCGTCTGACCGGCGGTCTTCACGTAGCCGTTCTCGTCGAGCTCGACCTGCCCCGCGAACAGCTCCGACTGCGGCACGTGCCCGATCGCGACGAACGCGCCGGTCGCCGGCACGTCGCGCAGCTCGCCCGTCTCGGCGTGGCGGGCGCGCACGAAGGACAGCGCGCCGTTCTCGCCCGCGACGAACGCCTCCGGCACGTACGGCGTGAGGAACTCGATGTTCTCGACGGCTCTCGCGCGGTCGAGCATGATCGGCGAGGCGCGGAACTCGTCGCGGCGGTTGAGCACGTGGACTCTCGCGGCGAACTTCGCGAGGAAGATCGCCTCCTCCATCGCCGAATCGCCGCCGCCGACGATCACGGTGTCGTGCTCCTTGAAGAAGGCCGCGTCGCAAGTCGCGCAGTACGAAACGCCGCGCCCCGACAGCTCCTCCTCGCCAGGCACGCCCAGCTTCTTGTGCTGCGCGCCGGTCGCCAGCACGACGGCCTTCGCGCGGTGCGCCTCGTCGCCGATCCAGACCGTCTGCCCGCCGCCGTCGGTCAGCTCGACTCTCGTCGCGTCGTCGGTGATGAAGCGCGTGCCGAAGCGCTCGGCCTGGTCGCGCAGGTCCTGCATCATCTCCGGCCCCATGATCCCTCTGGGGTAGCCGGGGAAGTTCTCGACGTCGGTCGTCTGCTGCAGCAGCCCGCCCCACGCGAAGCCCTCGATCACGAGCGGGCTGAGGTTCGCGCGCGCGGTGTAGAGCGCGGCCGTGTAGCCGGCCGGCCCGCTCCCGATGATGATCACGTCCTCGACGTCAGTCATTCGCGCTCCGTTCCCAATACTTCACAAAGTATAGCGCCTGTCCGCCGGGCTGGCGCTCACGCCGGCGCGAAGCGATGCCGCCACGCCTGGACGCGCCGCCGCAGCTGGAAGTAGGCGATCACACCCGGCACCGTCGGCAGCCAGAACGCGAACAGACGATACGAGAGCACCGCCAGCACCGCAGTCCCCGCCGGGATCCCGAACGCCGCCAGCGCGCCGATCATGCCGCCGTCGACGCCGCCGATGCCGCCGGGGATCGGCAGCAGGTTGGCGAGCATCCCGACGAAGAACGCCTGCACGAGCACCGCGAGCGGCGGCGACTCGCCGAACGCGCGGAACGACGCCCACAGGATCGCGATGTTGAAGCCCCACCACGCGATCGAGCCGATCATCGCGAGATCGGGATGGAACGTCTTGCGCAGCGCCAACCGGATCCCGCCGCGCATCGACGCGGGCGCCAGCGCGAAGCGCCGCAGCCAGCGCGCGAGCCGCGGCCGACGCGGCGCCATCCGCTCGATCCGCTGCTCGAAGTCCTCCGGCACGAGCGCGAGCGCACCGAACAACACCATCGCGATGCCGCTGACGATCGCCGGCACGACGGTCAGGCCGAACGGCGCCTTGCCCGGCAGGACCCCGACGCGCAGCCCGACGCCGAACACGAGCATCGCGGCCACGTAGATGCCGTAGAGCACGACGAGGAACGCGATCATCCGCTCGGCCACCTCGCGCCGCTCCATGCCGGAGCGCCGCAGCGCCCACGCCGTCAGCGCGACGCCGCCGGCGCCGCCCGCCGCGAACAGCCGCGTCGCCGCGAGGCTCGCCATCGTGATCAGATAGCTGTCGTAGTGCGTGAGCGGCGATCCCGGCGGCACGTGGATCGCGTGGAACAGCGCCACGTAGCTGACGATCGAGGCGACCCAGAAGGCGAGCGCCGCCGCCAGCCACGCGTGGTCCCCGTTGGAGACTCTCTCGTAGGCGTCGCGCACGCCGTCGATCTGCGGCAGCACGAAGTACAGGAACGCGATCGACGCGAGCACGAAGACGGCGAACAGGATCACGCGGCGTCGCGTCAGCGCGACGCGCGGCATGTCCTCGTCGTCGTGCGGCCCGCCGCCGACCCCGGGGGCCGGCCTGAC
>DASVFS010000135.1:0-4813 GCA_036379915.1 Conexibacter sp. | reverse complement strand
AGGGCAGGCGACGTTCAACCTCTCGAGCGTGCCGGCCGGCTACAGACTCACGTACTTCGTCGACGCCGGCAAGAGCCTCAACGACCTCTTCTGGTACGCGAGCCGGGTGCCGTTCCGGCGCTGAGATGAGCGGCTTCCGCGGCTTCCCGGTCGGTGCGCTCGACTTCCTGCGCGAGCTGGAGGCGAACAACGAGCGCGACTGGTTCAAGGCCAACCGCCGGCGCTACGACGAGCTGCTCGTGGCGCCGGCGCAGGGGTTGGGGGAGGAGCTGGAGGCGGCCGGCTTCGGGCGGCCGCACCTGTTCCGGCCGTGGAACGACACGCGCTTCCATCCCGGTCCGCCGATCAAGGAGCAGCTCGGGCTGGCGGTCGGCTACGAGGGCGCCGGCGGCTTCTACGTCGAGCTGTCGCTCGACGGGCTGTTCGTCGCGGCCGGCTTGCACAACCCGGCGCCCGACCAGGTCGAGCGGATGCGCCGGCTCGTCGCCGACGGGCGCAGTGCGGCGGCGCTGACGAGAGCGATCGCCGGCGCCGAGGCGGCCGGCCTGAGATTGGGCGAGCCGGCGTTGACCCGCGCCCCGCGCGGCTTCCCGGCCGACCACCCGCGCATCGAGCTGCTGCGCCACCGCGCGCTGACCGTCTCGCAGCGCCACAGACTCGCGGCGTGGATCCACAGACCGGCGGCCGGCAGCCGCATCCGCGCGCAGCTCGACGCCGCCGTCCCGCTCGTGCGCTGGCTGCGAGAGCGCGTCGGCCCGACCGAGCGCCCGCGCGCGCGGCGCTAGTCAGAGGTCGACGACGCGCAGCTGGGGCAGCCGCTCGCGCAGCTGCTCGGCGACGACGCGGCGGTGGCAGTGCGCCGGCTCGGCCTCGAGGCACAGCAGCGCGGTGCGGGGCGCGTCGGCCGTGCGCAGCTCGGCTGCGAGCGCGTCGAGCTCGCCGGCGGCGCTCCGCTCGACATGCGCACGGAACGCCGCGCGCGCCTGTCTCGTCGCGCCGCTTCTGAACAGCGGCCGGATCTCGGGCGGCGTGCCGAGCCCACGCCGGTGCTCGTAGGCGATCCCGTGCTCGCCGAGCTGGATCCCCAGCTTCGTCTTCGACATCCCCGGCCGCCGCGACTGCGGCCGGTAGCGCACGTCGAGCACCCGCTCCACGCCGGCCGCCTCCAGCTCCGCGACGAGCGCGTCCGGCGGAAGCCGCTCGTACCCGATCGTCCAGAGGGTGGGTGTTACCGCTTCGATCAGGCTCCTGTTGGAGGACAGGTCGATGCCAGAGCGTGGTCCCGTTCCACCGCGGAATACCGGGATCGCTGGAGCCTCGTCGGGGACCATGGCGGCTGACGTTAGCGCTCATCAGTGGAGGTCCACCTACACCGGTCTACGATGACCCCGTGCCAGGGGCATGGCCGCCGCCGATCGCGGAGCCGGAGCTGATCGAGCGCCTCGCGTTGGACGACGCGGGGTTCCGCGCGTACATCCTGCGCTTCATCGAGCAGGTGCCGCAGCGCGCGTGCGACGCGGCGGCGTTCGCGCGGGCGTGCGCCTATCCGTGGGCGCGGCCGGCCGGCTCGTACCTGCTGGTCGACGACGAGGTTCAGCGGCTCGCCGAGCTGGAGGAGGCCGAGCGCGAGCGCACGATCGAGCGCTACAGCGCGCCGGCTGCCGCCCGCGTGCCGCTGCTCGCGATCGGCTCGAACGCCGCCCCCGACACGCTGCAGCGCAAGTTCGCGCACTTCGATGACGTCGCCGACCGCACCGTGCTGGTCGTCACCGGCCGGCTGCACGAGTTCGACGTCGGCTTCTCCGCACAGCCCGCCCTCTACGGCGCACTGCCGGCGACGATCTTCCCCAGCCCCGGCACCGCCGTCGCGGCGGCGCTGTTGTGGGTGACGCCGGCGCAGTTCACGCAGCTGACGTGGTCGGAGCTGAGCTACCGGCTCGGCCGTCTGTGCACGCGCTTCAGCGTCGACGACGCCGACGAGCGCTTCGACGAGGTGCTCGTGTTCGTCTCGCGCTGGGGAGCGCTGACGCTCGACGGTGCCCTGGTCGCGCTCGCGGCGGTACCCGCGGAGGCGCGTACCGCGACCGCCCTCACACAGGAGCAGGCGCTCGAGCGCGCCGCCACCCTCGCGCTCGGCGACGGCGCCAACGCCGAGACGCTCGTGCGCGCGATCTTCGACGACTTCGCCGCGGTCACCGCGAAGGCCGCGGCCACGCTGCACCCTGCCGGACAGCCGTTCGCCTCCGAGCGCTGGACGCCGTTCACCGGCTGACGTCAGCCGCCGCCTCCACCGTCACCGCCACCCCCGCCGTCACCGCCGAAGGCGTCGAAGACCCCGCCGCCGTCACCACCGAAGGCGTCGAAGCCGCCACCGTGATGGCCGCCGTGATGATGGTGTCCGTGCGGGAAGTCGCCGAGCGTTGGCGGGGCGGCGCCGAAGGGGTTCCAGTACGTCTCGGCCGCCTCGCGCCGTTGGCCGCCGCTGCGCGCCAGCGCCCATGAGCCCCCGGCGAACAGCACGGCGACGCCGGCCATCCCGAGCCAGGCCGGAACCTCGTGATACACCCCCGCGAGCAGCAGGCCGGCGCCCGCGATGATCGTCAAGGTGGGGAGGAGCTGCCGACGGCGCCACACGAGATCGTTATACGCCCTCGCCCATGGGTAGGGTCCCACTCGATGCCACGCGAGGCGACGCAGGCGCGGACGGCGACCGTGCAGGGAGTCGAGGTGCCGAAGCTCGGCTACGGCACCTGGCTCGTCGAGGGCGACGAGGCCTACGCGGGCGTGCTCGACGCGCTCGACCTCGGCTATCGCCACATCGACACCGCGCGCGCGTATGGCAACGAGGCGTGGGTCGGCCGCGCGCTCGCCGACTCCGGCGTGCCGCGCGAGGAGATCTGGCTGACGACGAAGGTCTGGTACGAGCACGCCGAGCCGGACGTCCTCACGCGCGTCTTCCACGAGCAGCTCGCCGAGTTGCGGGTCGACCGCGTCGACCTCCTGCTGCTGCACTGGCCGGCCGCCGAGGTGCCGCTGCGCGAGACGCTCGGCGCGATGGACGCGCTGCGCGAGCAGGGGCTCGTCGGCCACATCGGCGTCTCGAACTTCCCGTCCGAGCTGCTGCGCGAGGCGATCGAGCTGGCGCCGATCTTCTGCGACCAGGTCGAGTACCACCCGTACCTCCCGCAGGGACCGGTGATGCACGAGTGCCTCGAGCACGACCTGCTGCTGACGGCCTACTCGCCGTTCGCGCACGGCCACGTGCACGACGATCCGATCCTGCAGGAGATCGGCGCGCGGCACGGCAAGTCGGCCGGGCAGGTCGCGCTGCGGTGGCTGCTCGACCAGCCGAACGTGTGCGCGATCCCGAAGGCGTCGAGCCGCGCGCGGCGCGCGGAGAACCTCGACGTGTTCGACTTCGAGCTGGACGACGACGAGCGCGCGGCGGTCGCGGCGCGCTCGAGACGCCACCTGCGCACGGCCGACCCGGACTGGGCGCCGGACTGGGACTGAACGGCTCCCAGGCTTCTCTCAGGAAGCCTTGAGGGCGGGCTGACCCGGCGGGCCTACGGTGTCCGCATGCCTTCCTCCCCCGAGCGCCGCAGACGGCGCATTCGCCGCACCGTCGGGGCGGCGAGCCTCGCGACGTTCGCCGTCGCGTGGGGCGTGATCGCCGGCACCGGCGCGATGGGCCACGGCGGCGCGACCGCCGCCACGAGCGCGGCGCAGCAGAGCGCGCAGCGCTCCGACGACGGCTGGAGCTTCTCCGCCGAGTCCGACGACGACGGTGGCCAGAGCGTCCAGCAGCAGCAGCAGCTCCCCGCCATGACCACCCAGCAGTCGTGATGCTCCCGCTCGCCGCCACGCACGCGTTCTGGATCACGAGCCGCGCCGCCGGCGTGCTGGCGCTGCTGCTCGCGAGCGTCTCCGTCAGCGTCGGGCTGACGATGGGCGGTCGCCTGCTGCCGCGCGCCCAGCGCGTCCTCAGACCGCTGCACGAGGCGCTCTCGCTCGCGGCGCTGGCCGCGCTCGCGCTGCACGCGCTCAGCCTGCTCGGCGACGCCTACCTGCAGCCCTCGCTCGCCGACGTGACGATCCCGTTCGCCAGCTCGTTCCGCCCGCCATGGCTGGCGCTCGGGATCGTCGCCGGCTGGGCGAGCGCGCTGCTCGGGCTCTCCTACTACGCACGCGGCCGCATCGGCGTCGCGCGCTGGCGGCGCCTGCACCGCTTGACCGCGCTCGCGTGGCTCGCCGCGCTCGTGCACGCGCTGGGGATGGGAACGGACGCGGGCACCACGTGGTTCTTGACGTCGGTCGGGATCGTGCTCGTGCCGGCGCTGACGTTGCTCGTCGTCCGTCTCACGGAGCAGGCGGAGGCGCTGCGGGCATGAGCGACCGCGACGCGCACCTCAGCTTCGACTGCTTCGGCTCGACGTGCGTCGTGCACGTGCGCGGCGACGGGCCGCTCGGCACGGCGCGCGAGGCGGCCGAGGCGGCGCGCGAGCGGCTGCTCGACGGGCACCGCCGCTTCACCCGCTTCGAGCTCGGCAGCGAGCTCTCGCGCCTCAACGCGGACGTGCGCGACGCGGTCCCGGTGAGCGCCGAGCTGGCGCGCTTCGTCGCCGCCGCCCGCACCGCCGCGCATCGCAGCGGCGGGCTCGTCGACGCGACGCTGCTGCCGCAGCTGCTCGACGCCGGCTACGCGCGCGACGTCGCGACGCCGGTCCCGCTGCGCTTCGCGCTGGCGCGCGCGCCCGCGCGCCGGCCCGCGCATGCGCATCCGGCGGCGCGCTGGCGCGAGCTGTCGGTCGAC
>DASVFS010000134.1:0-12004 GCA_036379915.1 Conexibacter sp. | reverse complement strand
GGCAACTTCCTCGGCATGCTGTTCAAGATCGCCGAGCTGAAGTATCAGCCGGACCCGCGCATCGAGAGAGCGCTCGACGTGCTCTTCATCCTCCACGCCGACCACGAGCAGAACTGCTCGACGAGCGCGGTGCGCAGCGTCGGCTCCTCGCAGGTCGACCCCTACTCGGCCCTCGCGGCCGGGGTCGGCGCGCTCTACGGCCCGCTGCACGGCGGGGCGAACGAGCAGGTGCTGCGGATGCTGCACCGCATCGAGCGCAAGGACAACATCCCGGGCTTCATCGAGGGCGTCAAGAACGGCGACGAGCGCCTGATGGGCTTCGGCCACCGCGTCTACAAGAACTACGACCCGCGCGCGAAGATCATCAAGAGAGCCGCGCAGGACGTGTTCGACGTGATGGGCACGAACCCGTACCTCGACATCGCGCTCGAACTGGAGAAGATCGCGCTCGAGGACGACTACTTCGTCTCGCGCAAGCTGTACCCGAACGTCGACTTCTACTCCGGCCTGATCTACGAGGCGCTCGGGATGCCGGTCGAGATGTTCCCGGTGCTGTTCGCGATCGGCCGCACGAGCGGCTGGATCGCCCAGTGGCTCGAGATGATCGAAGACGCCGAGCAGAAGATCGCGCGCCCGCGCCAGATCTACACCGGCGCGCGCACGCGCGACTACGTGCCGATGGAGCTGCGCTCCTGACGCATCGCGCCGCGAGGCCACGGCGCGACTAGGATCGCGCCGTGGCCGGCTTCCGCCTCACCGTCCGCGACGGTCCGCGCACGCAACGGGCGCGCTACGACACGCTCGACGCGGCGCTCGAGGCGCTCAGCGCCCACGTCGCGCAGCTGACCGCCCGGCCCGAGCGCGCGGCGATCGACCTGCGGGTACGGCGCTTCGAGCCGATCCAGCAGGTGGCCGCGCGCGCGGAGGTGAGCGGCCCGCAGCGGCTGCTGCCGCGCGTGCGGGCGGGCGTCGACGTGCGCGGCGACGGCTCGGCGGAGGCGTGGACCGGCAGCGCGCGGCGGAAGGTGATCGCGCAGGAAGACGGCGAGTCGCCGGTGGCGGCGCTGCGACGCGCGCTGGACGCTCAGGCCGTCAGCTGAGCGGCGTAAGGCCCGCGGCCGGTGAGGCAGTGCGCGCCGCAGCGGGCGGCGAGCTCGAGCGCGGCCGGCAGCTCCATGCCGGCCGCGAGGCCGTACGTGAGGCCGGCCGCGAACGAGTCGCCGCAGCCGTAGGCGTCGACCGGCGGGCCCGGCAGCGCCGCCGCGGCCCATCTGCCGGTCGCGCCGTCGGCGCCGTGCCAGCGGCCGCCGTGCGCGCCGTCGGTGAGGACGGTCGCGCGGCGCGGCGCCGGCAGCGCGTCGAGGCCGGCGCGCTCCTTGTCGTCGCGCCCGCTCGCGACGAGCACGTCGGCGTGGACGTCGGCGGCGAGCAGCGCGTCGGCCGCGCGCGGCGTCGCGACGACGACCGGCGCGGCGCGGGCGGCGCGCGCCGCCGCGCCGTCGCCGCCGGTGAGGTAGACGCCGTCCATCTCGGCGAGCCGCTCCCACGGCAGTGGGTCCTCGCCGTGCGGGACGAGCCGGTCGCCCAGCACCGTGATCGTGCGCTCGGCGTGCGCGTCGAGGTGCGTGAAGGCGCGCCGTTGCGGACGCGCGCGGAGCGCCGCCTGCAGCTCGACGCCATGCGTCTCGCGCAGCTCGGCGGCGGCGCGCCGCGCGCGCTCGTCGTCGCCGAGCGCGGTCAGGAACAGCGCGCCGCCGGCCAGCTTGCGCAGCTGCACGGCCGCGACCGCGCCGCCGCCGCCCGGCAGCTCGAAGTGCTCGCTCGCCGTGACGATCTCGCCGGTCGCCGGCATGCGCTCGACGACCGCGAAGTCGAGCCACTCGACGTGGCCCACGACGGCGACGTGCGGCGGACGAGCGGCGCCGCCGCTCACAGGACGAGCGTCGCGCCGTGCCGGCGCAGCCAGCCGGCGTGGGAGCGGTAGTCGGGGCAGCGCTCGGCCAGCAGCGCCCAGAAGCGCGGCGAGTGGTCCATCAGCTCGAGGTGGCAGACCTCGTGCCAGACGACGTAGTCGAGCACGGGCGCCGGGGCGAGCAGCAGCCGCCAGTTGAACGACATCGCGCCGGTCGCCGAGCAGCTCGCCCAGCGCGTGCGCTGCCCGCGGATCGTCAGGCCCGCGTACGTGGTCCCGACGGCGGCCGTGGCGGCGTCGAGGCGCGGAGCGATCTCGGCGCGCGCGCGACGACGGAACCAGCGCTCGAGCGCCGGGCGGTGGTCCTCGCCGCCGGGGACGAGCAGCGTCTCGCCGCGGCGGTGCACGCGCGTGCGGCCGGCCTCGGCCACCAACCCGAGCGTCTCGCCGAGGTACGGGACGCTCGCCCCGCGCGCCGCGACCGTCTCGCGCGTGCGGCGCAGCTCGGCGATGCGCCGCTCGATCCACGGCCGCAGCTCCCGGATCGCCGCGGCGGCCTCGCGCTCCGCCGCGCGCCGCGGCAGCACGACCTCCACGCCGTGCGCGGGGTCGATGCGCACGCGCACCCGCCGCGCCCGGTCCGAGCGCCGCACGCGGTAGTCGAAGCCCGGCTCGCTCACGGCGAGCAGAGTACGCTGGCGGCGCGATGGAGCGCTGGCGCGTGCAGCTTCCCCGGAACGTCCGGCCGCCGTTCGAGGTGTTCGTCAACGGCGTGCCGCAGCGAGAGGGCGAGGACTGGGAGCTGGCGCCCGGCGGCGAGGCGCTGCTGTTCCGCAGCGAGCTCGTGCAGGAGGGCAAGCTCGGCTTCTGGCGCTGGTTCCTCGGCGCGTGGGGGATCGGCACCTACCGCCGCAACGACGTCGTCGACGTCCGCTACGCGCTCGACGGCCGCACGCTCGTCGCGCATGGCCTGACAGTGGAGACGCCTGAGGTTGCGCCGCCCAATCGGGATTGATACCGATCGATCACATCTCTACTGAATCAGAGATTTTGTTACTGATCGGTATCAAAAACGCCGGCCGTGAGATCCGCGCCCTTCGCGCGGCACTGCGCCTGACACAGGACCAGCTCGCCGAGGTGATCGGCGTGAACGGCCGTGTCGTCGGAGAGCTGGAGCGAGGGAAGGGCACCGTGCGAC
Organism: Conexibacter sp.; assembly: GCA_036379915.1. GTDB lineage: Bacteria > Actinomycetota > Thermoleophilia > Solirubrobacterales > Solirubrobacteraceae > Conexibacter. The sequence goes on along the minus strand of DASVFS010000134.1, from coordinate 8,894 downwards.
TGGAGATCGCTCTCGCCGCCGCTCAGGCCGTCGGACTCGACGTCGTGCTGCGACCCCGCGGACGATGAGCGACGAGCTGATCGCCATCCCACGAGAGCCGGCCCCGGCCGTCGAGCAGATCGCCCGACGAGTTCGCGCGCTCGCCGCCTAGGCGAGTGCGCCGAGCGCGGGCTCGCCGCCGGCGCGGCGGTCCCAGGGGCGCTGGAGGCGCAGGGCGGAGAGGATCGCGCGCGTGGCCGGGGAGCGGTTCAGCGTGTAGAAGTGGATCCCCGGCGCGCCCCGCGCGAGCAACTCGGCGCACTGCAGCGTCGCGTAGGCGACGCCGAGGTCGATGACCGCGGCGGGGTCGTCGCGGCGCGCGTCGAGCGCGTCGAGCAGCGGCTGGGGTATCGTCGCGCCGCACAGCTGCGTGAAGCGCACTATCTGCTCCGCGTTCGTGATCGGCATGATGCCCGGCACGATCGGCACGTCGATGCCGGCGGCGCGCGCGTTGTCGACGAAACGGAAGTACGCCTCGTTGTCGAAGAATAGTTGCGTGATGAGGACCTTCACGCCCGCGTCGACCTTCTCCTTGAGGTGCGCGAGGTCGGTCTCGCGGTCGGGCGCCTCCGGGTGCACCTCCGGATAGCAGGCGCCGACGAGGCAGAAGTCGTAGTCGCCGGCCGCCAGCCCTGCCAGCTCGGTCGCGTAGCGCAGGCCGCCCTCGGTCGGGACGAACTCGGTCTCGCCGCGCGGCGGATCCCCGCGCAGTGTCAGGACGTTGTCGATGCCGGCCTCGCGCATCTGGTCGAGCGCGCCGCGCAGGTCGTCGACCGTCGCGCCCACGCACGTGAAGTGCGCCATCGCCTCGAGCCCGTGGGTTGCGCGGATGTTGCTGACGATCTCGATCGTCTTCTCGCGCGTCGATCCGCCTGCCCCCCACGTGACGGACACGAACGCCGGCTCGAGCGCCTGCAGCGCCGTCAGCGCCTCGTACAGGTTGCGCTCGCCCTCCTCCGTCTTCGGCGGGAAGAACTCGAAGGAGAAGACGGGCTCGCCGTCGGCCGCGATGATCTCGTCGATCCGCATCGTCCGGGCAGTCTAGCCGCCGCTCCCGGGCGAGCCCGCCGTGTCGACCCACTTCGACACGGTCGTCGCGCCCCATTCGACCTCGTCTGGCGCGCGCCTGAAGCCCCAATTGCGGAGCGTCGCGTACACCTCCCGCGGGGCCGCCGGCAGGAACAGCATCCTGCCGCCCGCGGCGCGCAAGTCGTCGACGACCGTTCTCAGCCGCTCGCGATTCGGCATCGAGTAGAAGCCGGTGTAGCGCGAGACGTTCTCCACCCCGAACTCGTCCGCGATCTGGTGACCGGTCGTGAGCAGGAGCGCGACCTTGGCGCCGCGCTGCGGCGCGAAGAACGCACGCGTCGTGGGGTCGGGCAGGAACGCCCTCGCGTAGACCGGCAGGGGCGCTTCCCCGTCGATCAGCGGCGCGCTCGGCGTGTCCCGGCCGATCCGCTCCAGCTGCGTCCACGGTGCGGGGAACTGCGCGAGCGAGCAGACCGTCAGCGCGAACGCCGCCAACACCAGCGCCGTGCCGAGGCCGGGTCGCGCGCCGGCGCCGCGCGGCAGCCGCCCGACGACCTCCACGGTCAGCAGCGCGAGCGTCAGCGCCCACGTCGGGAACAGCGCGATCAGCAGTTCCGGATGCGTGCGGCCCATGAAGTAGGAGGCCGAGCCGAGCCCGAACACGCCGCACCACGCGAGCATGCCGGTCAGCGCGCGGCCCTCCGAGCGCTCGAGCGCGCGCACGGTCGCGACGCCGATCGCCGCGACGTACGTCGCGTACAGGATCAGGTGCACGCCGAGCAGGCGGTGAAGCCGCTGCAGCCCGAAGCCGCCGATCGAGTAGAGCCGGCCGTAGTCGAGCAGACGGCCCAGCTCGGGCAGCTGCCCGGCGCGAATCAGCGTGAGCAGCGCGACGAGCGCGTAGGCGGCGAGCAGGCCGAGCGCCAGCTCGCCGGCGAGGCGGCCGAGCGCGCGCGGACTGCGGTCGGCCGCGCCCCAGACGAGCGCGACGAGCGTCGCCGCGAGCGTCGCGAGCCCGAGCTCGGCGTTGTTGAGGACGCACAGGCCGGCGACCGCGAACAGCACGAGCGGCCGGCGCGGCCATGCGCCGTCGAGCTGCCGCACGAGCAGCCACGCGAGCAGGAACGGCCCCGCGTAGCGCAGCGGAAAGACGCCGAAGTAGTCGCCGAACGTGTAGCGACTCGTGAGCGTCCCGCCGACCATGAACAGGCTCGTCGCCAGCACCGGCAGATACAGCAGAAGGGCAGTGACGCCGTTCTGAGCGATCCGCCGCAGCAGCGCGTAGAGCGCGAGCAGCGCGACGCAGGTGATCGCGCACATCGTCAACGAGAAGGCGAGGAACGACGTGCCCGTGACGGCCAGCACGGCAGCCGGCACGTAGGGCCACAGCGAGCCGTACTGGGCCGTGAAGTCGGCCAGCGGCGTGCGGCCGTCGAGGATCGCGTACGTCTCGTCGAGCGTGAACTGCGCCGGACTCCACTCGTGCGAGCTGGTGCCCATGATCGAGCTGTCGGTGTTGACGGCGTGCAGCAGCCACACGACGGTCGCGAGCGCCGCGAGCAGCGCACCGGCCAGCCGGCGGCGGTCGGTCTCGCGCAGCGCGGCGGCGACGCGCGCGCGCCACGCCGGCCGCTCGAGCACGGCGAACGCGCCCGCCGCGAGCAGCGCCGCCGCCACGAGCGTCGCCGGCGTGAAGTAGCGCCAGCGGTGGGAGACGCCCTCCTGGTATATCGGCACTTCGTAGACCAGCCGCTGCTGCACGACGACGCAGCCGAGCGCGAGCGCGAGCAGCGCCAGCTGGGCAACGGGGACCCCGATCGCCGCCACCCGCGACGGCAGCGTCACGCCACGCCGCGCGAGCGCGCCGAGCGCGCCGGCGAACAGCAGCGGCGCGACCAGCGCCAGCAGGAAGCGCCCCTGCTCGGTCGGCTCCTGCACGACCGCCCAGCGCAGCTCGCGCCAGAACGTGTACGGGTTCCCACCCGCGTGCAGGAGCCTGCCGAGCGGCGGCCCGAGCAGCGCGATCAGCGCGATCGCGAGCAGCGCGACCGGCACGGCGAGCAGCCATGCGAGCGCGTCCGGCCCGACCGTCGCGCGCGCGCCGCGGCGCGCCGTGCGCGCGGCGCCGACCCCCTCGACGACCCCCATGCGGCGACGCTAGCGGATGGGGCGCGGCGCTGCCAAGCAGCCGTCGGTCAGACCGCGACCCAGCGCTCGGGATCGCCGGGCTCGCGCCGTGCAGCGCCGATCGCCTCGAGGTGGCCGAGGTAGCAGAGCGTCTCCGACAGCAGCCAGGCGGCCGCGTGGATCGCGTTCTCGCCGTGCACGAGCGGGACGACCTCGTAGGCGGTCAGCGGTCTGCTCTCGATCGCGACCGCCGTCGCGGCGACCCGCTGGGCGACCAGCTCGCGGTTCGCCTCGATGTGCGCCTGCACGTCGGTGAACGGCCGCGCGTGGCCGGCGAGGCACAGGCGCGGTGCGGGCTTCAGCGCCTCGACCGCGTCGAGCGAGCGCAGGAACTCGCCGACCGGGTCGGGGGTCCAGCCGTAGTCGTAGTAGAGCGAGATGCGCCCGAGCAGATGGTCGCCGGAGATCAGGATGCGGCGCTCGGGCTGGTAGAGGCAGACGTGCGAGGGCGCGTGGCCCGGCGTCTCGATCACGCTCCAGTTGCCGAGGTCCGTCTCGATCTCGATCCCCGGCAGGAGCGCGAGGTCGGGGTCGACGACGCGCGCGATCCCGGACGGCTGCTCCTTCGCCATCTCCGCGTAGCGCCGCAGCACCAGCTCCGGCACGCCGCTCGTGCGCGCGACCTCCAGGCGGCGCTGCAGCGCGTGATCCGGGTCCTCGAGTCTGTCGGTCGCGTGCCGGTGGTTCGGGTGCATCCACAGCTCGCAGCCGGCGCGCTCGACGATCGACCCGGCCTGGCCGTAGTGGTCGGAGTGCGCGTGCGTGCAGACGAGCAGCCGCACGTCCTCCAGCCGCAGTCTCACCATCGCCAGCGCGCGCTCGAGCTGCTCGAGCGAGCCCGGCTCGTGCATGCCCGTGTCGACGAGCACGATCCCGTCGCCGGACTTGATCGCCCACGCGTTGCAGTGCGGAACGCCGGGCCAGGGCAGCGGCAGGCGCAGGCGCCAGAGGCCGTGCAGGACGCGCTCGCCCCGCCCCAGCTCCCGTCTGCGGGCTCTCTCTGCCATGGAGGCTCCACCTTATTCGTCCGCGCGGCGTAGGCTGGCGTCATGGCCAGCCAGGATTCGAGTGTCACGGAGGAGGTCGCGCGCCGCTACTTCGCCGCCGTCGCCGCGCGCGACGTGGACGCGATGGTCGCCTGCTGGCGCCCCGGCGGAATCGACCGCCTGCACGGACAGGCCGACCTCGTCGCGCCCGACGGCGTGCGCGCCTGGTTCGAGCAGCTGTTCGCGGCCGTGCCGGACGCCGCGATGGAGGTCGTCTCGACGACCGCCGAAGGCGACCGCTGCGCGGTGCGCTGGCGCCTGACCGGCACGTTCGCGGGCCCGGGCGACTGGCAGGGCCTCGTCCCGACCGGCGGCCGGCTGGAGTTCGAGGGCTGCGACGTGGTGCGCGTCGAGGACGGCCTCGTCGCCGCCAACGACGCGTTCGTCGACGGCATGACGATCGCCCGCCAGCTCGGCGCGCTGCCAGCGCGCGACTCCGGCGCCGAGCGGCGACTGACGGCGCTGACGAACCTGCGCACGCGACTCGCGCGCCGCTTCGCCGCGGGGGATCCGGAGCCGATCGCCGACGGCGTGTGGGTCGTGCGCGGCGGCTTCCCCAGACGCGCGATGAACGTCTACTTCGTGCGCGAGGGAGACGGCGTGCTGATGTTCGACGCCGGCATCAAGGCGATGACGCCGGCGCTCGCGCAGATCGGCGCGCAGCTGGGCGGGATCACGCGCGTGCTGCTCGGCCATGGCCACGCGGACCATCGCGGCGCGGCGCCGGGGCTCGGCGTCCCCGTCTGGTGCCATCCGGACGAGGTCGCCGACGCCGAGGGCGACGGCGGCATGCACTACTTCGACCTGTCGGCGCTCGACGCGCACGGCAAGCTGCTGCTCGGACGGCTGCTGCCGGTGTGGGACGGCGGACCGGTCGCGATCGCCGGGACCGTGTCGGAAGGCGACGAGGTCGCCGGCTTCCGCGTGATCCACCTGCCCGGACACGCGCCCGGGCTGATCGGCCTGTGGCGCGAGTCGGACCGGCTCGCGCTCGTGAGCGACTGCTTCTACACGGTCGACCCGCAGACCGGCGTGCACGGCCATCCGCGCGTGCCGCACCGCGCGTTCAACCAGGACACCGAGCAGGCGCGCGCCTCGATCCGCAAGCTCGCGGCGCTCGCGCCGGCGACCGCCTGGGCCGGCCACGCCGAGCCGCTGCGCGGCGACGTCGCCGGCCAGCTGGAGCACGCGGCCGCGACGACGTAGCCTTCCGCCGCGTGGGCCGCCGCAGCCGCCAGCGCGCGAGAGAGCAGAAGCTCACCGCGCCGAGCACCGACTACCGCAGCGCCGAGGGCGACGTCCTCACGCTGCGCGGGTCGATGACGCCGGCGACGCGGCGCGAGTACGCGGCCGTGCTGGCGGGCGGCGGTGCGGCGCGCGCCGCCGCGACGCAGGAGGACGCGTGGCAGCGCGGCGTCGAGTTCCTGTTCGAGCGGCTGGCGGTGCGCTGGAAGATCGCCGGCGCGCCGATCGATCAGCAGCGCGACCTGCTCGCGCGCTTCCGCGTCGCCTCGCAGGACGAGCGCGCATGGATCCGCGGCGTCCTGCGGGAGCACCTGGCCGAGTGGTTCCCGGACGTGCAGGCGCCGTGAGCGGCGGCGCCTGGACCGACGCCGACACGCGGCGGTTCGCCGACCTGCTGTGCGGCTACTGCCTCGACGTGCAGCCCGGCCAGCAGGTGCTCGTGCGCTCGACGACGCTGGCCGCGCCGCTGCTGCGCGCGCTGCACGCGGAGGTCCTGACGCGCTCGGCCTGGCCGCTGCTGCGCGTCGAGCTGCCGGGCTTGGAGGAGGACTTCCATGCGCTCGCGCGCGACGTCCACCTCGACTCGTTCGGCTCGATCGCCGAGGCCGAGGCGGCGCAGGCGGACGCGTTCCTGGCGATCCAGGCGCCGCTCAACACGCGCGCGCTGGCGGACGTGGACCCGTCGCGCATCGCGCGGCTCGCCCGCTCGCGTGCGCCGCTGACCGAGCTGCGGATGCAGAAGCGCTGGTGCGGGACGCTGTGGCCGACGCCGGCCGGCGCGCAGCAGGCGGGCATGGGCGACGACGCGTTCGCGGCGTTCGTGCGCGGGGCGCTGTTCCTCGACCGCGAGGACCCGGCGGCGGCGTGGCGGGAGCTGGGCGCGTTCCAGGCCGGCTTGGTCGAGCGGCTGAGCGGCGCGCGCGAGCTGCGGATCGAGGCCGACGGGACCGACCTGACGCTGCGCGTCGATGAGCGCACGTGGGTCAACAGCGACGGCAAGCGCAACATGCCGAGCGGCGAGGTCTTCACGGGGCCGCTCGAGGACAGCGCGAACGGCGTCGTGCGCTTCACCGTGCCGTCGTCGCCGCGCGGCGTGGCGGTCGAGGACGTCGAGCTGACGTTCAGAGACGGCGAGGTCGTCGCGGCGCGCGCCGGGCGCGGCGACGAGTACCTGCAGCGGACCCTGGCGACGGATCCGGGCGCGCGCCGGCTCGGCGAGATCGGCATCGGCACGAACCAGGGGATCGACCGCCCGATCGGCGCGATCCTGTTCGACGAGAAGATCGGCGGCACCGTCCACCTCGCGCTCGGCCGCTCCTACCCCGAGACCGGCGGCGTCAACGCGTCCGCCGTCCACTGGGACCTCATCTGCGACCTGCGTGACGGCGGCCGGCTGACGGCCGACGGCGAGGTCGTGCAGGAGAGCGGGGTCTTCGCCAGCTGAGATCTACTGTAAACTCTTTGCAGTAGATGTCAGCTCACCCGGTCTTCGTCGATCAGGCGTTGTCACTTCCCCCAGCGGAAGTCGGTCCCGCACTCCTGGAGACGCTGGAAGATCAGTGGTTCGATCGCAAATCGGCGCGCGTGAAGCCGCGCGCGCTCGCCGACACGCTCATCGGCTTCGCGAATGCCGAGGGCGGCATCGTGGCGGTCGGGCTCTCCGAGGGCCGAGTTGAGGGGACCGACGGCATCGGCAAGGCTCGCAACGACCTGATGCAAGCCGCGATCGACTTCTGCGTCCCGCCCGTTCATGCGACGCATCGGCTCGTCCCATGCCGAACTACGGTCGGCGACGACCACCTGCTCGTTCTCGAGGTTCGGCCGAGTGATGGTCACGTCCACGCCAACAAGAAGGACGAGGCCTATCTGCGGGTGGGAGACGAGAACCGCAAGCTCACCTTCGCGCAGCGCCAAGAGCTCGAGTTCGATCGGGGGCCGGGAAGTTATGAGGCTCGCCCGGTCATGGACCTCGACTCCGCCGACCTCAGCCAACAGCTGCTGGACGCCTACGTCGTCGCCGTCCGAGCGAGCGATCGCCGTAAGCTGCTTCAAGCCCGAAGTCTCATTGACAGCAGAGGGGCGTTGAACGTCGCGGGCTGGCTCCTCTTCGCGTCACATCCCCAGAGCCGCATGCCAGAGGCGCTCGTGCGGGTTCTGCGTTATCGCGGGAGCGAACGGGGCACTGGCGCACGTCAGCAGCTCCTCTCAGATGAGCGCTTCGAGGGACCGATCCCGTGGATGCTGCGCCACGCGCGTGCCGAGATTCAGCAGGTCCAGCCTACGCGTCGCGCACTCGGTCGGCACGGACGCTTCGAGCAGGTTCCGCTGGTGCCCGAGGACGCCTGGCTCGAGGGCGTTGTGAATGCGGTCATCCACCGCTCGTACAGCCTTGCGGGCGATCACATCCGGATCGAGGTGTTTGACGACCGCATCGAGATCGCCAGCCCAGGCCGCTTCCCCGGCATAGTGAATCTCACCGATCCTCGGGCAGCGCCTCGCTTCGCTCGTAACCCACGGATCGCCCGTGTCTGCGCAGACCTGGAGTTCGGCCAAGAGCTGGGAGAGGGCATCAGACGAATCTATGAGGAGATGCGCCATGCCGGCCTCGACGATCCCGTCTATTCCCAGACTGGCGCGAGCGTTCGCCTCGTGCTCTCCGGCGAACCCGTGGAGCGACGGCTCGACGGCCAGCTCACCGCTGATGCTCGCGCCGTCACGACAGCACTGCGGGAGGCCGGACGCCTGAGTACCGGCGAGGTAGCCGAGCTGCTCGGGCGATCCCGGCCACATGCGCTGAAGGTGCTCCGATCGCTCGAGGAGCCTGCGATCGTGCGTCGGGTGGGGAAGAGCCTCAACGATCCGCGCGCATACTGGGAGCTCGTGCGTTGATCGTGCGACTGCAAACGTACTGTCAACGACTGTTGCCAGTTCTGTTTCCAGTAGATCTCGCGTGAGCGCCGCCGTGCTGTGGTCCGGCGGGAAGGACTGCTTCGCGGCGGGGTTGCGGAGCGGGGCGCTGGAGGAGCCGGGGACGCGGCTGGTGACGTTCGTGCCCGCGGGCGAGGCGGTCGCGTTCCGCTGCCATCCGCTCGGCGTGATGCGGCGGCAGGCGGCCGGGCTGGGGTTGCGGCACGAGCTGGTGGAGATCGCGCGGTACGACTGGGAGGCGTCGTACCGGCGTGCGCTCGCGGTGCTGGCCGCGGAGGGTGTGAGGCGAGTCGTCACGGGCGACATCACGCCGGAGGAGTGGCCGTGGCTCGGCGCGGCGTGCGCGGCGGCGGGTCTGGCGTTGGAGACGCCGTTGGCGACCGCGCCGGACGCGGACGCCGGCGCGCTGCTCGACGTCCT
>DASVFS010000133.1:0-8472 GCA_036379915.1 Conexibacter sp. | reverse complement strand
GACGCGAACGGCCAGCGCGACGCGGGCGAGCCGGGCCTGCCGGGCTGGACGATGCAGCTGACGTACGAGGGCGTCGTCGTCGCCAGCACGATCACCGGCAGCGACGGCAGCTACGCCTTCCAGCTCGACGCGAACGCGCTGCCGATCGGCGCCGGGACCTACCAGGTCGTCGAGGTTCAACAAGGCGGCTGGAACGCCGCTCAAGCGCCCGGTCCGGTCACGGTGCCGCTCGGCGCTGCCGGTACGACCTACGGCAGCAACGACTTCGGCAACTATCGCAACGCCACGATCGCCGGGCACAAGTTCGACGACTCGGACGTGGATGGGCTGTGGGACAGAACGGAGCTCGGCCTGGCGAACTGGACGATCCAGTCCTCGGGCGGCGTCACGGACACGGCGACCGGCGGCGACGGCGCCTACGCGTTCAGCGTCCGGCCCGGCACGTATACGGTGAACGAGCTGCTGCAGAGCGGCTGGCGCCAGACGGCCCCGGGCGGCGCGGGCACGCGTACCTACACCGTGGTCAGCGGCCAGGTCGTCAGCGACGCCGACTTCGGCAACGTCTGCCTCGGCGGCGTGAGCGTCGGTCCGGTGGACGACTCGACCGGCCAGCCGCTGTCGGGCTTGGAGGTGCGGATCGAGGAGGTCTCCGTTCCAGGGATCCTGACCAACGATCCCGCGCTGCCGCGCACGACCACGGGGACGCCGACGTTCGGCGACCTGCTGCCGGGCACCTACCGGGTGACCGCCTTCCTGCCCGACGGCGTGTTCACCACCGATCCCGACGCCGTCGTCGTCGGCGGTCGCTTCGCGATCGTCAAGCAGGCAACCGTGAGCGAGTGCGGCACGACGAGACTCCCGCTGCACTTCTTCATCGCTAGCACGCCGGGGAAGGTCACCGGCGGCGCGCTGAAGTTGCTCGTGCCGGGCGGCTTCGCCACGAGCGGCTTCGAGTTCATGGGCGGCACGGACGGTGCTCGCGGGACGCTCGAGTACCAGGATCACGCGACCGGCATGAACCTCCACACGAAGGTCATCGAGGCGGTCTCGATCTCCGGGAACGTCGCGTGGGTGTGGGGCCGCGTCGACGTGGCCGGCACGTCGCAGCGATTCCGCCTGCGGTTGGTGGACGCGGGCGAGCCCGGCAGAAGCGACCGTTACGAGCTGACGCTCGCGACCGGCTACACGGCGGGCTTCGACGGGCCGATCGCTGGCGGCAACGTGCAGATCCACCGCTGAGGCCGGCGGGCGGAGCGCGCGTCGCTGCGCGCTCCGCCCGACCTCCGCACCGCTCAGCGACAGCGCGCGAGGGCGGCGGCGTAGAAGCGCAGGTACTCCGGCCAGCGGCCGTCCCAGTAGTCGCCCTCGTGGCCGCCGGGTCTCACGTCGAGCTGGGCATCCGCGTCGCCGGCGGCGCGCAGCGCGTCCACGAACGCGCGGTCGCCGGGCAGGAACGGGTCCTGCTCGCCGGCGTCGATCCACAGCGGCTGCGCGCGCAGGGCGGCCGCGCCGGCGCTCGTTCGCGCCGTCGCGATCACGTCGTGCGCGGCGAAGTCCTCCGCGTCGTCGAACGCGCCCGCCGCCGTCTCGCCGGCCGTGCGCCACAGCGCCGGCGAGTGGGCGCCGACGGCGCACCAGCGCCGCGCGCGATCCTCGGCCAGGTCGAGCGCGCCGAAGCCGCCCATCGAGATGCCGCCGATCGCGACGCGCCGGGCATCGGCGCCGAAGCGCTGCGCGACCTGCGGTATCACCTCGTCGGTCACGTACCGGCCCCAGTCGGCGTAGGCGCGGTCGTGCCAGTAGGAGGCGCCTCCGCCGTCCGGGAACGCGACGAGCGGCGCGCGCGGGCCGAGCTCGCGCAGCGTGTCGAACAGCGGCTGCGTGTCGAGCTCGGACTCGTCGTCGCCGCCGCGTCCGTGCAGGAACACGAGCAGCGGTCGCGGCCGGCGCGGCGCCTCGCCCGGCGGGACGACGACGGTCACGTGCTGCGCTCGCCCGACGTGCGCGCTGTCGATCGTCATGCGCTCGATGCGCGCGCCCTGCGGGTCGGCGTGCCCGCATGCCGTCGCGCCCGCGAGCGCGACGAGCGCCGCAGCGGCGAGGAGCGGGCGTCGGCGGGGCATCGGGGCCTCCTTCGCCGCCGCGCGTGCGGGCCCTTCAGCGCTCAAGAACGCGCGCGCCCGTCCGATCCACCCGCGCAGTGAGCCTGTTCGACACCACACAGCTCTCGCTCGAGGCGTCCATGCGCGGCTCCTCGCTGCGGCAGACGCTGCTGACGGACAACCTGGCGAACGTCAACACGCCCGGCTATCAGCGCAAGGACGTCGACTTCCACGCGACGCTCGCGGACGCGATGCGCACGGGCGACGGCATCGAGTCGCTGTCGTTCTCGCCGACGACCGAGAGCGCGCGCGTCGTGCGCGCCGACGGCAGCGGGATCGACGCCGACCAGGAGGCCGCCGAGCTGGCGAAGAACGCGCTCGAGTACCAGGCGCTCGTGTCCGTCGCGGGCACGCGCACGACGATCCTCCAGATCGCGATGGGCGTGCGCTGATGGGCCTGTTCGACGCGATCGACGTCGCCGGCAGCGGCCTCGCGGCCGAGCGCCTGCGCATGGACGTCACCGCCGGCAACCTCGCGAACGCGCAGACGACGCAGGGCGCCGACGGGCAGCCGTACCGCCGCCGCCAGGTCGTGCTGCAGGAGGCCGGCGGCCAGAGCTTCGAGTCGATCCTCGCGAGCACGAGCAGCTCGCCGGTCAACGGCGTGCAGGTCGCCGGGATCGTCGAGGACCCGGCGCCGCCGCGGCGCGTCTACGACCCGGGCCACCCGGACGCCGACGCGCAGGGCTACGTCTCGCTGCCGAACGTGAACCCGGTCACCGAGATGGTCGACCTGATCGGCGCCTCGCGCAGCTACGAGGCGAACGTGACCGCGATGCAGACCGCCAAGCAGCTGTTCTCGAAGACGCTGGAGCTGCTCAGATGACGGTCGTGCCGCCGGTCGGCGCGCTCGGCGCGGAGTGGCAGATCGGCGGGATCGTCCCGCCGCAGGACGGCGCGCCGGCGGCCAACGCCGCCACGGACTTCGGCGGCATGCTCGCGCAGCAGATCGGCAACCTCACCGAGCTGCAGGAGACCGCCGCGACCGCCTCGCAGTCGCTCGCGAACGGCACCGCCACCGACGTCGCCTCCGTCGTGACCGCGGTCGAGAAGGCCCAGCTCGCGATGCAGCTCGCCGGCCAGATCCGCACCAAGGGCTCTGAGGCGATCAACGACATCTTCCATACGCAGATCTAGGTCCACCCCGCCACTCCGGAGCACTCCCTCATGCCCCTTCGCGCCCTCCTCGCCAACGTCACGCCGCGCGGCCGCATCGCGCTCGCCGCCGTCGCGCTCGGCACCGTCGTCGTGCTGATGCTGCTGATGAGAATGGCGTCGGCGCCCAGCTACGCGACGCTGATGACGGGGCTCGACCCGGCGCAGACCGGCAAGGTCACGGCCGCGCTCGACACGAAGGGGATCGGCTACGAGCTGCAGAACAACGGCACCGGGCTCGCGGTCGAGAAGGGCAAGACGGCCGAGGCGCGGATCGCGCTCGCGGGCGCCGGCCTGAGCGGCGGGTCGGCACAGCCGGGCTACGAGCTGCTCGACAGACAGAAGCTCGGCACCTCGAACTTCCAGCAGCAGGTCAACTACCAGCGCGCGCTCGAGGGCGAGATCGCGAAGACGGTCCAGCAGGTCGACGGCGTGAACGGCGCGCAGGTGCAGCTCGTGCTGCCCGACAGAGAGGCGCAGCTGTTCGCCGACGAGGCGTCGCCGGCGACCGCCGCCGTGCTGCTGTCCGGCGCGACCGCGCTCGATCCCGGCTCCGTGCGCGGGATCGCCCAGCTCGTCGCCAACAGCGTCCCCGGCCTGCAGACCGACAAGGTCACGATCACCGACGGCAGCGGCCAGCTGCTGTGGCCGAACGGGAGCGGCTCCGGCGCGTCCGCCACGGACGCCGGCGGCCTGCTCGCCAAGCAGGCGGCCGAGGCGCGCTACAACCAGACGATGGCGTCGAGCTTGACGGCGATGCTGACGCGCACGCTCGGCCCCGACAAGGCGCAGGTCCAGGTCCACGCCGACCTCGACGCCAACGAGGCGACGCGCGAGGAGCTGACGTACGGCAGAAGAGGCGTCGCGCTCACCTCCAAGAGCGAGAGAGAGACGCTCAGAGGCGGCAGCGGCGGTGGCGGCGGGACCGCCGGCACCGGCGCGAACACGCCCGCCTACGCGCAGACCGGCGCCGCCGGAAACTCCGACTACAGACGCGACAGCAACGACGACGTGTTCGGCGTCGACAAGACCGTCACGCGCACGAGAATCGCGCCCGGCGCGATCAACGCGCAGCAGGTCTCCGTGCTGCTCGACAGATCGGTGCCGGCGTCGGCGATCCCGCAGATCAGAGCGGCGATCGCGAGCGCCGCCGGCATCGACGCGGAGCGCGGCGACGTGCTGAGCGTCGGTCAGGTCGCGTTCGCGAGACCGCCCGCCGCCGTCGCGCCCTCGCCGGTCGCGACCTACGGCGGCTACCTCAAGTACGTGTTCGTGGGGATCGCCGCGCTCGGCTTCCTGCTGTTCGTGACGCGGCAGCTGAAGCGGCGCGAGTCGGAGACGCTGGCCGCCACGCCGACGTGGCTGTCGGAGATCGAGGCGCCGCGCACGCTCGCGGAGCTCGAGCGGCTCGAGGCCGACGACCATCCGACGCACGTGCGCCCGCTGCGCACGCCCGAGCAGCCCGCGCGCCTGCAGGTCGAGGACCTCGTCGCGCGCGACCCCGACCGCGTCGCGCAGCAGGTGCGGGCCTGGATGGCCGAGGACGACAAGTGAGCGCGATCGACGCCACCGTCGCTCCCGACGAGGTCGAGGACGTCACGCCGGAGCCGGCGCGGCTCCCGCAGCGCGTCGTCCCGCGCCTCGCCGGCCGCCAGAAGGCAGCCGTGCTGTTGATCGCGCTCGGGCCCGAGCGCGCGGCAGACGTCTTCAGGCACCTGCGCGAAGACGAGATCGAGACGCTGTCGCTCGAGATGGCCAAGTCCGGCCAGATCAGCCCCGACACGTCGGCGTTCGTGTTCGAGGAGCTGGCGGCGGTCGTGCAGGCGTACGACTCGCTCGCGACCGGCGGCGTCGACTACGCGCGCGAGGTGCTGGAGCGCTCGATCGGGTCCGATCGAGCGGCCGAGATCATCGGCCGCCTGTCGACCGTCATCGAGCGGCGTCCGTTCGAGTTCCTGCGCCGCACGCCGGCCGACCACATCGTCACGTTCCTGCGGTCCGAGTCGCCGCAGACGATCGCGCTCGTCGTCGCCAACCTGCACACGACGCTCGCCGCGCAGGTGCTGTCGTGCCTGCCCGAGGAGCAGCAGGCCGACATCGCGCTGCGGATCGCGCGCATGGGCGAGACGCCGCCCGACGTCGTGCGCGAGATCGAGAACGTCATGCGCCGCAAGCTGGAGACGGTCGTGCAGCAGGAGTACTCGGCCGCCGGCGGCGTCAAGTCGCTCGCCGAGATCCTCAACCACACCGACCGCCCGACCGAGCGCAACGTGCTCGACACGATCGCCGAGCAGGACTCCGAGCTGGGCGAGGAGGTCCGCCGCCTGCTGTTCGTGTTCGAGGACATCGCGAGACTCGACGACCGCTCGATCCAGCTCGTGCTGCGCGAGGTGGACCAGAGAGACCTCGCGCTCGCGCTGCGCGGCGTCGACGAGGACGTCAAGGAGCGCCTGCTGTCGAACATGTCGGAGCGCGGCGCGCAGATGCTGCGCGAGGAGATGGAGTACCAGCCGCCGCAGAAGAAGCGCGTCGTGGAGGAGGCGCAGGGCCGCATCGTCGGCGTCGTGCGCCGCCTCGAGGACGCCGGCACGCTCGTGATCGGGCGCGGGGCGGGAGACGCCGTTGTCTGATTCAGCGGAGTACGCGTTCGAGCCGCTCGAGGCGGGGCCGATCTCGCTGCGCGAGATGGAGTCGCCGCTGGCGGCGGCGCAGGCCGAGGCCGACGCGATCCGCGCACAGGCGCGCGCCGAGGGCCATGCCGACGGGCTGGAGGCCGGGTTGGCCGAGGGCCGCGCGCAGCTCGCGGCCGCGCTCGCCGCGCTGGAGAGCGCGCACGCCGAGCTCGTCGCGCTGCGCGAGGCGACCGCCGAGGCGGTCGAGCGCGACGCGGTCGAGCTGGCCGTGCAGCTGGCCGAGAAGATCGTCGCCGGGAGCTTGGACGCCGAGCCCGAACGCGTGCTCGACGTCGTGCGCGGCGCGCTGCGGCGGCTGTCCGAGCGCCGGCGCGTGACGGTGCTCGTGCACCCGGACGACTTGGAGCTGGTGCGCGACGCGGCCGAGCGGTTCGCGAGCGAGCTCGGCGGGATCGAGCACTGCGAGGTGCAGGCCGAGCGCCGGCTCGCCCGCGGCGGCGCCGTCGTGCGGACCGACGAGGGCCAGGTCGACGCCTCGCTCGAGACGCAGCTCGCGCGGGCGCGGGAGCTGGTGGCGGCGGAGCTGGGCGGGTGAGCGGCGAGCACCGTGAATCTCGGTCGGTGGGACCGACCGCACATCGCGCTCCTCACTTCGCGCGGGCCTCTGCGCTGCTGCGCGGCTCGGATCTGGCGCGCCGCTCCGGGCGCGTCTCCGACTTGATCGGCCTCGTGATCGAGGCGACCGGGCTGCAGGCGGAGGTCGGCGAAGTCTGTCTGGTGAACGGCGATCGCGGTCACGACCCGGTTCCCGCCGAGGTCGTCGGCTTCCGCGGCCAGCGCACGCTGTTGATGCCGCTCGGCGAGATGGAGGGGATCGGCCCGGGCACGACCGCCCGCGCGACCGGCTCGTCGTTCCGCATCCGCGTCGGCGACGACCTGCTCGGCCGCGTGATCGACGGGCTCGGCAACCCGCTCGACGGGATGCCGCGCGCCGACGGCGGGCGCCCGCGCTCGACCGCCGCCGCCCCGCCCGACGCGCTGTCGCGCCCGCGCATCGAGCAGCGCGTCGACCTCGGCGTGCGGGCGCTCGACGCGTTGGTTCCCTGCGGCCGCGGCCAGCGGCTCGGCATCTTCGCCGGCTCGGGCGTCGGCAAGTCCTCGCTGCTGGGGATGATCGCCCGCTCGACCACGGCCGACGTGAACGTGATCGCCTTGGTCGGCGAGCGCGGCCGCGAGGTGCGCGAGTTCGTCGAGCGCGACCTCGGCGACGCGTTGTCGCGCTCGGTCGTGATCGTCGCGACGTCGGACCAGCCCGCCCTCGTGCGCATCAAGGCGGCGTTCACCGCGACGGCGATCGCGGAGCACTTCCGCGATCAGGGCCACGACGTGATGCTGATGATGGACTCGGTCACGCGCTTCGCGATGGCGCAGCGCGAGGTCGGCCTCGCGATCGGCGAGCCGCCCGCGACGCGCGGCTACACGCCGTCGGTGTTCGCCCAGCTGCCGCGCCTGCTCGAGCGGTCGGGCACGGCCGCGACCGGCTCGATCACGGCGCTCTACACGGTGCTCGTCGACGGCGACGACATGAACGAGCCGATCGCCGACGCGGTCCGCTCGATCCTCGACGGGCACGTCGTGCTGACGCGCACGCTCGCGCACGCCTCGCACTATCCGGCGATCGACGTGCTGCAGAGCGTCTCGCGCCTCGTCGACGAGGTCGTATCGCCGCAGGTGCGCGCGGCCGGGCAGGCGGTCCGCCGGCTGCTGGCCGCCTACCGCGAGAAGGAGGACCTGATCGCGATCGGCGCCTACCAGCGCGGCACCGATCCGCTCGTGGACGCGGCGATCGCGCTGCGCCCCGCGGTCGAGCGCTTCCTGCGCCAAGCGGTCGACGAGCGCACCAGCGCGGCCGACGCCGACCGCGCGCTGCTCGACATCGCCGCCGCCGTCGCGGAGCACGCCGGCCCCGCCGAGACGGTCGACGCGGAGCCGGTCCCGCCGGGCGCGGCACCCGCGTTCGTCCCGCCCGGGGCGCCGGACGGCCTCGTCGCGCCAGTCGCCTCGACGGCGATCCCGCCGCTCAATTTGCGGGCGTGATGGCAAGATGGAGGGATGTCGACCGATCCCTCCACACGCAGCGTCAAGTTCTCCGACGACGAACGGGGCGGGTGGTCGTCCGATCGGCCGCGCCGCGACGGGGCCGCCAGACGTCCCGTCGACGTCTCGACGCGCTGCCGCACGCTGACCCCGTCCGACCGGCTGCGCTACTCGCCCGGCAGCCTGCTGCTGATCGCCACTCCGAGCGCCGGCGAGCGCGACCGCTTCGCCGCCCGCGTGCTCGAGGACAGAGGCGCCTACCTGTCGCTCGACAAGGTGCGCGCGCTGCTGGCCGGCCGCGTCGCGGCCGAGCAGGTGGAGGAGCGCGCGCTGGAGCTGCTCGGCACCGCCGTCGGCAGACGCGTCGCGGCGGGCGAGTCGGTCGTGCTCGGGCTCGACGGCCTCGGCGCCGAGGAGCGGGAGCG
>DASVFS010000132.1:0-6229 GCA_036379915.1 Conexibacter sp. | reverse complement strand
CTCGGCGTCGACGCGCGCGAGCTGCAGCTCGTCGCCGCGACCGACTACTACCGCGTCTACAGCGAGAACGGCTCCGGGCCGGTCGCGGTCGTCGACGGGCTCGGGACGGTGCCGCTCGCCGAGCGCGCGCGGCGCGTCGTGACGGGTCCGAAGCACGAGGTGCTCGCGCGGCTCGACGAGGCGGTCGCCGAGTCGACGCTTCAGCTCGGCGTCGGCGCCGTGCTGCCGCGCGTCGCGCTCGTGTGCGGCTCGCGCATCGTCGACGCGTCCGACGCGCGCCGCGCCGAGGACATCCTCACGACCGCGCAGACCGCGCTCGCCGATCACGACGGACCGGCCGTCGCGGTCATCTGGCGCTGAGCTTCAGGCAGAATCCCCCGCCGCATGTCGCTCTACCGCCAGCCCCGCGCCTCGCGCCCGCTCCTGATCGCGGGGATCGCCGTCGTCGCGCTGCTGGTCGGCGGCGCGATCGGCTTCGCGCTCGGCCGCGGCAGCGCGCCCGAGCCGTCCGCGCAGGACGTCGTCGCGCAGTTGAGCGACGACCTGCGCCCGCTCGCGGCCGGCCTCGAGCTGCTGCCCACCGAGTACCCGCAGGCGCTCGCGGGCGGCGCCGAGTCGGCCGCCGTCACCGGCGACCTCGCGCACATCCGCGCGGCGCTGACCGCCGCGGGCCCCGACCTGCGCGCGCTCGACCCGGCCGGCGCGAGAGCGCTCGCCGAGCGCGTCGCGGCGCTCGAGCGGGCGATCGACGCCAGAGCGCCCGCCGCCCAGGTCGAGCGGCTCGCCGCCGACGCGCAGGACGCGCTCGCGGGGGTGCCCGGCGGCTCGTAGCGAGCGATGTGCGTCGTCCCGGGGGTCCATGCGACCCCCAGGACGACACAGCTCCGTCTCAGCGAACGATGATCGCCTGCGCGGAGTCCTCGTTGCCGCCCGAGACGGCTTCGACGGTGACGGACAGCGCACGCGCGACACGAGCTCTGCTTCGCGGTCTGCGCGCGAGCCGTCTCACGACGTCACGGTCGGGCTTGAGCGTCAGCAGCACGGCGCCGTTGTCGTCGAGCTCGCCGGTCGCCTCGGCGAGCACCGGATCGGCCAGTCCGAGCTTGCGCGCCTGCTTCCTCGTCAGCTCGAGCGTCACGTCGACCGGATCGGTCGGCGAGCCGGTGACCATCACCGCGACGCCGGTCGCCGGGGCGAAGCGCTTGGCGGCGAGCGTGAGCTCGATCGGCTTCGTGAAGAGCGCCTGGTAGGCGGCCTCGGCCGCTCTCTGCGCCGCTCTGGCGGTCGCAGCCGCTCTGTCGGAGGCGTCTCTCGCTCTCGTCAGCGTCGCGACCTGTCTCTGCAGCGGCGCGAGCGCGTTGGCGATCAGCACGTCGGCGATCGACGAGGCCGAGTCGGCGGCGTGGTAGGTGCCGCCGAGGCCGGTCTCGCACGCTCTTCTGAAGTCGGTCGTGGCCGACAGGTCGACGCCGGTCGCGCTTCTCACGACCGCGATCCACTTCGCCGGGTCGTCGCCCAGACCGGCCGACGTCTTCTGCCAGGGCACGTAGTTGTAGGCCGGCTCTCTGCCCTGCCAGGCGAGGATGTTCGCGCCGTCGGCCAGGGCGGCCACGCCGGAGCAGGTCGCGTGCGCCTGCACGTCGGTCTGCGCGGCCGGATACGTGCGCTTCTCCTCCGCCGTCGCCGGCGCGCGGTAGGCGGCGGGCAGCACGGAGTAGTCGATCACGCCGCCGCCCGCGACGCCGTTCGTCTCGGCGAAGCCGGCGGCGTAGCCGTCGGCCGAGACGACGTAGCGCACCTGGGTCGTGAGGCCGGCGCCGGTCGGGTCGGTGAGGAAGGTCACGCCGCCGGCGTCGAGCTTCGCGTCGACGGTCGTGACGCTCGGCACGGCCGCGGCGCTCGCGGGCAGCGCGAGCGCCAGCGCGGCGAGCGCGCCGGCCGTGCGGATGCAGGTGGTTCGCTTCAAGGTCGGTCCCTTCTGGTGGGTTGCGCGCATCACCATACATATTCTC
Source organism: Conexibacter sp. (assembly GCA_036379915.1). GTDB lineage: Bacteria > Actinomycetota > Thermoleophilia > Solirubrobacterales > Solirubrobacteraceae > Conexibacter. The sequence continues at coordinate 4,217 of DASVFS010000132.1, read as the reverse complement.
TACAAACTTGGTAGGTTTAAGGGAGTTTTAGCCGTTCCAACGATGCGAAAGGGACCGATGGCACAACGACGCACGGCGATCCTCGGCGGGCTGACGGCGCTCGCGGCGGCGATCGCAGCACCCGCGGGCGCCCAGGCCGCGACGATCTTCGGCTCCGGCTCGAGCGCGAGCCAGCCGTACATCGAGGCGCTCTTCAAGGCCTACAAGAAGGTCGACCGGAGAACGAAGTTCGTCTACACCGCCAACAACGGGAACGCCGGCGCGAAGGACGTCCAGGACGGCAAGAGCGCCTTCGCCCTGCAGACGCGCCCGCCGCTCCCCTCCGACTCGGGCCTGTCCTACTCGAAGCTGTTCCTCGACGGGCTCTGCGTCGCCGTCAACCCCGCCAACACGGTCAACAACCTGACGATCGCGCAGGTGAGAGACGTCTTCCTCGCCAACGTGACCGAGTGGGGCGCGGTGCCGGGCTCGAACCAGCGCTCGCCGATCTCCGCGTTCGGGCGCAACTCGACCGCCGGCCTCTACACGTTCTTCCAGAGCGCGGTGCTCGGCGGCCAGACGCAGGCGTCGAACGTCACGCAGCTCGACAAGGACGGCGAGGTCGCGGTCGCGGTCTCGAGAAACCAGGCGGCATCGGCTACGTCGGCCTCGCCAACTCCGGCCCGGGCAGCGGCGTCAAGCGCCTCAAGCTGGAGGGCCAGCCGTGCCAGGCGAGCGCGATCAAGACGCTGAGATACCCGCTCTCGCGCTATGCGTGGCTCGTGCTGCCGGCGAGAAGCCCGAACCGCACGGTGACGAGATTCGGCGACTGGATCCGCACCAGCTACGCCGCCGGCAAGGTGATCGCGAGAGAGGGCGCCGTGCCGGCCTTCAACGCGAAGAAGCCGCCGAAGAAGAAGCACAAGAAGCGCTAGGCGGATGGCCCCGGGGGGAACACAGTCGCCCGACCGGCGCGCCGAGCTGCTGCTCGGCGCGCCGGTCTGCGGCGTGCTGCTGTTCGTGCTGCTGCTCGTCGTGTTCGTGTTCCGCGAGGCGTGGCCGTCGTTCGCGCACAACGACCTCGGCTGGTTCGGCACCGGCGGCAGCCCCGACCAGCAGATCCAGGCGATCTTCACCTCGACCGACCTCGCGCAGAAGCCGGTCTACACGTTCCACGCCTGGCCGATCGTGTGGGGCACGTTGTGCACGACGGTCGGCGCGGTGTGCCTGAGCTTCGTCGCCGCGCTGTTCGTGTCGGTGTTCGTCGTCGAGTTCGCGCCCGCGTGGATCCGCGCGCTGCTCGAGCCGGTCGTGCGCCTGCTGGCGAGCGTCCCGTCGGTGATCTTCGGCCTGCTCGGCGTGCTCGTGCTCGTGCCGTTCATCGGCCAGCACGTGATCACCGACGACGACCGCCGCTCGGTCGCGTACATCGTGTCGCTGTCCGGTTACAGCCTGCTGGCGGGGATCCTGATCCTCACGCTGATGATCGCGCCGCTGATGATCGCGGTCTTCAGCGACGGGCTGCGCGCGGTTCCGCGCGGCTGGCTGGAGGGCTCGCTCGGGCTCGGCATCAACCGCTGGCGCACGTTCTGGAAGATCGGCGTGCGGACGGCGCGCCCGGCGTTGGTCGCCGGCACGGTGCTCGCCACCGCGCGCGCGTTGGGCGAGACGGTGATGCTCGCGATGGTCACCGGCGGCGTCTCGTTCGCGCCGAACCCGGCCGACGGGCTGATCTTCTTCGTCGAGCCGACGCGGCCGCTGGCGGCGACGATCCTCCAGACCGCCGAGCAGCTGACGTCGGCGCCGATGCGCCACACGATCTTCGCGATGGCCGCCGTGCTGCTGTTCAGCGCGGCGATGCTGTCGCTCGCCGGGTGGGCGGCGAAGCAGCCGATGAAGCGCTACGGGGTGCGCGCGTGAGCGCCGTCGCGCCGCCTCCGGCGCCGGCCGCCCCCGCCCGCCGCTCCGCGCGCGACTCCTCCGCCTCGTGGCGCTGGAGCGACCGCCTCGGGCTCGCGTTCGCGTGGACGCTCGGGCTGCTGTTCCTCGCCGTCACCGCGGCGATCGTGCTCTACATGATGGTCCAGGGGATCCGCTACGTGCGCCCGGAGCTGTTCGTCACGGCGCCGGCGCAGGGCGTCTCCGAGGCCGACTTGGGCGGCTTCCTCGACCCGCTGCTGGGGACGGTGATCGTCGCCGCGATGGCGATGGCGATCGCCTTCCCGCTCGGCATGGCGATCGGCGTCTGGCTGAGCGAGTACGGCAACCCCGGCTGGCTCGCGCGTCTGACCGAGTCGACGGTCGAGATGCTCGCCGGGTCGCCGTCGATCGTGTTCGCGCTGTTCGGCACGCTGCTGTTCGAGCAGGGCGCGCTCGGCTTCCTGTCGCGCACGAACGACGGCGTCGTCTACGGCCGCTCGTTCTTCGCGGCGGCCGCGATGCTGTCGCTGATCGCACTGCCGCTGATGGTCGCGAACGTGCGCGAGGGGTTGCAGGCGATTCCGAGCCACGTGCGTGAGGCGTCTTATGCGGTTGGCAAGACGCGGATCGCGACGGTGCGGCGCGTGCTGCTGCCGGCGGCGCGGCCGTCCGTTGTCACAGGCGCGATGCTCGGCGTCGGCCGCGTGATCGGCGACACGGCGATCATCGTGATCCTGCTCGGCGCCACGCTTCGCTTCAACGGGGCAGGCGAGCTGCCGCTGCTGTCGACGCTCAAGGGCACCGGCTCGACGCTCACGACGTTCGTCTACCAGAACGCCCCCACGGGCGAGATCAACCAGCCGGAGAAGGCGTTCGCCGCCGGCTTCGTGCTGCTGTCGATGGTGCTTGCACTGAACTTCGCGGTGGACGTCGCCGCGCGACGCGGGAGGCGCTGGAGATGAGCACTGCAACCCCGCCGCCGGTCCGGCGGCTGCCGCTGACGGGCGCGGAACCGCGCGTGGTGCTCGACGCACCCGGCTTCGTCAGCGCGCCGCGCCGCAAGGTCGCGGCGTCGGCGCTCGCGATCGACCGCATGCAGGTCGACCGCCTGTCGATCGCGTACGGCTCAAAGCTCGCGGTCAAGGACGTCTCGCTGCCGATCCGCCAGGGCGAGGTGCTCGCGCTGATCGGGCCCTCCGGCTGCGGCAAGACGACGCTGCTGCGCTCGCTGAACCGCCTCACCGAGCTGACGAAGACCGCCGCGATGAAGGGGCGCATCCTGCTCGACGGGGACGACATCGCGATGCTCGAGCCGACGGCCCTGCGGCGGCGCGTGACGATGGTCTTCCAGCAGCCGAACCCGTTCCCGATGAGCGTGTTCGACAACGTCGCCTACGTGCTGCGCGAGCAGGCGAAGCGGCGTCCGCGGAAGGCGGCCCTCCAGGGAGCGGTGCGCAGCGCGCTGGAGCGCGCCGGCCTGTATGACGAGGTCGCGGCGGACCTGTCTCATCCCGCACTGCGCCTGTCCGGCGGGCAGCAGCAGCGCCTCTGCATCGCCCGTGCTTTGGCTGCCGACCCGGAGGTGCTGCTGCTCGACGAGCCGTGCTCCGCGCTCGACCCGCAGTCGACGCAGGTGATCGAGCAGCTGATCGTGCAGCTGCGCGAGCAGGTCGCGGTCGTGATCGTCACGCACAACCTGCAGCAGGCCTACCGCATCGCCGATCGCGTCGCGTTCATGTACCTCGGCGAGCTGGTCGAGTACGGCGCCGCCGAGCAAGTCTTCGGCGCCCCGCGCGAGGCGCGTACGAGGGAGTACGTCAGCGGTGGGTTCGGGTAGGCGTCTCATGGCCGCCGCGCTTGCCGGAGCAGTCGTGCTCGGAGGCCTGTCCGGCTGCGTCTCCACGCAGGAGAAGAACGCGCGCGCGAGGCTCGTCGCCGACCGCACCGTGAACGGGCGCAGACCGCTGCGAATCGCGGCGCGCTCGCGCGACGTGCGCGTGGTGCGCGTCACGCTCGTACGGGGGCGCGGTGGTCGCGGCGCCGTCGTCGTGGAGCTGCGCAACCGCGGCGCGCAGGCGGTCGCGGACGTGCCGCTGCTCGTCGGCGTGCGCGGCGCCGACGGCCGCCGCGTGCGGCTCAACGGCGGCCGCGGGCTCGACTGGTTCCAGACGCACGTGCCGGCGATCGGCGCGGGCGAGACGACGACGTGGGTGTTCGTGCCGCGGCGACGCGAGCTGCCGGCGGGACGGCCGTGGGCGGTGGCCGGGCGGGCCGTGCTCGCGCCGGCGATCCCGTCGATCGTCGCGACCGCGATCGGG
>DASVFS010000131.1:0-4595 GCA_036379915.1 Conexibacter sp. | reverse complement strand
CCCACCCGCGCCGTCGGCCGCTGCTGTTGCCCGTCCGCGGGTCGTTGCGCCGCGTGGGTCGGCTGAGCGTGCTGCTGCGCCGTTGCCGCGTCGCGTGAAGCTCTTCGCGGCGACCGCGGCCGTGGTGATCGTGGTGGGTGCGTTGGGCGTCGCCGGCTGGCTCGCGTCGCGCGCGGTCTTCTTCGTCGGCACGAACGACGGCGGCATGGTGACGGTCTACCGCGGGCTGCCGTGGGACCTGCCGGCCGGCATCCACCTGTACGAGTCCTGGTACGTCTCCGGCGTGCCGGCGAGCGCCATGACCGCCGCCCAGCGCGAGCGGCTGCTGGACCACCGCCTGCGCTCGCGCGACGACGCCAGCGACCTGATCGGCGAGCTCGAGCTGGGCCGCCTCGACAGATGAGCGCGCGCAACCGCGAGCTGCTCGGCCTGGTCCCGGCCTCGCTGCTCGTGACGGCCGGCTTCGCCGCGGTCTTCATCCAGCAGGGCGCCGACCAGCTGTCGAACCTGTCGCTGACGTACGGCGCGATCTTCCTCGGGCTGTGTATCGCCGCACACGTGTTCCTGCGGATCGCGCTGCCGTACGCCGACCCGTACCTGTTCCCGCTCGTCGCCGTGCTGGCGAGCTTCGGGCTCGTGGTGATCTACCGCATCGACGACACGCTCGCGCGCCAGCAGGCGCAGTGGTTCGTCGCCGGGCTCGGCCTGTTCGTCGCGACGATCGTGTTCGTGCGCGACTACCGCAAGCTCGAGCAGTACCGCTACCTGATCGCGGCCGCCTCGCTGGCGCTGCTGTGCATGCCGCGGCTGCCGGGGATCGGGGCGCAGGTCAACGGCGCCTACCTCGGCGTGCGGATCCCGGGCGTGTTCGTGTTCCAGCCGACCGAGTTCGCGAAGATCGGGATCGTCGTCTTCCTCGCCTCGTACCTGCGCGACACGCGCCAGCTGCTGGTCGCCGGCGCGCGCCGCATCGCCGGGATCACGCTGCCGCCGCTCAAGCACTTCGGCCCGCTGCTGGTGATCTGGGGGATCGCGATGCTGCTGCTGGTCGTGATCCGCGACCTCGGCAGCTCGCTGATGTTCTTCGGCGCGTTCCTGGCGCTGCTGTACGTGGCGACGAGCCGCGTGTCGTTCGTGGTCGTCGGGCTCGCGCTGTTCGGGCTCGGCGCGTGGTACCTCGGCACGCACGTGCCGCACGTGACCGACCGCGTCGACGTGTGGCTCGACCCGCTGAACGCGCGCCGCTACGAGCTCGAGGGCTACCAGATCGCCAACTCGCTGTTCGCGCAGGCGGACGGCGGCCTGCTCGGGCGCGGCTTCGGCGAGGCGTTCCTCGTGCTGCCCGGCGGCGACCCGCTGCTGCCCGCGCCGCAGACCGACCTCGTCTACGCCGTGATCGTCAACGAGCTGGGGCTGATCGGCGCGGTCGCCGTCCTGACGACGTACCTGCTGTTCGTGCAGCGCGGCTTCAAGGTCGCGCTGCTCGCGCGCGACTCGTTCTCGACGCTGCTGGCGGTCGGCCTGTCGGCCGTGTTCGCGCTGCAGGTGTTCGTGATCGTCGGCGGCGTCACGAACGTGATCCCGCTGACCGGCGTCACGCTGCCGTTCATCTCCTACGGCGGCTCGTCGCTGCTGGCGAACTTCGTGCTGCTCGCGCTGCTGCTGCTCGTCTCGGACCGCGCACGACGGGAGGCGGTGGGCCGGTGAGCACGCCGATCATGCGCCTGTTCGCGACGATCGTGCTGCTGTTCGCGATCCTCGTCGCGTGGACCTCGCGCTGGTCCGTCTTCGAGGCGGAGGCGCTGCGCGACAACGCGCTCAACAAGCGCCCGCTGCTCGCGCAGCTGCACGTCAAGCGCGGGGCGATCAAGGCGGCCGACGGCGCGCTGCTGGCGCGCAGCGTGCGCGGGCCCGGCGGCACGTATCGGCGCGCCTATCCGAGCGGCAGCCTGTTCGCCCATCCGGTCGGCCACGCCGTGATCGCGCTCAACCAGCTGTCGGGGATCGAGCGCTACCGCAACGACGAGCTCGCCGGGCAGGGCGACGAGCTGGGCTCGCTCGCCGACCAGCTGCAGGGCAAGCGCCGGCAGGGCGACACGGTCCTCACGACGCTCGACCCGGAGGCGCAGCGGATCGCGACCGAGCAGCTCGCGGCGACCGGCAGCCCCGGCGCGGTCGTCGCGCTCGACCCGCGCACCGGTGCGGTGAAGGTGATGGCGAGCACGCCGGGCTACGACCCGAACCAGCTCGGCGACCCGGGCGTCTTCAGACGGCTCAACGCGGCCGGCTCCGGCGCGCCGCTGCTCGACCGCGCCACGCAGTCGAGCTACGCGCCCGGCTCGACCTTCAAGGTCCTGACCGCGGCGGCGGCGATCGACTCCGGGAGGTACACGCCCGACTCGGTGATCGACGGCAGCTCGCCCAAGGTCATCTCCGGCGTGCCGATGCGCAACGACCTCGGCACGAGCTACGGGCCGATCACGCTCACGAAGGCGATGACGAACTCGGTCAACACCGTCTTCGGCCAGATCGGCGAGGCGCTCGGCAAGCGCACGATGGGCGACTACATGCGCAGGTTCGGCTTCTACGTCAAGCCCCCGCTCGACTACCCCGCCGACGAGATGGTCGCGAGCGGCGAGCGGCTGAACGGCCGGCTGCTGCCCGTCACGAGCGACCGGGTCGACGTCGGCCGCATGGCGATCGGGCAGGACAAGCTGGCCGTGACGCCGCTGCAGATGGCGCTGGTCGTCGCCGCGATCGCGAACGACGGGCGGCTGATGCGCCCGCACCTCGTCGACCGCGTCGTCGATCCGGACGGGCGCACCGTCGATCGCGTCGAGCCCGAGGTCGCGGGCACGCCGGTCTCGGCCGAGACCGCGCGGCAGGTCAACGCGATGATGCGCACAGTCGTCGAGTCGGGCACCGGCACGGCCGTGCAGCTGCCTGGGATCGAGGTCGCCGGCAAGACCGGCACGGCCGAGATCGGCGCGGTCGGCGCCAACCTCACGCAGCCCTCCTTCGTGGCCTTCGCGCCCGCCGACGACCCGCGCATCGCGATCGCGGTCACGGTCGAGCGCTCCCAGGGCGGCTTCGGCGGTACCGTTGCCGCCCCGATCGCCCGCGCGGTCCTGGAAAGCCTGCTGAACTGATGCCCGAGCTCCCCACCGACGCGCTCGTCGACGGCCGCTACAAGATCCTCGCGCGGATCGGCTCCGGCGGGATGGCGGACGTCTACTGCGCCGAGGACCAGCAGCTGGGGCGCAAGGTCGCGCTCAAGCTGCTGCACCGCCGCTTCGCCGAGGACGCCGAGTTCGTCGAGCGCTTCCGCCGCGAGGCGTCGGCGGCCGCGAGCCTGCAGCACCCGAACGTCGTCGGCGTCTACGACCGCGGCGAGTGGGACGGCACCTCCTACATCGCGATGGAGTACCTGCCCGGCCGCTCGCTCAAGGACGTGATCCGCCAGGAGGCGCCGCTCGACCCGGTCCGCGCGGTCGACATCACGGTCCAGATCCTCAAGGCCGCCCGCTTCGCGCACCGGCACGCGATCGTCCACCGCGACCTCAAGCCGCACAACGTGATGGTCGACGACGAGGACCGCGTGAAGGTGACCGACTTCGGCATCGCTCGCGCGGGCGCCTCCGACATGACCGAGACCGGCTCGATCATGGGCACCGCCCAGTACCTCTCGCCCGAGCAGGCGCAGGGGCACGCCGTCAGCCAGTCGTCCGACCTGTACGCGATCGGCGTGATCCTGTTCGAGCTGCTGACCGGCCACGTGCCGTTCGACGCCGACTCGGCCGTCTCGATCGCGCTCAAGCACGTCTCGGAGGCGCCGCCGGCGCCGAGCGTGCTCGACCCCTCGGTGCCGCCGGCGCTCGAGGCCGTCGTGCTGTGGGCGCTCGAGAAGGACCCCGCGCAGCGGCCGGCCGACGCCGATGCCTTCATCCACGCGCTCGAGGACGCGCGCGACGCGGTCGTCGGGGAGGAGGCGCCCGGTCAGCGGACGGCGATCTTCGCGCCCGCGGCGATCCCGCCCGACCCGTACGGCCCGAGCGACGAGGCGCTCGCGGCGGCGGCGCTGGGCGTCGCCGCCGGCGCCGCGGCCGCCGACCCGCCGCCGCCCTACTACGCCGATCCGGCGGACGAGCACGGCGAGCGTCGCCGCCCGCCGTGGTGGGCGTGGCTGTTCGCCGCGCTCGCGCTGGCGGCGATCGTGCTCGGGATCGTGCTGCTGACGCGGCCCGGCGACGTGACCGTCCCGCGCGTCGTCGGGCAGGACGTCGCGTCGGCGACCGCCGAGCTGCGCGCCGCGGGCCTGAAGGCGGGCGTCGACCGCGTCACGAGCGGCAGACCCGCCGATCAGGTGCTGGCGCAGGATCCCGCCGGCGGCGACCAGGCGAAGGACGGCTCGACCGTCACGCTCACCGTCTCGAGCGGACCCGGGCAGGTCGCCGTCCCGCCGGTCGACGGGCTCGGCGAGCCGAAGGCGACCGCGAAGCTGATCGACAGCGGGCTCGTCGTCGACCGCGTGGTGCGCCAAACCGACGAGGCCGTGCCGGAGGGGCGCGTGATCAAGACCTCGCCGGCCGCCGGCA
>DASVFS010000130.1:0-9032 GCA_036379915.1 Conexibacter sp. | reverse complement strand
CCGTCGAAGGCTCCTGGAGCCCGGCCCGTGCAGCGCGCTCGACGGCGTCCTCAGCCATCAGGGATGCGCACGCGCCTCGATCGCCTGCACGACGCCCGCCGCGCGCTCCAGCGAGGGCCCCACGACCGGCGCCAGCGCGCGCACGCCCTCGGTCAGCGCAAGCCCCGCGAGCAGGTCGACGGCGTAGTGCTCGCCGAGATACACGAGCGCGAGGCCGAGCGTCAGCGCGTACGTCCAGCCGACCGCTCCCTCGAGCGGGCCGGACTCGGCGAGCAGGTGCGCGGCGTTCACGGAGGTGGCGAAGTGCAGGGAGGGCATGGCGGCGAGGGGATTGCCTCCCAGCACAGAGTAGAGCGGCCCCCAGCGGTGCTTCCAGAACTGCTCGCCGTACTCGACCATCATGCGCCGCACCGGCGGCGTGCGGGCGTCGCCGAGCCGCCCTCTCTCGGCGGCGTACCACGGCGGCGCGGTCGGCACCAGGTGATAGACGAGTGCGCCGAGGTCGAAGACCGCGTACGTCGTCGCGGCCGCGTGGCCGAAGCGCTCGCGCTCGCGGATCAGCACGTACGCGGTCGCCGCGTGCGGGACCGCGAACCACACCCAGTGCGTCCACACGAGCACCTTCTCGACGCGGCGCATCTCGCCCGGCGGCCGCAGCAGGCGCTGGAGCCGCAGCGTCGGCGGCACGCCGAGCCCGAGCACGCGGTCGACCTGCACGGGATAGTCGATCCGCACCCGCCGCCGCAGCGCCTCCGGATCGTCGTTGGGCATCTCGTACGCCGCCAGGTAGGCCCACATCTGCAGCGCGCAGGCGGCTGCGTCCCGCGCGCGCGTACGCGGGAGCGCCACGCAGATCGCGACCGGCGCTGCGGCCGCCGTCGCGAGCACGACCGGCTTGCTCAGGCGCATCCTCCGGCGCACGACGGGTGCCGCGACGCCGGCGGCGACGACGGCCCACGCCGCGGCTCGGATGGCCTTCGACTTCCGCAAAGCGCGCGCAGTATATGAGCGGCGTCTCATGGCAGCGAAGGCCGTGGTCCGCGCACGCGACTGCGCCAGCCGACCGTCGCCCCGCCCTAGCATCCCGCCGCATGAGCGACTACGAGCTGCTGCACGCCTACGAGACCGTGAACCTCCAGCGCGCCGGCGGCGCGGCGCGGATCGAGCTGAACCGCCCCGAGAAGATGAACGCCTGGGAGGCGACGCTGACGCGCGACCTGAAGGCCGCCTTCGCGCGCGTGGCCGAGGACGACGAGCTGCGGGCCGTGCTGCTGACGGGCGCGGGCCGCGGCTTCTGCTCGGGCGCCGACCTGTCCGCCGGCTTCGACCTCACGCCCGACGGCAAGCCGGACCTGCAGACCTCGCTGCACGAGCGCTACCACCCGGTCATCACGGCGATCCGCGAGCTGCCGAAGCCGGTCGTGGCGGCCGTCAACGGCGGCGCGGTCGGCGTCGGCTGCTCGCTCGCGCTCGCCTGCGACCTGATCCTCGCCGCCGAGTCGGCCTACTTCCTGCTCGCGTTCGTGAACATCGGGCTCGTGCCGGACGGCGGCTCGTCAGCCTTCATCCCCGCGCGCGTCGGGCTCACGCGCGCGCTCGAGATGGCGATGCTCGGCGAGCGCGTCCACGGCCCCAAGGCGCTCGAGTGGGGACTGGTGAACGCCGTTCACCCTGACGGTGACTTGCACGCCGCCGCCGACGCGCTCGTCGCGCGCCTGGCCGCCGGACCGACGCTGTCCTACGCGGGCGCGAAGCGCCAGCTGAACGCGTGGGCGTACCAGCGCCTGCAGGAGCAGCTCGCGCTCGAGGCGGCGATCCAGCAGGAGCAGGCGGTCACGCAGGACTTCGTCGAGGGCGTCACGGCGTTCCTGCAAAAGCGCCCGGCGGCGTTCGGGGGCCGGTGACGGCACTCCGCCGCTGCATGAGTAGAATCCGCGCCGCCTTGCGACCTGAATCCTCTTTCCGCCGCCGCCTCGTCGCGGCCCTGCTGCTCGCGACGACCGGCTCGCTCGTCTTCGCCGGCGGCGCGTTCGCCGACTTCCTCACCCCTGAATCGGGTGGGTCGCCGAACGCCGACCAGATCGACTCGCTCTACAAGATCATCCTCTACATCGCGATCGTCGTGTTCGTGGTCGTCGAGGGCGCGCTGCTCTACTCGCTGATCAAGTTCCGCGCCCGCAAGGGCCGCGTCGCGGCCCAGATCCACGGCAACACGCGCCTGGAGATCTCCTGGACCGTCGGCGCCGCGCTGATCCTCGTCGTCCTCTCGGCCGTCACCTTCGCGAAGCTCGGCTCGATCCAGGATCCGCCGAACAGCGGCGCGAACGGCCTCCAGCTCGCCGACGGCGTGCTGACCGCCTCGGTCGACGAGCCGACGCCTCCGAACGGCAAGAAGCTGACCGTCTGCGTGACCGGCCGCCAGTACATCTGGCGCTACACGTACGGCGCGAACTGCAAGTCCAACGCGTTCGGCCTGCCCTACTCCTACCACGAGATGGTGGTGCCCGCAAACACGACCGTCGTGCTCGACATCCAGGCGACGGACGTCATCCACTCCTGGTGGATCCCGAAGCTCGGCGGCAAGATGGACGCCGTCCCGGGCTACCGCAACTTCACGTGGTTCAAGGCGCCCCGCGCCGGCGAGCTGTACAAGGGCCAGTGCGCCGAGCTGTGCGGCCGCAACCACGCCGACATGACGGCGCGCGTGAGAGTCGTCTCGCCCGGCGAGTACGAGACGTGGATCGCCGACCAGAGACAGGCGATCGCCGACGCGAACAGAGAGGTCGTCGAGCTGCGCAGACAGCTGACCGACGACGGCATCCTCTAGCGCCCGCCCTTCGAACGAGCAGACAAAGGAACCCGAACCGATCATGGCCACCGCCGACCACGCCCTGCGCCCCGTGCCCCAGGTGATCGCCCACGAGGTCGAGGCCGAGCCCACGCGCGCGCGGTGGACCGAGTGGTTCACCACGACCGACCACAAGAAGATCGGGATCCTCTACATCGTCACGACGTTCGCGTTCTTCCTGATCGGCGGCGTCGAGGCGCTGCTGATCCGCCTGCAGCTGGGGACGCCGAACAACAACCTGCTGACGCCCGAGGCCTACAACGAGCTGTTCACGCTCCACGGCACGACGATGATCTTCCTGTTCGTCGTGCCGATGATGGCGGGCTTCGCGAACTACTTCCTGCCGCTGATGATCGGCGCGCGCGACATGGCGTTCCCGCGCCTCAACGCGCTCTCGTACTGGCTCCTGCTGTTCGGCGGCATCGTCTTCTACTCGTCGCTCTTCTGGCAGCCGCCGGAGGCCGGGTGGTTCTCCTACACGCCGCTCTCGAACGAGGTCTACACCCCGAGCGGCGGACAGGACGCCTGGATCTACCTGATCCACATCACCGGCATCTCATCGCTGGTCGGCGCGATCAACTTCTACGCGACGATCGTGAACATGCGCGCGCCCGGGATGGGCTGGGGCCGCCTGCCGCTGTTCGTGTGGGCGATCCTGATCTACGCGCTGCTGCTGATCCTCGCGCTGCCGGTGATCGCGGGCGCCGTCACGATGCTGCTGACGGACCGCAACTTCGGCACCCACTTCTTCGACCCGACCCAGGGCGGCTCGCCGATCCTGTGGCAGCACCTCTTCTGGTTCTTCGGGCACCCCGAGGTCTACATCATGATCCTGCCGGGCTTCGGGATCATCTCCGAGGTCCTGCCGGTGTTCGCGCGCAAGCCGATCTTCGGCTACAAGGCGATCGCCGCCTCGACGGTCGTGATCGCCTTCCTCGCCGCGCTCGTGTGGGCGCACCACATGTTCGCCGTGCCGGTGCCGACCGTCGTGCTCGGCTTCTTCATGCTCTCGTCGTTCCTGATCGCGGTCCCGACGGGCGTGAAGATCTTCAACTGGATCGCGACGCTGTGGCGCGGCACGATCGAGTTCACGACGCCGCTCTACTTCGCCGTCGGCTTCCTCTCGATCTTCGTCGTCGGCGGCATCACCGGCATCTTCCTCGCCGTCTTCCCCGTCGACTGGCAGCTGACCGACACGTACTTCGTGGTCGCGCACTTCCACTACGTGCTGATGGGCGGCGCGGTCTTCACGATCTTCTGCGGCCTCTACTACTGGTACCCGAAGATGACGGGCCGGATGCTGAGCGAGCCGCTCGGCAAGGCCTCCTTCTGGTTCATGTTCGTCGGCTTCAACCTGACGTTCCTGGTCCAGCACGCGGCCGGCCTCTCGGGCATGCCGCGACGCGTCTACCAGTACCCCGCCGACGCCGGCCTGACGGCCTACAACCAGATCTCGACGGTCGGCTCGTTCGTGCTCGGCTTCGGGATCCTGCTGTCGGTGATCAACTTCATGCGCAGCTACAAGCGCGGCGCGGTCGCCGGCCCGGACCCGTGGAAGGCGAACACGCTCGAGTGGTTCACGACCTCGCCGCCGCCGGTCAACAACTTCGACGTCGTGCCGCGCATCCGCTCGGTCGAGCCGATGAAGGACATCCGCCGCCAGGTCGAGCGCCAGTCCGGCATCGAGCACCGCGAGACCGAGGGCCAGCCCGTCACGTTCGCGTGAGAGCGGCGCCCCCGCTCGCGCGGACCATGCCGGCCCGTCTCTCCCGCCTCACGCGCTAGGCTGCCGTCCGGTCGTGGAAGCGTCTCGCCTCACCCCCCCTGCCAGCGCGGTCGTCGCGCGCCCGAGCGTCCGCCAGCTGGTCGCCGACTACGTCACCCTGACGAAGCCGCGCGTCCAGCTGCTGCTGCTGCTCACGACGGTCGCGACGATGGAGGTGGCGGGCAGCCCCTCGCTCGGGCTGATCCTGCTGACGCTGCTCGGCGGCGCGCTGTCGGCCGGCGGCGCCGGCGCCGTCAACCACTGGTACGACCGTGACATCGACGTGCAGATGGCGCGCACCGCGACGCGGCCGATCCCGGCCGGACGCATCTCGCCGCGCGCCGCGCTGACGTTCGGGATCGTGCTGGCGGCGCTGTCGTTCGCCGAGCTGAGCCTCACGGTGAACGTGCTCGCGGCCGCGCTCGCGCTGTCGGGCTTCCTCGGTTACGTGTTCGTCTACACGCTGTGGCTCAAGCGCTCGACGCCGCAGAACATCGTGATCGGCGGCGCCGCCGGCGCCGTCCCGCCGCTCGTCGGCTGGGCGGCGGTCACGGGCGGGCTCGACGGCTCCGCGCTCTACCTGTTCGCGATCGTCTTCTACTGGACGCCCCCGCACTTCTGGGCGCTCAGCCTGCTGATGAAGGACGAGTACGCGAAGGTCCACGTCCCGATGCTGCCGGTCGTGCGCGGCGAAGGCGAGACGCGCCGCCAGATCACGCTCTACAGCGTGCTGCTCGTCGCGATCACGTTCCTGCCGTTCGCCGGGCGTCTGTTCGACGGCCTCTACGCCGCCGCGGCCGCCGTCCTGGGCGGGATATTCCTGTGGCTGGCGATCCGCCTGCAGCGCCGCCCCGAGCGCCGCGCCGCGCTGCGCCTCTACCTCTACTCGCTGCTGTACCTCGCGCTGCTGTTCGCCGCGATGGTGGCCGACGCGAAGCTCTAGCGCGACGCCGGCCCGCCCCCGACCTCGATAGGATTGCCCGCTCATGGACCGCCGCCTCGCACGCAAGAACATCCGCTCCGCGCTGATCGCCACGGCGGTCTGCGTCTTCATGTTCGGCGCCTCGTTCCTGGCCGCCGCGATCTACATCTCGTAACGCCGCCATGACGAACCCCGAGCAGACTCCCCCGCCCGTCGGCGAGGAGATCCACCTCCCCGGTCCCAGCCTGCTGCCGATCCTCAACGCGGCCGGCCTCACGCTCGCGATCATCGGCATCACGCTCGGCTGGGTCCTGTGCGTCGCCGGCGGCATCCTGTTCGTCGTCACGACGATCAAGTGGATCGCCTCGACGCGTCGCGACATCGCCGAGCTCCCGCCCGAGCACCACGCCCACTGAGGCCCAGCGCCGCCAGGCGCGCCGCCCCTCCAGCCGCTGCCGTCGCCTCAGCCGCTCGCGCTGAGCGGCACAGCGCACACCGCGCCGTCCTCAGTCCAGCACCTGACGACGTCGCGCATCGACAGCACGCCGACGATCTCGCCCCTCTCGACGACGATCAGGTGGCGGAAGCCGCCGCGCACCATCTCGCACGCCGCCTGCTCGAGCGACCAGTCGGGCGCCGCGAACACCAGCTCGCTGGTGAGGTGGTCGCCGACGCGCTCGGCGTCGGGGTCGAGCCCGCGGCCGATCGCGGCCAGCACGTCACGCTCGGTGATCAGGCCCGGACCGGGCTGATCGCCGTCCAGCACGATCGCCGAGCCGACGCGGCGCTCGTGCATGAGGCGGGCCGCCTCGCGCAGCGTGTGGCCGGGGCCCACGGTCAAGGAGGTCGCGCTCATTCCCTCACGCACTTGCATCTGTCCGACCTCCCGCTTGCTTGCAACGATTGCCTCAAAGGATAATCCGCCACGCGGCCGGCTGCGCAACCAGCCAACCGCCGCGGCGCGCTCGGCGTCGTACCCAAAGCGCGCCAACGCGCCAGGTTGCAGCTTTCCTGCGCGCCAGGGGAACCAAACCTGCAGTCCATACGTATCTGCTGCACACATGCAACGACCCGGAACCGTCCGCCACCGCACGCAGCTGTACACGGAGGCCATCAGGATCGTCGAGGTCGAGTACGCGTCGGATCTCGAACTCGACGACATCGCGCGCCGTGTCGCCAGCTCCCGCCGCCAGTTGCAGCGCGCCTACGCTGAGATCGGCCATACGACCTTCCGCGAGCACCTCACGCGCGTGCGCATGGAACGCGCGGCCGGCCTGCTCGCGAACGGCTCGCTGACCGTGCGCGAGGTCGCACGCCGCGTCGGCTACCGCCAGCCGGCGCAGTTCGCGAAGACGTTCCGCCGCCATCTCGGCGCCGTGCCGTCGGCCTACCGCACGCGCGCTCGCGAAGGCGGTCAGCCGATGCAGCGGGCCGCGTAGCGCAGGCGCGCCAGCAGGCCCGCCGGTCCGCCCGCACAGACCCGGTTTGCGGTCCGTCCCGCCTGTCCCTTACGATCCCGCCCGGAGAGTTGTTGAGGGTGCTCGCGACAGGACACGGCGGTGCGTAGGCACCCGATCATCCAGATGGTCATCATCGGCGCGATCGCCTCCGCGATCGGCATCGCGCTGGCGCTCTGGATCAACTGGTTCCCGGCCGACGCCGCGAAGCAGGACCAGCCGATCGACACGCTCTACGACGTGCTGATGATCGTCTCGATCCCGATCTTCGTGCTCGTCCTGACGGTGATCCTCTACTCCGTCTGGGCGTTCCGCGTGCGCCCGGGCCAGGAGCTCGAGGACGGCCCGCCGATCCACGGCAACACGCGCCTGGAGGTCTTCTGGACCGCGATCCCGGCGATCCTGCTCGTGTCGCTGTGCAGCTACGCCTACGCGGTCCTCAACGACATCGAGCAGACGCACGCCGACGAGCTGGTCGTGAAGGTTCAGGCGGTCCAGTTCGCGTGGACGTTCAGCTATCCGCAGGCCGACGGCAGAGCGGTCGTCTCGACCCAGCTGTACCTGCCGAAGGACAAGCCGGTGCGCTTCGACATCCAGAGCAGAGACGTCCTGCACGACTTCTGGGTGCCCGCCTTCCGCGTGAAGATCGACGCGGTCCCGGGCATCACCACGAGACTGCGCGTGACGCCCACGAGACTCGGCAGCTACCCGGTCGTGTGCGCCGAGCTGTGCGGCCTCGGCCACGCCGTCATGCGCTCGACCGCGCACGTCGTCACAGCGACCGCGTTCGACAGATGGCTGGCCGGCAAGCAGGCTCCGGCAGCCGTCGCGGGCGGCGGCGAGGCGAGACAGCTCTCGCAGGAGCAGCTGGTCGCGCTCGGCAGAGACACCTTCGCCGGCGACGGCGGCTGCGGCGCCTGCCACACGCTCGCGGACGCCGGCACGACGGGCACCACCGGCCCCGACCTCGACAGAGTCCTCGGCGGCCAGAGCGAGGAGCAGATCCGCACCGACATCGTCGACCCCAACGCGGACATCGCCCCCGGCTTCGCCGCGAACATCATGCCCGCCACGTTCGCGCAGACGCTCTCGGCGCAGCAACTGGACGGGCTCGTCGCCTACTTGGCTACCGTGTCGAAGTGATGGAGGATCGGTAGAGAGATGACCGTCAAGCTCCGCGCTCCCGGCTGGTATCGCGCAGGCCTGTTCACCCTCGGCGGCATCGCGTTCGCGTACCTGCTCGTCGGGGTCGTGCGGAGCGCCATGCACTTCCCGGACGCGTGGTCCGACGGGCACGCGATCACGATCGTCTCGCTGATCGGGGCGCCGCTCTTCTTCCTCGTCGGGCTCGGCTGCTTCGACTACTGGTTCTACTGGGTCTCCGGCCGCCCGACGCGGCCCGAGGAGCACTCCTCGCACGGCGCCACCAGCTGGAAGGACTACTTCCGCGTCAATACCGACCACAAGGTGATCGGCGTCCAGTACGTCTGCACGTCGTTCTTCTTCCTGTTCGTCGGCGGCCTGCTGGCGATGCTGATGCGCGCCGAGCTCGCGGAGCCCGGCATGCAGTTCGTCAACACGCAACAGTTCAACGGGCTCTTCTCGGTCCACGCGGCGCTGCTGATCTTCCTGTTCGTGATCCCGGTCTTCGCCGGCCTCGCGAACTTCGTGATCCCGCTGATGATCGGCGCCCCGGACATGGCGTTCCCGCGCCTGAACGCGCTGTCGTTCTGGATGCTGCCGCTCGCGGGCCTGATGATGGTCGGCAGCTTCCTCGCGCCGGGCGGCTCGTTCGCGACCGGCTGGACGGCGTACGCCCCGCTCTCGACCGAGATGCCGCTCGGGCAGATGTTCTTCACGATCGGCGTGCAGTTCGCGGGCGCGTCCTCGATCGCGACGGCGCTGAACTTCCTCGTGACGATCATCACGATGCGCGCCCCGGGCATGAGCTTCTTCCGCATGCCGCTGCTCGTGTGGGCGAACTTCTCGACCTCGCTGCTGGTCGTGATCGCGACGCCGTTCGTCGCCGCCTCGCAGTTC
>DASVFS010000129.1:0-7321 GCA_036379915.1 Conexibacter sp. | reverse complement strand
GAGATCACCTTCTGCGGTGCGATCGAGATGGGCGGCTTCATGGACCTCCACGTCGACCTCATCAAGGGCGGCATGGAGACGTACGGGGTCACCGAGAACGCGATCTTCATGCCGGGCCTGCGCGACCCGCACTACACGGAGTGGATCGCCTTCTCGGGCGTGTCGGTCGACTTCGCCGGCAGACAGCACTACCTCGACTCGCAGCTCTCCTACGCGCGCGCCTGTCACCACGCGATCGACTACCTGATGAAGTTCGGCTACACCGACATCCAGGCGTACATGATCCTGGGATCCGCGCCGATCGAGGGACGCTTCTCCGGCGTTGTGGACATCCCGAACTCCTGCGCGACCGTCTACCTCCCCCGGCGGATCTTCGACTTCGACGTCGCTCCGACGAGCGCGAGGCCGCATCAGGTGACGCAGGGGGTGCAAGTGCCCGTGGCGGCGAACTGACGTCGGGCGATGGCGGTCTACGAGTACCGCTGCGACCGGCACGGCGCGTTCGAGGTGATGTGCACGATCGGGACCGCGCCCGCCTCGAGCGCCTGCCCGGTGTGCGAGGGCGAGGCACGGCGCGTGTTCTCGAAGCCGATGCTCACGCGCACGCCTCGTGGGCTGGTCGCGGCGATCGACCACGCGGAGAAGACCCGCGACGAGCCGGACCTCGTCGCCTCCCTGCCCCCAGCCGACCCGCGCAAGCGAACGCCGGTCCTTCCGTTGACGCCCACGCTCCGGCGCCTCCCGCGTCCGTGAGCGCTACGGCTGGTGGCTTACGCGCGCCGACGGGGGTCGCAGCGGCCCGAGCTCGTCGCGCAGGACCCAGAACACGAGCGCGTCGTGATCGCCGACGTTGGACCAGCCCGTCACGCCGCTCCACTCGACCAGCAACGTCTCGCCCTGCCGCAGGACCGGCCGTCCGGTCGGGAGGACGACCTGCACCAGGCCCGCTGCGACCGCGATCAGCTCGACGCCTTCGTGAGCTTCCTGCACGCGCACGCTCTGGCCGGGAGCGAGCCATGAGAGACTGGCTCGGAGCCCGACCCGGCGATCGTCGAGCAGCGGGGCGAGCCGGGCCGCAGCGTCATCGCGCCGAGTCCGGCGCGCGAGCCGATAGCCGAGCGCGATCTCGCCACGGAGCAGCTCGTCGATCGTCATGTCCAGGTGTGACGTGAGGTCGAGCAGGGTGTCCAAGGAGAGGCCGCGGCGTCCCCGCTCGGCCTGAGAGATCGCGCTGGGCGAGACGCCAGCCAGCCGCGCGAGCTCGCCCTGGCTCAGATGGCGCTGGATGCGCACAGCCCGCAGCGCCGCCCCAAGCCGCGCCGCTGTGGGCGCGGGTTCGAGCTCCGTTCCCGCACCGTCGGTCCGGACGTGGAACACGCTGCCCTGCACGCCCCGCGGGCGCCCCTCGGCCTTCGCGATCCGCAGTCGACCGGCGGTGAGGACGATGACGCATTGGGTCGCGGCGTCCACCGCTTGACGCAGCTGCGCGGAATGGCGTCCGGGGGTGAGCGACCAGTATCCGACCGACCAGAGGCCGAGCAGCAGCGGACACGCGCGCGTGAAGAACCGCTGCGCGATGCCGTGGCCCCAGCGGTCGCTCAGCAGATCCAGCGAGTCGAACACCACCAGCGCCCGCGGGGCTCGCCGGAGGTACTCGCGCACGGCGATCAGCAGCTCGCCGGCGTTCGCGATGGCCTGCGCCCCGCCCATCCGCCCGTCGAGGATGTCGACGTCGGGATAGAGCGCTCGGAGCCGTTCGAGTTCGCCCTCGAGCTTCACGAACAGCACCCGGTCGAACTGCGCGCGGGCGCGCATCAGCGCCGTGACGAACGGAGCCAGCGACGCGCCGCCCTCCTCCAGCTCCCAGACGACGTTGTCGCCCCAGAACAGGCCGCCCAGCACAGCATCGAGCTCGGTGACCCCCGTCGATGCGGTTTCGTTCGACGAGCTCGCGGGGCGATGCGCGGCGTTGCCGGCCGGCGTCGCCGCCCTGGCTGGGATTGAGGGCGACAAGGAGGTTGCCATGGCGCACCTCCTTCCGACGGCCACAGCGGACCCTCCCGCGAGCATACGCCCGCCGCGATCAGATCAACACTGGGTTTTGGCGCCGGCTTTCGATGAGCAGGCCGCTACGCCGCCGCCAACTGCTCCAGCACCGCCAAGACCTCATCGTCGTGCGTTCTCGGCGTGACTCTGGGAATCACGTGCGCGACGACGCCGTCGGGACCAATGACGAACGTGGCGCGCAGGGCGCCCCAGTACGTGCGCCCGTACATGCTCTTCTCCGCCCACACGCCGTAGGCCTCGCACACCGTGTGGTCCTCGTCTGCCAGGAGCATGAAGTCGAGCGACTGCTTGTCGGCGAACTTCTTGACCGCTCTCACCGGATCGGGCGAGACGCCGATCACGACCGCGCCCGCTTCGGCGTAGTTCGGCAGGTGGTCGCGCACGCCGCACGCCTGCACCGTGCAGCCCGGCGTGTCGGCCTTCGGGTAGAAGTAGAGGACGACCGTCTTGCCGGCGTAGTCGCCGAGGCTGACGGGGTTGCCGTCCTGGTCGGGAAGCGTGAAGTCGGGTGCTCTGGCGCCGGTCTCGATCATGCGCCGCAGGCTACTTCAACAGCCGCGACATGCGCCGGTCCTTGAGCACCCGCCCCTCCGTCTGGCACGTCGGGCAGTAGGCGATCACGTAGTCCTCGAAGTGGACGGCCTCGAGCGTCGTGCCGCAGCGCGGGCACGGCTGCCCTTCGTGGCGATGCACCTTCAGCGGCAGCGGCAGTTTGTCCGGCAGCGGCAATCTGAGCGTCGCCTCGTAGACGTCGATCGCCTCGCCGAGCCGCGCGACCGTCGCGGCGCGCAGCGCGTCCGCCTCGGCCTCGCTCAGATCAGTCCCGCGCTTGTACGGCGACAGCCGCGCCTCCCACAGGATCTCGTCGACCCACGAGCGGCCGATCCCGGCGATCACGCGCTGGTCGCGCAGCAGCGAGTGCAGCGGCCGCGGCTGTCTGCCGAGCAGCGGCAGGAACGGCGGCGGGTCCGGCCATGCCTCCGGGCCGAGCGTCGCGATCGCGTCCTCGTCCGCCAGCGCGCCCGCGCGCAGCAGCTTCGCCCACGCCGCCTGCTTGGTGCCGAACTCGCGCAGCCGCAGCTCGCGCCCGTCGTCCAACCGGATCAGCACGCGCGAGGTGCGGTCGCGCAAGCCGGCGCGTCTGTCGAACAGCTGCAGCCGGCCGGCCGACATCAGGTGGATCAGCAGCACGAGCCCCGCATCGCTCTCGATCACGAGGTGCTTCCCCCGGCGCGAGACGCCGGTCAGCACGCTGCCGTCGAGCGCGTGCAGCGGCGGGTCGAACGTCTTCAGCGCGTTCACGCCCGGCGCCAGCGTCGACTCGACGCGCGCGCCGGCGATCGCGGCGCCGACCAGCCGCGCGACGATCTCGACCTCGGGCAGCTCCGGCATGCGCCATTCAGGCTAACCCGCCCGGCAACTGAGGCCGGCCCGGCCAGCAACCTCGCCGCGTGACTCAGGTTTAAGGAGGGCATTCCGTTTCTATGAGGAAGGCTTTACGGGAGAGAGGGAAGGTGGCGCCATGACGAACGACGAGATCCTGGTGATCGCCGGCTCGCACGACCGCGACGACGAGCTGGTCGCAGCCGCGGCCGCGCACCGTCCCCGCCGCGCCACCGTGCTGATCGAAGCCGACGACCCGAGCTGGGGCTGGAGCGAGCGGCGCATCGCCTCCGCGCGCCGCGACCGCCTCGCCGCGCTCCTGAGCGCCGTCGAAGACGCGACCGGCGCGACCGTCGTCGGGCTCGTCGGCGATCCCGCCGAGCTCGAACTCGGCCGCTTCGACGCGATCGTCGGCGGCGCGCATCTGCGCACCGCCGCCTGAGCAAGCTTTCCCCCGAGCGGGCGCCGGCTCCCCCACCGGCGCCCGCTCCCCATGTCGTCGCATAGCGTTCGGAGCGATGAGCGCGATCGTCGACACGCACGCCGAGGCGGCGCAGCTGGAGCTCGCGCCGCTGCTGATCCGCGAGCCGCTCGCCGCGTTCCTCGACGCGCACGATCTCGCCCCGGGCGACGGTCCGCTCGAGGCGGAGCCGGTCGGCGAGGGCCACTCGAACGTGACGTACCTGGTCCGCCGCGGCGGCGACGAGGTCGTGCTGCGCCGCCCGCCGCGGCCGCCGCTGCCGCCGAGCGCGCACGACGTGCTGCGCGAGGCGCGGCTGCTGCGCGCGGTGGAGAACCAGCCGGTCCGCACGCCGCGCGTGCTCGCCACGTGCGACGACGAGGCGGTGATCGGCGCGCCCTTCTACGTGATGGAGAAGGTCGCCGGCGACGTGATCACGACGCGGGTGCCGCCGGCCCTCGCCACCCCCGAGCAGCGGCGGCGGATCGCCGACGAGCTGATCGACGCGCTCGTGGAGGTGCACGCGGTCGACTGGCAGGCGTGTGGGCTGGACGGCTACGGCAGACCGACCGGCTACCTCGACCGCCAGCTGCGCCGCTTCGGCGGGCTGTGGGAGCACAACAAGACGCGCGAGATCGCGACGCTCGACCGCGTCACGCGGTGGCTGGTCGAGCGCAAGCCGGAGTCCGGACCGGCGACGATCGTGCACGGCGACTACCGCCTCGGCAACGCGATGTTCGCGAGCGGCGCGCCGGCGCGGCTGACGGCGATCTTCGACTGGGAGCTCGCGACGATCGGCGACCCGCTCGCCGACGTCGGCTACCTGACCGCCACCTACGCGCAGGCGGGCGATCCCGAGACCAACTTCACGCGCTTCGCGGTCACGACGGAGGACGGGTTCCCCACGCGCGGGGAGCTGATCGCACGCTACGAGGAGCGCTCCGGCCGCTCGATGTCGAGCGTCGCCTGGTACGCGACGCTCGCGCTGTGGAAGGCGGCGATCTTCCTCGAGGGTTCCTACAAGCGGCTGCTCTCCGGCACCACCGACGACCCCTTCTTCAAGCTGCTCGACGCGGGCGTCCCGGCGCTCGCCGAGCACGCCTGGAGCGTGGCGCATGGCGAGTGAGAACGGCAGACGCTCGGCCCTGCTCGTTGATTGGGGCGGCGTGCTGACGACGAACCTGTTCGCCTCGTTCGGCGAGTTCTGCAGAGACGCCGGGCTCGCGCCCGAGGCGCTCGTGGAGGCGTTCCGCGGCAACCACGCGTTCCGCGACAACCTGATCGCGTTCGAGGAGGGGAAGATCGAGGAGCCGGTGTTCGAGGAGCGCTTCGGCGCGCTGCTCGGCGTCGACCACATCGGCCTGATCGACCGGCTGTTCGCGCGCGTGGGGCCGGACATGGCGATGCTCGCGGCGGTCCGCAACGCGCGCGCGGCGGGGATCCGCACCGGCTTGATCTCGAACTCGTGGGGCACGCGCCGCTACGACCGCGCGATGCTGGAGGAGCTGTTCGACGGCGTCGTGATCTCCGGCGAGGAGGGCATGCGCAAGCCGGCGCCGGAGATGTACGTGCTCGGCGCGCAGCGCGCCGGCGCCGCGCCGGAGGCGTGCGTCTACGTCGACGACCTGCCGTTCAACCTGCCCCCGGCCGAGCAGCTCGGGATGGCGACCGTGCACCACGTCGACACGTCCGCCACGATCGCCGAGCTCGAGCGGCTGCTGGGCCGCTCGCTCGGCGGCTGAGCCGGCCCCTACGCCCGCTTCCCGCGCCCGTACAGCAGCTTGTTCAGCCGCCCGAGCAGCTTCGTCTTGCGCGGGCTGTACGGGAACATGTGCGGGTCCTTCTTGCCGGCGAAGCGCGTCACGAGCAGCGTCTGCTGCTTCGTGTACTTGCGGATCCCGCCGGCGCCGTGGCGCGAGCCGAGGCCGGACGTCTTCCAGCCGCCCATCGGCAGCTCGAGCGTCGTGTAGTTGACCTGCGCGTCGTTGACGCAGACCGCGCCCGCCTGCACGCGCCGCGCGAGCTGCTCGCCGCGCGCGAGGTCCTTCGTCCACACCGACGCCTGCAGCCCGAACGGCGAGTCGTTCGCGAGCCGCAGCGCTTCCTCCTCGTCGCGCACCTTCATGATCGGCAGCGTCGGGCCGAACGTCTCCTCCATCATGCACGCCATCGAGTGGTCGACGTCGACCAGCACCGTCGGCTCGTAGAACGCGCCGGGCCGGTCGCCGCGCTTGCCGCCGACGAGCACTCTCGCGCCCTTGGCGACCGCGTCTCTGACGTGCGCGTCGACGATGTCGATCTGCGGCGGGTAGATCATCGAGCCGATGTCGACCGTGCCCGGACCCGTCGGGACGCCCTGGCGCAGCGCGCGCACGTTGTCGGCGACCTTCGCGACGAATCTGTCGTAGACCGGCGCCTCGACGTATACGCGCTCGACGGAGATGCAGACCTGACCGCCGTTGTTCATCGAGTAGTAGGCGGCGGCGTTGGCGGCGCGCTCGACGTCGGCGTCGGACAGCACGATCATCGGATCCTTGCCGCCGAGCTCCAGGCCCACGGGCGTGAGCGTGTTGGCTGCCCGCTGCATGACCTTGATGCCGGTCTCGGTCGAGCCGGTGAACATGACGAAGTCGACCGCGTCGATCAGCGCCTCGCCGGCCTCGCGGCCGGTGCCCGTCGCGACCTGGAAGACGTGCTCGGGGATCCCGCAGGCGCGCAGCCCCTCCTCCATCAGCAGCGAGGTCAGCGGCGTCACCTGAGCCGGCTTGAGGACCGCGGCGTTGCCGGCCGCGAGCGCCGGAATGCAGTCGCCGAAGGAGTTCGTGAGCGGGAAGTTCCACGGGCCGATCACGCCGACGACGCCGACGGGCGCGTAGCGCACGACGAGCTTCTTGCCCTTCGTCATCGGGTTGGAGCTCTTGACGTGCTCGTCGGCGAGGTACTCCGGCGCGTTCTTCGCCCAGAAGCCGAACGCGTTCGCGCAGTACATGACCTCGGCGAGCAGCGCGTCCTCCCACGTCTTGCCCGTCTCGGAGACGATCGTCCTGATGATGCGGTCGGCGTTGTCGACCGTCCACTTCTGCATGCGCAGGAAGACCTTCGCGCGCTCCTCGAAGCCGAGCGCGTCCCAGGCCGGCTGCGCCGCGCGAGCGCGCTCCACGAGCGCGGTCACCTCGGCGCGGCTGAGCGCCGGGACGGTCGCGATGATCTCGCCGGTCGCGGGGTTCTCGACGGGGATGCCCTCGTGCTTCCCGGCGCCGTTCTGGACGGCTGCCGGAGCCTGCTCGGTGGTGGCCATGGCGCGCTCCTGTTCGGTGCTCGGCTCGGGTGGCGGATTTGACCCGCGGTCAAGCCTACCGGAGCCGCGCAGCGATTTGGCCAGCTGGCCAGGAGGGGTGCCGGAGCCGGTCA
>DASVFS010000128.1:0-5549 GCA_036379915.1 Conexibacter sp. | reverse complement strand
CGGCGCGCGGCCGGCGGCGCCGGACTCCAGCGCGACGGCGCCGGTCGCGACGGCGCGGACCTGGTGCTCCTGCGCGTCGTAGCGCGTCTCGACGCGAACCGTGTCGGGCGCGGCGCCGGCCGCGACGCACTCGCGCTCGGCCTGCGCGGCGGCTGCGGCGACCGCGCCGTCCGCGCCGGCGCTGCGCACGACCTCCGCACGCACGAGCGACAGCGCCGCGCCGACGGACGACAGCACCTCGGGATGCTCCGGCGACCGCAGTGGGCGGCCGAGCGCGCGCGCGACCTCGCCGGCGAGCGCGGGGCCTGAGCCGCCGAGCGCGACGACCGGCACGTCGGGGCCGAAGCCGTGCGCCCGCGCCGCCTCCTCGACCGCGCTCGCGATCTTCGCGACGGCGCTGTCGAGCAGCTGGCGTGCGGCGCCTTCGGCGTTCGTGCGCAGGCGCGCGGCGAGCGACGCGAAGGCCGCCAGCGCGGCCTCACGCGAGGCGGACGCGTGGCTGCCGTCCGGCACGAGCCCGAGCGCGTTCGCCGCGCATGTCGCCGTCAGCGCGAGCAGCTCGCCGCCGCGCGTGCGGATCGCGGCGTAGGACTCCGGGTCGCCCGCGCGCGGCGCGACCAGCTCCAGCCCGGCGCCCTCCAGCACGGCGGCGTCGGCGAAGCAGGCGTAGGGGAGGCCGGCGACGTGCGCGCTGCGCGGGCCGACCTCGGCGATCCCGCGGCGCCTGAGGCGCGCCATCGAGCCGCCGGCGGCGCCGACGACCCACGAGTCGACCGAGCGGATCGCCGTCGGGCGGCCCATCACCTTCAGCGTGCGCAGCACGGTCCGCCCGCCGTCGACGACCGACACGTTCGAGGACGTGCCGCCGCACTCCAGCACGATCCCGTTCGTCAGCTCCAGCTCGTGCAGGGCGGCCGCGACGCCGGCCGCCGGGCCCGCGCCGATCGACAGCGACGGCGCGCGCCCGAACGCCTCCAGGCTCATCGCGCCGCCGTCGCCGCGCAGCACCAGCAGCGGGACGTCGATGCTCGCCTGCTCCAGCACCTCCTGCACGATCCGCGCGGTGCGCTCCATCAGCGGCAGGATCGACGCGTTGATCGCGGCGCTGACCGTGCGCAGCTCCAGTCCGTACGCGCCCGACAGCTCGTGCCCGGCGCACGTCGGCAGGCCGCGCTCGCGCGCGCGCTCGGCGACCAGGCGCTCCGCCTCCGGGGCGTCGACCGCAAACGCGCCCGAGGCGGCGATCGCGGTGGCGCCGGCGGTCGTGAGGCGGTCGAGCGCGACGTCGACGTCGGCGGCGGCGAGGCCGGCGGTCGCGTCGAGGAAGACGTGCTCGGTGCGCAGCGCGCGGCCGGGCGCGAGCGCGACGTCGCCGACGGCGGTGCGCTTGCGCGCGGGGCGCAGGTCGGGCGCGCGGCCGATGCCGACGACGCCGACGGTCGCGACGTCGCCCTCCAGCAGCGCGTTCATCGCCTGCGTGGTCGAGAAGGCGACGAGCTCGACGGCGCGCGCGTCGTCGCCGAGCGCGGCGAACAGCTGCGCGAGCGCCTCGGCGACGCCGGCGGTCACGCCGTCGGCGTGGTGGTGCGTCGTCGGCACGACCGCGCGGGCGCACAGCGCGAACGGGTGCGGGACGACCGCGACGGCCTTCGTGAAGGTCCCGCCGACGTCGACGCCGACGCGCAGCGGCCGGACCGTCATCGCGGCACCGCCTCGCGCTCGGGCGCGGCCGCGGCGAGCCGCTCCCGGCGACGCTGGCGCGCCGGCAGGCCCACGAACGTCCACAGCGCGCCGAGCACGAAGATCGCCAGCAGGACCGCCTGCACGAGCAGGCTCTCGCGCGTCGGGTGGATCCCCGTCAGCTCGGCGACGAACACCGGCGGACGGGCCCAGCCCGCGTGGACCGGCGTCGCGCTCACCATGTCGGCGCCCTGCAGCGAGCGGACCGCGTTGCCGGCGAACGCGACCGACAACAGCAGCAGGATCGAGGCGCCGGTCAGCAGCATCGGCTTCAGCGGCAGCGTGCGCCCCAGCCGCAGGATCGCGTAGGCGACCGCGCCGAGCGCGGCGACGGCGGCGAGCGCACCGAGCGCGATCCACAGCTCCAGACCTTGCGCGAACAGCAGCAGCGCCTGGTAGAAGAGCACCGTCTCGAAGCCCTCGCGGTAGACGGCGGTGAAGCCGAGCGCCGCGAACGCGCCCGCGCTGCCGGCGGCGATCGCCGCGGCGACCCGCGCGCGCATGAACTCCATCCGCCGGCGCTGGTCGATCCGCGCGACGAGCCAGAAGCTCACGAGCACGAGCACGGCGACGGCGAGCAGCGCGGTGATCGCCTCCAGCAGCTCGCGGTTGACCGGCGCGAGGTCGATCACGAGCGTCGTCAAGAGCCACGTGGCGGCGGTCGCGCCGAGCGCGCCGAGCACGCCCAGCCCGAGCGGCCTGCGGTAGCCGCTCGCCTTCCCGGCCGCCAGCGAGCCGAGCAGGATCGCGATCAGCAGCACCGCCTCGACGCCCTCGCGGAAGAGGATCGAGAAGGAGAAGCCGAACGCGATCGCGGGCGCCGCGACGCCCTTCTCCGCGATCGCGCGGTCGGTGTCGAGGATCCCCTGGCGCACCTCGCGCACGTCGGCGCGGATGACGTCGAGCGGGGCCCGCCGCTCGAGGTCGTTGCGCAGGTCGGCGAACTTGAACTCCGTGTCGAGCACGAGGTTCGGGTCGCGCAGCCGCAGCGGGATCTCGACGTACTCGTAGTGGTCGAGGTACGCGGTGCGCGCGAGCGCGTAGGCGCGCGCGTAGTCGCCGGCCTTCGCCGCCTCGAGCGAGCGGTCGACCAGCCGCTTGGCGATCGCGTTCTCCTGACGGCCGCGCTCGAGCGCGTCCAGCTTCGCCGAGGCGGCGCTGGGCACCAGCGCCAGCGCCACGGCGACGAGCGGGACGAGAACGAGCAGACGGCGCATCGCGGAGAAGGTTAGGGCACCCGAGTTAGGCTGGCCTTACGAGGCCGACAGGGCCTCCTCGGCCTGGTCGAGCTTGGCGTCGATCTCGCCGACGAGTCGCTGGATCTGCGCCTTGCCGGCGTCGGCTCTGATCTGGTCGCGCAGCTCCTCGCGGATCGTGTCCTCGAGCTGCTCCTTGAGCTCGTGGTCGACCTCCTCGAGCGGGCCCTCGACCAGCTCGAAGTGCTTCAGGTACGTGTCGCCGACCTGCTCGTCGGCCGCGGTCGCGTCGCCGGCCTTGTAGGTCGCGAGCGCCTCCGCGAGGCCGCTGCGGACCTTCCCGATCTCCGCGATCGCCTGCTGCGGCGTCGTGCTGTGCTCGGCCTCCTCGGCCTTGTCGTCGCCGTTGGTGCTGCTGCCACAGCCGAGTGCGAAGCCGGCGAGCGCGAGCGCCACGACGGCGCTGATCCGTACCTTCACGTGTCGAGCTCCTCGAGTCGTGTTAGGGATCCCTGATTAGGGCGGCCAAAACCTAGCACCGCGATCGGAATAGCGTCGTGCGCCCGGCCGCGGAGGCGGGCATGATGCGGTCATGCACGGCATCCGCATCGATGAGCTGACGTTCGCCTACGACCCCGAGGATCCCGAAGGCTTCCGCGCCGGCACGGCGCGCCTGGGCCGGCGGCTCGGCGCCGAGCAGACGGGCGTGACGGTCTACGAGCTGCCGCCCGGACAGGCGGTCTGCCCCTACCACTACGAGTACGGCGAGGAGGAGTGGCTGCTCGTCCTCGACGGGCGTCCGTCGCTGCGCACGCCGGCCGGCGTCGAGCAGCTCGCGCCGGGCGCGCTCGCGTTCTTCCCCCGCGGACCGCAGGGCGCGCACCAGGTGCGCAACGACGCCGGCGAGCCCGCGCACGTGGCGCTGTTCTCGAACGTCGTGCTGCCGACCGCGAGCGCCTACCCGGACAGCGGCAAGGTCGGCGTCTACACCGGCGACCCCGACGAGGACCTGATCGCCGAGCGCGCGAACCGCGTCGGCTACTACCACGGCGAGGCGTGAGGGCCCGCGCGACGGCCGCGGCGCTGCTCGCGCTCGGGCTCGCGAACGCTGCGAGCGGCTGCGGCGACGGCGCGGCGGCAACGACCACGCCCGCGCCGCGCCCGGCCGCCGCGGCGCATGCGCGCGTGAGCGGTCCGACGCTCGTCGCCGCCGGCGACGTCGCCTGCGCCCCGGGCCAGCCGCGCTCGCGCGTCGCCTGCCATCAGCTCGACACGGCGGCGCTGATCGCGCGCCTGAAGCCCGACGTCGTCGCGGCGCTCGGCGACCTGCAGTACGAGACCGGATCGCTCGCCGACTTCCAGGCCTCGTTCGACCGCACGTGGGGCCGCTTCCGCGCGCGCATGCGGCCGGCCGTCGGCAACCACGAGTACGGGACGACGGACGCCGCCGGCTACTTCGCCTACTTCGGCGCACGCGCCGGCCGGCCGGGGGAGGGGTGGTACTCCTACGCGCTCGGCCGCTGGCACGTCGTCGTCCTCAACAGCAACTGCGACGTGGTCGGCTGCGGCGCCGGCTCGCGCCAACAGCGCTGGCTGCGCGCCGACCTCGCCGCGCACCCGACGCGCTGCACGCTCGCCTACTGGCACCACCCGCGCTTCTCCTCGGGCCTGCACGGCTCGGACGACGCGCTCGCGCCGCTGTGGCGCACGCTGCAGCGCGGCGGCGCGGACGTGGCGCTCGCCGGGCACGACCACGACTACGAGCGCTTCGCGCCGCAGGACGCCGACGGCCGCCTCGACCGCGCGCACGGGATCGTCCAGCTCGTCGTCGGAACCGGCGGCAAGAGCCACTATCCGATCCTCCTTCCGCAGCGCGCCAGCCGCGCGCACGCGTCCGTCTTCGGCGTGCTGCGGCTCACGCTCGGCCGCGGCGCGTACCGCTGGCGCTTCGTCGCGGAGCCCGGCGTCGGCTTCCGCGACGCCGGCACGGCGCGCTGCCATTGAGTAGCGTCACCCGCGGCATCGGAACCGCAGAGAGAGGCAGGACGAGGATGAGAGGCTCTTTCCCCATCGGACGCGCGCCGCTCGCGTGCGTGGCGGCTGCGGCGCTGCTGGCCGCCGGCGGCGCGAGCGCGCAGGCCGCGAGCGTGTCGCTCAGATGCGCCGGCAGAGGCCCGCGCAACAGAGACAGCGCCGGGACGGTGCTGTGCGCCGGCTCGCCGGCGAGAGGCCGCACGCTCGCGGGCGTCGTGAAGGACGACGCCGGCAGACCGGTCGCCGCCAGACTCACCGTGACGTTCAGCAGATGGGACCCGGCGCCGGGCGGCGGCTTCTACGTCCGACCGCGCGCGACGAAGACGATCGCGGCGAAGGCCGACGGAACGTTCACGGTGAAGGACAACCCGGCGACGAAGGAGTCGATCAGAGTCGACGCCGTCGCCGACGCCGCGCTCGGCGTCTCGGGCGGCGCGTTCGCGCAGGCCGAGATCTCGCGCAGGCTCGTCGTCAGAATCGCCAAGCTCGGCGGCGGCGTCGTGCGCTTCACCGTGACGGGCACGAGAGCGCGCCCGATCAAGGTGTGGGTGCTCGACAGCAGCGGCTACCAGGTGTCGG
>DASVFS010000127.1:0-9024 GCA_036379915.1 Conexibacter sp. | reverse complement strand
ATCGACCGGCCGGGTCCGCGCATCTACGCCGACGGTCGCTGGCTGACGGTCGTCGGGATCCTGCGGCGCGTGCCGCTCGTGCCCGACGTCGACCGCGCGGCGCTGATCGGCTACCCGGTCGCGCACCGGCTGTTCGGGACGACGCGCAGCGCCTCGACCATCTACGTGCGCGCGGACGACGACGCGGTGCTGCGCACGCGCACGCTGCTCGCGCCGACCGCCGCCCCGCAAGCGCCGGAGGAGGTCGCCGTCAGCCGCCCGTCCGACGCGCTCGCCGCGCGCGCCGCGACCGAGGACGCGCTGACCGCGCTGCTGCTCGGGCTCGGTGCGGTCGCGCTGCTCGTCGGCGGGATCGGGATCGCGAACGTGATGGTGATCGCGGTGCTCGAGCGCCGTCGCGAGATCGGCCTGCGGCGCGCACTCGGCGCCACGCGCCGCCACGTCGGCGTGCAGTTCCTGTGCGAGGCGCTGCTGCTGTCGCTGCTCGGCGGCGCGCTCGGCGTGCTGCTCGGCGCGGCCGGCACGCTCGCGTACGCGACGGCGCAGGACGTGCGTGCGGTCGTGCCCGCGGTCGCGGTCGCCGGCGGCCTGCTGGCGTCGCTGCTGATGGGCGGGATCGCCGGCCTCTACCCGGCGGTCCGCGCGACGCGGTTGTCGCCGACGGAGGCGCTGCGGACGGCGTGACGGCGACGCGCACGAGCGCCGGTTACGGTGTGCCGTTCCTGGATGGCGCGATCCGAAGGAGTCGGCACGTGACGGTCACGACAGTCGAAGGCACAGCCGCGGCCGGCTTCGAGCAGGTTGTCGCAGCGTTCGAAGGCAACTTCCGCGATCGCGGCGATCGCGGCGCCGCGTTCGCGGCCTACGTCGACGGCCGGCCCGTCGTCGACGTGTGGGGCGGCATGGCCGACCGTGCGGCGGGGCGGCCGTGGGCGCGCGACACGATCGCGGGGATCTTCTCGGGGACCAAGGGGCTCGTCGCGACCTGCGTGCTGATGCTCGTGGAGCGCGGCCTGCTCGAGCTCGACGCGCCGGTCTGCCGCTACTGGCCCGAGTTCGCCGCCGAGGGCAAGGAGCGGATCCTCGTCCGCCACGTCGTCTCCCACCAGGCGGGACTGCCGGGACTGACGACGCCGGTCTCGTGCGAGGAGGCGGGCGACGACGTGCGGATGGCGCAGCTGCTGGCGGCGCAACCGCCGCTGTGGGAGCCGGGCAGCCGCCTCTGCTACCACGCGTTGACGTTCGGCTGGCTGTGCGGGGAGCTGGTGCGGCGCGTGGACGGACGCAGCGTCGGGCGCTTCCTCGCCGAGGAGGTCGCCGGGCCGCTGCGGCTCGACGCGTGGATCGGGTTGCCGGAGCGGGAGGAGCCGCGCGTCGCGCTGCTCGAGCGCGGCGAGGGCTTCGGGGCGCAGAGACGCGAGCAGCAGGACGGGCCCGACGGCGACCCGGTCGCGTGGTCGATCTACGGCAACCCGCCGCGCTTCACCTCGGATCCGCTGCCGGTCAATACGCGCGCGTGGCGGGCGGCGGAGATCCCCGGCAGCAGCGGCGTCGCCTCGGCCGCCTCGCTCGCGCGGCTGTACGGCTGCCTCGCGCGTGGCGGCGAGCTCGACGGCGTGCGACTGCTGTCGCCGAAGGCGCTCGAACGTGGCCGCGAGCGCCTCTCCCACGGGATCGACCCCTACCTCGCGACGCCGATGGCCTTCGGGACGGCCTTCCTGCTGCAGACCGAGGCGCAGCCGTTGGGTCCGGCCGCCGTCGCGTTCGGCCACACCGGCGCCGGCGGCTCGGTCCACGGCGCCTGGCCCGAGCTGCGCACGGGCTTCTCGTACATCTCGACGACGTTGCAGGACCTGCAGGGCCCCGACCCGCGCCCGGCCGCGCTGCTCGAGGCGCTGCACGACGCGCTCGGCGCGTCGCGCGCCTGACCGCACGCCTTCCTGGAGGATTGCGGCGCGTCGGCGTCCGGGTACCACCCGCGTGCTTGCCGCTCGCGATCGAGGAGGGATCCGCATGGGGAATCGTCACCGCAGCGCCGCGCCGTTCGCGCGTCTGCTGCTCGCCGCGCTGGCCGCGCTCGCGCTCGTCGCGCTGCTCGCGGCGCCGGCCGGCGCGCATGGGCGCGGACACGCGCACCGCCATCACGCCGCGGTCGGGCACGCCCACCAGCAGGGCACGCCGCTGACGGTGGTGACGCGCAACCTCTACCTCGGCGCCGACCTCACGCGCGCGTTCGCGGCGCTGCAGGCGCCGCCCGACAGACAGCTCGAGGTGCTGATCGGCGCGACGACGACGATCCGGGCGATCGTCGACCAGACGAACTTCCCCCTGCGCGCGCAGCGGCTCGCGGCCGAGATCGCCGAGCGCCGGCCCGACTTGATCGGCCTGCAGGAGGTCGCGCTGTGGCGGCACGGGCCGCTCGGCGCGGAGGCGACGACGGTCGACTACGACTTCCTGGCGCTGCTGCAAGGCGCGCTCGCCGCGCGCGGCGCCCACTATGTCGTCGCGAGCGTGCAGCAGGAGTCCGACGTGACGCTGCCGGGCTTCCTCGGGGGAGCGCTGCAGAACCTGCGCCTGACGATGCGCGACGTCGTGCTGAAGCGCGCGAGCGAGGGCGTGAAGGTGCTCGACACGAGCAGCGCGCAGTACGTCACGCGCATCCCGATCACGCTCGTCGGCCAGACCGTCGCGTTCATCCGCGGCTACAACGTCGTCGACGTGAGAGCGGGCGCCAAGCGCGTGCGCTTCGTCAACACGCACCTCGAGTCCGAGTCCTCCGACGTCGCCTACGCGCAGGCGGCCGAGCTGCTCGCCGGGCCCGCCGCGCCGGGCAACGGCTGGAACACGATCCTCGCCTGCGACTGCAACACCGACCCGTTGAACGCGTCCGTCAAGCCGGGCCAGGTCAGAGCGCACCGCGACCCGTACCTGCTGCTGACCGGCGCCGGCGGCTTCCACGACGAGTGGCTGCTGTTCGCGCCCGCCGAAGCCGGCTTCACGTCCGGCCTCAGCGAGCTGGTGAACGACTCGCCCGCCAACGCGGCGAGAGCGTTCGACCACCGCATCGACTTCGTCTTCGGCCGCCGCGCGGACGGCTCGCCGATGCCGGTCGTGCGCGCGTGGGTCACCGGCAAGGACCCGGCCGACCGCACGCCGCCGACGCCGATCGGGCGCCTGTGGCCCTCCGACCACGCCGGGGTTGTGGTAGAGCTGCGTCCGTAACGGTCCCGTCGAGAGGAGCGAGCCTCGTGTCATCCGCCGTGCCGGACTCCGAGCTGAAGGCGCGCCATCGCAGAATGTGGGCGTCGGGCGACTACCCCGCGATGGTCGAGACGTTCCTGCTGCCGCTCGGCCCGCGGCTGGTCGAGGCGTGCGGGATCGAGGCCGGCATGTCGGTGCTCGACGTGGCCGCCGGCACCGGCAACGCCTCCCTCCCCGCGGTGGAGCGCGGCGCGCACGTGACCGCGAGCGACCTGACGCCCGAGCTGCTCGAGGCCGGCCGGGCTCGCGCCGAGGCGCAGGGCCTCAGACTCGACTGGGCGACCGCCGACGCGGAGCGCCTGCCGTTCGACGACGCCTCGTTCGACGTCGTGATGTCCTCGATCGGCGCGATGTTCGCGCCGCACCACCAGGACGTCGCCGACGAGCTGGTGCGCGTGTGCCGCCCGGGCGGCACGATCGGGATGCTGAACTGGACGCCGGAGGGGATGATCGGCGCGCTGTTCAGAACGATGGGCCCGTTCGCGCCGCCCCCGCCGCCCGGCGCGCAGCCGCCGCCGCTGTGGGGCGGCGAGCAGCACGTGCGCGAGCTGTTCGGCGACCGCGTCGAGTGGCGCACGCTCGAGCGCGAGATGCTGGAGATCACCGCGTTCGCAAGGCCGCACGAGTACGGCGAGCACTTCAAGGCCTACTACGGCCCGACGATCGTCGCGCGCGCCAACGCCGCCAGAGACGGTCGCGAGGGCGAGCTGGACGCGGCCCTCGACGCCTTCAGCGACGAGTGGAACCTCGGCGCGGCCGACGCGGCGCGCTTCGAGCAGGAGTACCTGATCGCCGTCGCCACGCGCAGGTAGCGCGCCGTCGCACCGATCGTCGTAGCATCGGTCGAACGACCGAGACGATCGGAGGCGACGCGATGGCGCAGGAGAAGGCGACGTACTGCCGCATCTGCGAGCCGCTCTGCGGGATGGTCGCGACCGTCGAGGACGGCCGGCTGCTGCAGCTGCGTCCCGACCCCGAGCACCCGCTCTCGCAGGGCTTCGCCTGCCCGAAGGGCATCGCCTTCGAGCAGGTCCACAACGATCCCGACCGCGTCCTGCATCCGCTCAAGCGCACGCCGGGCGGTGCGCCCGGCGAGTTCGAGCGCGTCAGCTGGGACGAGGCGCTCGCCGACATCACGACACGCCTCCGCGCAGTCCACGGCGCGCACGGCCCACAGGCGATCGGCTGGTACTGGGGCAACCCCGGCGCGTTCAGCGCCTCGCACACGCTGTGGCTCGCGTCGTTCATGACGCTGCTCGGCTCCTCGCACCTCTTCACCGCCGGCTCGCAGGACGTCAACAGTCGCTTCGTCGCGAGCCACCTGCTCTACGGCGCGCCATTGGTGGTTCCGATTCCCGACCTCTCCCGCATGGACCTGCTCGTGGTGATCGGCGCGAACCCGCTCGTCTCGCACGGCAGCGTGCTCACCTCGCCGCGCATCAAGGAGTCGCTGCACGGGATCGTCAGACGCGGCGGCCGGGTGGTCGTCGTCGACCCGCGCCGCACCGAGACCGCGAGCGCGTTCGAGTGGCTGCCGATCACGCCCGACGGCGACGCGTGGCTGCTGCTGTCGCTGCTGAACGTGCTGTTCGCGGAGGGCCTGGCGCACGAGGACGCGATCGCGCGCCAGGCGTCCGGCGCCGACGCGCTGCGGGCGCTGGCGGAGCCGTTCACGCCGGAGGCGAGCGAGCCGCACAGCGGGATCCCGGCCGCCACCGTCCGCGAGCTGGCGCGCGCGCTCGCCACCACCCCGTGCGCCGCGCTGTACGGCCGCACCGGCACCTGCCTCGGGCAGCACGGGACGCTCGTCTCGTTCCTGCTCGACGCGGTCAACCTCGTCGCCGGGAAGCTCGACCGCGAGGGCGGCGCGATGTTCGGCACGCTCGGCGTGCCCGGCGAGCGCGCGCTGCTGAAGCTGCTGCCGCGGCTCCTGCCGATCGGCTACGACCACCGCCGCAACCGCCTCGGCGGCTTCCCCGAGGTGCTCGGCTCCGAGCCGGCGTCGCTGATGGCGAAGGAGATCGCGACGCCCGGTCCGGACCAGATCAAAGCGCTGTTCGTCTCGGCCGGCAACCCGGTCCTGTCGGTCCCGAACGGCGAGGAGCTCGAAGCGGCGATGGGACGGCTCGAGCTGTGCGTCTCGCTCGACTTCTACGTCAACGAGACGAACGCGCACGCCGACTACGTGCTGCCGGCGACGACGATGTACGAGCGCGCCGACTTCCCGCTGCCGTTCCAGGCGTACCTCACGACGCCGTTCCGCCAGGCGACCGAGGCGGTCGTGCCACCGGCCGGCGAGGCGCGCGAGGAGTGGGAGACGATCGACGTGCTGATGCGCGCGCTCGCGCGCCGCTCGCGCGGGCTCGGCCTGCTGCAGCTCGCGCGCCGCGCGCTCGCGCTCGTGGGGCGCAGACTGGAACCGCGGCTGCTGCTCGACGTCGTCGTGCGGCTCGCGGAGGGCGGAGACCGCTTCGGCCTGCGGCCAGGCGGACTCACGCTCAGGCGCCTGAAGGAGGAGCACCCGCATGGGAAGGTGCTCCGCTCGCATCTGCGCGCCGGCGTGCTGCGGCGCGTGTCGCTGCACGGCGACCGGCGCGTCGCGCTCGACCATGCGGCGATCGCCGACGAGGTCGCGGACCTGCGGGCGCGCGCGGCTACGCCCGATGCCGACTTCCCCCTGCGCCTGATCGGCATGCGCGAGCTGCGCTCGGAGAACTCGTGGATGCACAACGCGCCGCTGCTGCTGCGCGGCGGGCGCAGACACCGCGCGCGCATGCATCCGGCCGATGCGGCCGCGCTCGGCCTGGCGGAGGGCGACGTCGTGCGGCTCGTCTCGCGCCACGGCGCGATCGAGCTGCCGGTGACGCTCACCGAGGACCTCAAGCAGGGCGTCGTCGCCGTTCCGCACGGCTGGGGACACAAGGGCACCGGCGGTTGGAGACGCGCGAACGCGGCCGCGAGCGGCGGCGGCGCGAACGTCAACCAGCTGATGTCCTCCGCGCCCGAGGACCTCGAGCGGCTCGCCGGCATGGCGGTGCTGAACGGCGTGCCCGTGCGCGCCGAGGCGGTCGCCGCGCCGGCGGCCGCGGTCGCGCAGGCGGCGCACGCATGAGCGCGACCGCTCCCGCGACGGTCCGCGCGCCGCACGTGAAGGTGCCGCGCGCCGCGCTCCCGCCCGGCCCGCGCGGTCCCGCCGCGCTCAACATGGTGCGGCTCGGCGCGCGTCCGCTCGAGACGCTGCTCGGTTGGCACGCGCGCTACGGCGACTGCTTCACGGTCCGCTATCCGGTCTTCGGCACGGGCGTCTACGTCGCCGACCCGCAGGCGATCAAGCAGCTGCACACAGGCGACCAGTCGGACCTGCGCGCGGGCGAGGCGAACGCGCCGCTGGCGGTCGTGCTCGGGGCGCGCTCGGTGCTCGTGCTCGACGGCGCCGAGCACCTGCGCCAGCGCCGGCTGCTGCTGCCGCCGTTCCAGGGCTCCGCCGTGACCGCCTTCCGCACCGTCATCCGCGACGTCGCCGAGCGCGAGGTCGCGGGCTGGCGGCCCGGCGACCGCTTCGTGATGCGCGAGCGGATGCGCGCGCTCACGTTCGAGGTGATCGCGCGCGCCGTCTTCGGCGTCGAGGAGCGCGCGCGGATCGAGCGGCTGCGCGAGGCGCTCGTCGCGGTGCTCGACGCGCAGTACGTGTTCCTGCTGCCGGCCGCGCTGCAGCGCGACCTCGGCCGCCTGAGCCCGGGCGGGCGCGTCGCGCGGCGGCTGCGCGCCGCCGACGCGCTGCTGTACGAGGAGATCGAGCGGCGGCGTGGGGAGCCGGACCTCGACGTGCGCACCGACGTGCTGTCGCTGCTGCTGCGCGCGCGCGACGAGGACGGCGAGCCGATGAGCGACATGGAGCTGCGTGACGAGCTGATGACGATGCTGCTCGCCGGGCACGAGACGACCGCCACGGCGCTCGCGTTCGCGTTCGACCTGCTGCTGCGCCATCCGGCCGTGCTCGCGCGGCTGCGTGACGAGCTCGCTTCGCAGGACGGCGGCGACGCCTACCTCGACGCGGTCGTGACGGAGACGCTGCGGCTGCGGCCGATCATCGACGCGAACCAGCGCCGGCTCACGCAGCCGCGCACGGTCGCCGGCTGGGAGCTGCCGGCGGGGACGTCCGTCTACCCGGCGATCGCCGTCGTGCACCGCCGCGCCGACCTCTATCCGGAGCCGGACGCGTTCCGCCCGGAGCGCTTCCTCGACGGGCGCGCCGAGTCGTACGCGTGGCTGCCGTTCGGCGGTGGGATCCGCCGCTGCATCGGCGCGGCGCTCGCGCAGGCGGAGATGGCGGAGGCGATCCGCACGATCGCCACGCGCGCGGAGCTGCGCCCGCTGCGCGACCGGCCCGACGCCGTGATCATGAGAGGGATCACGCTCGTGCCGCGGCACGGTGTGCCGGTCGAGGTCGTGCGCGCGGCGTAGCGGTCGCGCGCCAGCGGCCGCGGACAAACACGCCGTACGGCTTTGGCCGGCGCGCACGAGGCGCGCCCGCGGCGTGAGAGGAAGACTTCGGAGCCGTGGCACCGGATCGTGGGCAGGCGCTGTGGCACCCGTTCGCCGACATGGGCGCGGTCGAGGACGCGCCGTTCGTGCTCGAGCGCGGCGAGGACGTGTGGGTGTGGGACGAGCAGGGGCGCCGCTACCTCGACGCGACCGCCTCGCTGTGGTGCGCGAACGCCGGCCACGGCCGGCCGGAGATCGCCGACGCGGTCGCGCGCCAGCTGCGCACGCTCGACACGTACTCGACGTTCGGCGACTTCGCCAACGGTCCGGCGCTCGAGCTCGCCGACCGGCTTGCCGCGCTCGCGCCGACGCCCGGCTGGCGCGTCTTCCTCGGCTCCGGCGGCGGCGACGCGATCGAGACGGCCGCGAAGCTCGCGCGCGCGCACTTCCAGCACGCCGGTCAGCCGCGGCGGGTCCACCTGATCGCGCGCGAGCACGGCTACCACGGCACGCACGGCTATGGCACGAGCCTCGGCGGGATCGAGGCGAACGGCACCGGCTGGGGACCGCTCGACCCGGCCGTGTCGTGCGTCCCGCACGACAGCGCCGACGCGCTCGAGGCGGAGATCGCGCGCCTCGGAGCGGACCGCGTCGCCGCCTTCTTCTGCGAGCCGGTGATCGGCGCCGGCGGCGTGCGGCTGCCGTCGGACGGCTACCTCGAGGCGGTCGCCGACGTGTGCGAGCGCACCGGCGTGCTGTTCGTCGCCGACTGCGTGATCTCCGCGTTCGGCCGCCTCGGCACGTGGCTCGGGGTCGACCGCTGGTCGCTCGAGCCGGACCTGATCGTGCTGGCGAAGGGGATCACCGGCGGGACGCTGCCGCTCGGCGCGCTGCTGGTCGCGCCGCACGTGGCGGAGCCGTTCTTCACCGGCGAGCCGGGCGCGCCGGTGCTGCGCCACGGGCAGACGTACTCCGGCCATCCGACCTGCTGCGCGGCGGCGCTCGCGGCGCTCGACGTCTACGAGCGCGAGCGGCTGATCGCACGCGGGCGCGAGCTGGAGGGACCGTTGGCGGATGCGCTGCGCCCGCTCGCGTCGCATCCGCTCGTGAGCGAGGTGCGCGCCGGCCTCGGCCTGCTCGGCGCGGTCGAGCTGTCGCACGAGGCGCGCGCCGCCGACCCGAGCGCGGTCGCGCGCCTGACGCTGGCCTGCCGCGAGCAGGGCCTGCTCGTGCGCGCGCTCGCGACCGGCGTCGCCGTCTCGCCGCCGCTGACGATCC
>DASVFS010000126.1:0-5158 GCA_036379915.1 Conexibacter sp. | reverse complement strand
TGGACGCGACAGGCCGGACGTCGAGACCCATTCGCGGCGCACTGTATATGCCCACAACGACCGACGTCTTCAGCAAGGCCCGCACGCACGAGCGGGTCGCGCAGCTCCAGGCGGCGCGCGAGATCGACGCGGTCCCCTATTTCCGCCGGCTCGAGTCGGCCGCCGCGCCCGCCGTGGAGATGGAGGGCGCGCGCCGCATCATGCTCGGCTCGAACAACTACCTCGGGCTGACGGGCGACCCGCGCGTGATCGAGGCGGCGCACGACGCGATCCGCCGCTACGGCACCGGCGTGACCGGCTCGCGCCTGCTGAACGGGACGCTGGATCTGCACCTCGAGCTGGAGGCCGAGCTGGCGGGCTGGCTCGGCACGGAGGACGCCTTGGTGTTCTCCACGGGCCACCAGGCGAACCTCGGCGCGATCGGCACGATCCTCGGCCCGGAGGACACGGTCGTCGTCGACTCCGGCGACCATGCCTCGATCCTCGACGGCGTGCTGCTGTCGCGCGCGAAGCTGCGCGCCTTCCGTCACAACCGCCTGGACCTGCTGGAGAAGCGCCTGGCGCAGGCGGAGGCCGACGGCGGCGGGATCCTCGTCGTCGTCGACGGCGTCTTCTCGATGGAGGGCGACGTCGCGCCATTGCCGGAGATCGCCGACCTGAGTGAGCGCTACGGCGCGCGCCTGATGGTCGACGAGGCGCACGGGCTCGGCGTGCTCGGCGCGCGCGGCGCGGGCGCGAGCGAGCTGCTCGGCGTCGAGGAGCGCGTCGACCTGCGGATGGCGACGTTCTCCAAGTCGCTGGCGTCCTGCGGCGGCGTGATCGCCGGCCCGGCCGACGTGATCGACTTCCTGCGGATCCAGTCGCGCCCGTTCCTGTTCACCGCCTCGGGCGTGCCGGCGGCCGTCGGAGCCGCTCTGGCGGCCACCCGCATCTGCCGCTCCGACGAGGGCCGCGCGCTGTTCGCGCGCGTGCTCGACAACGCGCGCTACCTCAACGAGGGGTTGCGCGCGCTCGGCTTCCACGTCGTGGAGCCGGTCGCGCTGCCGGACGGGACGCGCGTGGCGACGCCGATCGTGCCGGTGCTCGTCGCCGACGACTGGAAGGCCGCGCTGCTGTGGAAGGCGCTCTACGAGGCGGGCGTGTACGTCAACGTCGCGCTGCACCCGGCCGTGCCGCCGGGCGGCGCGCTGCTGCGCACGAGCGTGATGGCCACGCACGAGCGCGCCATGCTCGACGAGGCGCTCGCGGCGTTCGCCGCGGTCAAGCGCGCCTTCGAAGCCGAGCACGGACCGCTGCCGGCCGTCACCTAGGGACGACGTCGCGAAAGCCTCGGGCGGGTCGCCGGCCCCGCCTCGGAGTGGATTGACGCACCGGCATCAGGTGCTCCCACGAAAAGGCCGCTCCTAGCGTATGTCGCGGACGGTTCGGGATTGACCCCGCACCACTCGCTCGCATAGCTTCTGGGGTGCCGCCGGGTCGACTCGTCTCAGGCACACGGCTTCGCCAGCCGAGCCACGGAGTTGAGGCCGAGATCGCGCACGACGGCATCCCCCCAGCGGCCGGGCACCCCCCGTTCGGCACGCTGATCCACGGCCACGTACGGAGGCAAGAGAAGAGTGCAGACGAGCGGGTTGCCGACGACGTCCCCCGGGCCGCAGCACCTGCAGGCCCTGCAACGTGCCAACCGCGTGCGACTCGCGCGCGCGGAGCTGAAGCGCCGGATCGCCGAGGGCGAGCTGACGGCGGCGGAGGTGATCCTCACCGCTCCGTGGGAGGCGGCGAGCATGGCCATCGGCGACGTGCTGATGAGCCAGCGCCGCTGGGGCGGAACGCGCTGCCGCAAGTTCCTCGCGATGTTCCGCATCACCGAGACGAAGACGGTCGGCTCGCTCACCGAGCGTCAGCGTCGCGCGCTCGCCGCGCAGCTGACCGCGCACGCGAGCATCGAGCGCGAATGCCCGCCGGTCCTGCGCAGGACCGTCGAGCGCGAGCTCGTCACCGTCTAGAGAGCGTCGGTCGC
Organism: Conexibacter sp.; assembly: GCA_036379915.1. Classification (GTDB taxonomy): domain Bacteria; phylum Actinomycetota; class Thermoleophilia; order Solirubrobacterales; family Solirubrobacteraceae; genus Conexibacter. The sequence goes on along the minus strand of DASVFS010000126.1, from coordinate 3,138 downwards.
CACGCGCGGGGCGGGCGGGGACCCGCTCTAGAAGCCCGGTCCGCGCGTGGCGATCTCGACGATGTGGTCGTCGGGATCGCGCACGTACAGCGAGCGGAACGCGCCGCGGTCCATCACCTCGCTGCACTCCACCCCTCTGTCGCGCAGGTAGTCGCGCCAGGCGAGCTGCTCGTCGGCGGACTCCACGGTGAACGCCACGTGGTGCACCGACCCGGCGCCGATCACGCCGTCCTCCATCTGCGGGTACTCGAGGAACGTGACGAGCGTCCCGGGCGAGCCCTGCGCGTCGCCGAACCAGAAGTGGCGGGTCCCGGGGTCGTCGTCGTTGACGCCCTGTTGGACGAGCGCGAGCCCGAGCACGTCGCGGTAGAAGGCGGTCGTGCGCTCGAGGTCGCGGCAGATCGCGGTGACGTGGTGCAGACCCGTCAGGCGCATGCGGCGCGGGGCCGTCGGCGATGGGTCGGCTGACATCGAGGCGGGACCCTAGCGGACGCGCATGCCGACGCCGCCGGAGCGGCGCTTGAACAGCTGCCGGAAGCCGACGAACCCGGCGATCAGCAGCAGCGGCAAGGCCGTCACCAGCACCGCGCGCGAGACGCCCGCGAGCAGCAGCAGCGCGAGCGTCGCGACGGTCGCGGTCCCGCTCAGCACGAGCGTGTGCGAGCGGAAGCCGCCGAGGTGCTCGCGGATCGCGACCTCGAGGCCGGCGACCGAGCCGAGGAAGGCCGCGCCCGTGATCAGGATCCCGTTGTGGGCGAGCAGGCCCCAGACGCCGAGCACGATCCCCGACAGCGCGCACAGCTCGATGAGCGGGAAGCTGCCCCACGGCGCCTCGGGAGCGGCGTCGCGACGGCTGCGGCGGGCGGCGGTGGTCTTCGAGGCGACCTGCGTTGGGCGCTCCGTCGCGGGGCGCGTCGACGTCCGGCGGGCGCGCTCCGGCGCGGCCGCGGGAGCGGCGGCGCGTTCGCGCGACGGCGCGCTCGCGCGCTGGCGACTGCGGCGACCCATCCGGCTTGCTCGTCCTCTCAGCTCACGCCGGCCCGGTCGCCGGCCGCGGTAGCGGACATCCGGAGGACAGCTTGACCTGCCACCAGCCCATCAACATGCCGACGAGGCCGAGGCGCGGGCGCACGTGCCAGACGCCGCAGCCCGGCTCGCCGACCTCGGCGGCGCTGATGCGCACGAAGCGGTGACGGCCGGGATCGCGCAGCATCCGCTCCAGCAGCGCGCGCTTCTCCGCCTCGCGCGCGGCGCGCGCGGCGAGCGTCTCGCGCACCGCGTGCAGTCGCTCGGCGAGGTCGTCGCGCACGCGCTCCAGTTCGCCGATGCCGAGCAGGCGCGGACCGGCCTCGCCACCGATCGACCAGGCGATGTCGTCATGCGGCTTCGCGCGCGCGGCCGAGCGCGCGAGCTCGGCCTCCAGGCGCGCGATCTGCGCGCGCAGCGCACGCCGCGCCGGCGCCTCCTCGACGTCCCCGCCGAGGACCTCGTACGTCGCCTGACGATCCGCAATCACGACCATCGGTCCACCGAGTCTACCCCCGTCAGACCGGGTTGACATGCATGTGCTGTAGACGACGAGCTGAGTGCTTGCCAGCCTCTGCGAGGTGTCCACTTCCACCCTCGCCGAGCTGACATACGAGCAAGCGCAGAAGGCGCTCGAACAGCAGGAGCGCCAGGTCAACGAGCTGCGGCAGCGCATGGGCACGCTGCTCGGCGCGGCAGCGCTGACGGCGTCGTTCTTCGGCTCGGCGGCGCTGGCGCAGGATGGCACGAGCCTGCCTGTCATCCTCGCGGGAATCGCACTTGCGGTCACCGTGCTGAGTGCGCTGTTTGTGCTGTACCCGCACAGGATGGAATTCTCGACCGATGCTCGACGGCTGTACGAAGTGCTCGAAGCGGAAGGAGACCCTGGTCGCCTTCACCTTCTGATCGCGTTCGGCCTGCGTGACACGCGCACACAGAACGGCCGTCGCGTCGACTGGCTGGCGCGCAGTCTTGCGCTCGCCGCAATCGCATTGGTCGCACAGATCGTATGTTGGACATGGGCACTGGCGATACTCTGAGGAGCGACGTGAAGACATCTGAGGACAGACACCCTGAGCCACAGCCGGCTCCTCCGAACCCCCCTTCGGAGAGCATTCCGGCCCTCCCTCGCTGGGTCTTCATCCCGGAGAACCGGGGCGGCAACCCGCCGCCGGACAGACTCGACGCGGCTTAGGCCGCCGCGAGCGTCTCCGCGCACTGCCACAGCGCCTCCTCGACGTGGACGCGGTCGACGCCGTCGACGCGGAGGGCGTAGAGCAGGAGGCGCGTCGTCGCTCTGGCGGGCGTGCGGGCGGGCGTGGGGTCGCCGAACAGCGAAGCGAGCGGTGCGCGCGCGTCGGCGACGACGATCTGGCCGTCCGGAAGCGGCAGCGCGCCGGCGCCCGCGCCGAGCTGCTCGCCGTTGCGCGCGAGGCGCAGCTGCAGCGCGCCGTCGACCGCGTCGGCGTCGAGCGCCCACAGCGGCACGCCGGTCTCGACGAGCGCGATCGTGAGCGCGTCGTCGAGCAGCCCGCGCGAGACGAAGCCGCCCTGCACGAGCCGCTCGATCGCGGCGGCCTCGACCGGCGTGCGCGTGACGTCGGGATCGAGCCCCACGTGGCGGAACGCGACGCGGTAGGCGTGCGGGACCGGGCGCTGGCGCAGCGCGAGCGCGTCCCCGCCGCGGAAGCGCGTCGACAGCACGGCGAGGTGCTCGCGCACGCCCTTCGGGCTGCGCTTGGCGCGCGGCGCCGGCAGCGCGAGCGAGACGACGCCGAGGCCGGGCAGCTCGGCGCGCAGCGACGCGGCGACGAGCCCGTCGTGCGGGCCGGCGCGGTCGGGGGCGCGCGGGTCCGGCTCCGGTGCGCCGCTCACGCCGGCGGTCTCCCCCGCTCCAGCCGCGCGACGGTCCGTTCGAGCGCGGCGGCGGTCGTCTGCTCGCTGCCGAGCGCGGTCCGCAGCACGACGCCGCCTCTGTAGGCGAACACGACGAGCGGGCAGACGGCGACGCCGTAGACGTTCGCGACCGCGCCGTCCGCGTCCAGCGCGACGGGGAAGCCCCAGCCGTGCTCGCGCACCTCCTTGCGAACGTCGTCGCGGTCGCCGCGAATC
>DASVFS010000125.1:0-16798 GCA_036379915.1 Conexibacter sp. | reverse complement strand
AGCGAACCTGCTGTGCCTCGTCGACGGCACGGGGTCCGGCAGCTGCCTCCCGGCCGACGTCGCCGCCGTGCGCGGCACGGTGAGCACCGACGAGTGTGCAACCGGCGCGGCGCCGGGCGAGGCGCTCGTCTACGGCCTGGTGCCCGACGGCGTCCGCGAGGTCGAGCTGACGGCGCCCGACGGGAGCGCGACCCGTGCCGACGTCGGGGAGAACCTGTGGAAGGCGTCCGTCGCGCTGACCCCGTCCGACCGCCGCCCGGAGGCCGTCGGCTGGGTCGCGCCGGACGGCGAGCGGGTCGCATACGCGATCCCCTACTCGCCGGACGCAAACGAGCCCTGCCGCTGACGCCGGCAGACGCGGCTGGCGCGTCGGCACGACGCGCCGGCCGCGGGGCGGTGACGGGAAGGCGCACGCGACCGAGTCCGCGCCCCGCCGGTCCTCAGCGACGAGCCGAACGCGACGATCCCGCGGTGATCGAGGCGCCGCACCCGCTTGGACTCCTGCCTCGTTCGGAAATTGTTCGAGCGTCGGGTAGCGAATCCGACCTCTTAGATCGTCAAGCTATGCACGTGCTGCGCTCCTTCGAGCCTTACGTCGCCGAGCTTGAGCGGCTTTCGGAGGTCTATGGACCCGACACCTTCGCGGAGTTCGCACCACATCTCGATGGGGAGGCCGGGCGCCGTCTGCGCGGTGCGGTGCCGATCGAGGATCTGCGCCGTCTAGGCGCGTTTTTTACCGGGGAGGCCTTGGCGTCTCGGGTGGTCGAACTCGTCTCAGACCGCACCGAGAGCTACGTGGATCCAGCTTGCGGCTGCGGCGACCTCTTGCTGGCGGCAAGCGCCCGCCTACCAGTCCGGCAATCGCTGGAGGACACGCTTCAGGAGTGGAACGAGCGGCTCATAGGTCGTGACCTCGTGCCCGAGTTCATACGTGCCGCACGGGCCCGTCTCGTGCTCGCGGCGCTCACACGCGGAGCTCGCATGACGGCGCGAGGAACCCACCCGGCCGCGCTGCTTACGAACATCTCGGTGGGGGACGGAACGGCGCTTCGGCCGAGACAAGGCGCAGCCGTGCTGGTGAATCCGCCGTACGGTCAGATCGTGGCACCGCCGGATCGGACGTGGACGACCGGACTTACGACCGAGGCCGCGGTGTTTCTGGACAGTCTGTTGGAGGCATGTGCTCCGGGGGTGCAGGTAGCAGCGGTGCTCCCCGAGGTGCTGCGCGCCGGGTCGCGCTACGAGCGTTTCCGAGCCACCGTCGAACGGCGCATGGAGGTGATGGCGGTCGAGCCGGCTGGAATTTTTGATGCGTTGACCGACGTCGACGTCTTTCTGCTCGCCGGGACGATCGCAGCCGATGCTGCGGTCGGACTGCCGACGGACTGGACGGCTCCGGTCGCGGAAGCCCGGCTCCAAGACGTCTGCGACGTAAGAGTCGGCGCCGTTGTCGCCAACCGCGACCCGCATCGCGGGCCTTGGCGACTCTACGTCGATGCCCGGGACTTGGCAGGAAGAGCCGTGCTGCGCCCCGCGCGCCACCGACGCTTCCGAGGCAGCGTCCTCGATCCGCCCTTCGTCGTCGTCGGGCGGACCAATCGCCCGGTGCTTCAAGGACCGCGTGTGCGGGCTACGGTGGTGCTTGGTGATCGCCCTATCGCCGTCGAGAACCATCTGATTGCATTGGTGCCGCACGATCACACGCGTCGTGCCTGCGAGGCGCTCGTGAGGATCGTCGAGGCCGAGCGTGCCTCCCGCTTCCTCGATCAGCGTTTGCGCTGCCGCCATCTGACCGTTCGAGCATTGCGAGACGTACCGCGATGAGTGCGCACCTGCGATTTGCGCCCGACGTCCTGCGGCGTTTGGGCGAGGAGCTCAACCCGAGCCCGGAGCAAGGCATTCTCGAGCTCGTGCGCAACGCGTATGACGCCGACGCTGCGAGATGCACCGTGAAGCTCACGAACGTCGCGAGACGCGGCGGAGTCCTGACCATTACCGACGACGGCGTCGGGATGAACCGCCGGCAGCTGCGCGACTCCTGGCTCGTCCTCGGTCGCTCCACGAAGGAGTCCCACGAACGCACGAAGCGCTTCGACCGGCTGGCGGTCGGTTCCAAGGGCCTCGGCCGACTGGCGGCGCTGCGCTTGGGTGCGAGCGCCGAGTTGCAGACGCGGCCGAAGGCCAAGCCGGGCGTGGAGTACTGCTTGACGTTCGACTGGGAGCGCTTCAACCGCGCCAGCACGGTCGACGCGGTGCCGCTGGAGATCGAGGAACGCGATACCCGCCGGAGGCCTGGGACCACGGTCGTCGTCCGGGACCTGCAGCGGCACTTCACGAAGACTGAAGTCACCCGCATGGCGCGGGCGCTGCTGCTGCTCGCCAGCCCGTTCGAGTCTGGAGGGACCTTCCGTCCGCAGTTGAGCGCCCCTGAGTTCCGCGAGCTTGAGCAGCTCGTCCGCTCTGGCTACTGGGACCAGGCCGCGTACAAGATCCATGCCCGCCTGGATGTGGACGGGCGCGCTCACGTTGAGATGGTCGATTACGAGCGAAAGGGGCGGGTGACCGAAGCCGATCACGCTGACGTACGTCGACTCAGAGGCGCGCCGCGGTACGTCGCGCCGCACGCGGAGTTCGAGCTGTGGGTCTTCCGTCTGAGCGGCGACGCCGCGACTCGTGGTCGTACCGGCGGCGTGTCGCTGGGCGCATTGCGCGACTGGCTCTCGGTGGTCGGCGGCGTGCACCTGTACCACCGTGGACTCCGCGTGTTCCCGTACGGCGATCCTGGCTACGACTGGCTCGACATGAACCTGCGACGTGTCGCCTCGCCGGAGGAGCGGCCTTCGACCAACGTGAGCATCGGCCGCGTCCAAGTTCTGGATGAAGATGCTGTGCTCCAGCAGAAGACCGACCGTACTGGCTTTATTGAGACGGAGGCTTTCGCTGACCTGAGAAGCTTTGCTCAGGACGCGCTTGAATGGGTCGCGCGGTACCGCCTGCAACAGGCCGAGGAGCGCCGCCGTGCCGAGCGCAAGCGGGCAAGAGATTCTCTGGAATCGGCGCAGACGCGGATGCGCAGACTCATCGCCGATGCTCCGCCGGCAACACGCATGCAATTCGAACGTGCTGACCGGGACGTGCAGCGTGCTTTCACGCAGAAGGTCTCGACCTTGACGGACGACCTTGAGCTCTACCGCACTCTTGCGACCATCGGTACGACCACCGCCGTGATGTCGCACGAGTCGTTTAACCCGCCAAACACGATCATCCGGCTCGCTCAGAGCGTGCGCCGTCGCGCCGGACGGCTGCTCGGCGACGACTACGAGAGAATCGCCGAGCAGATCGACTTGATCGAAAACCATGCGCAGCGCATGGCGACGCTCGTCGCGCTTCCTCGGCGGCTGCTCGACCGTGGAAAGCGCCAGCGTGGCACGTTCTCGACCAACGAGATCGTCGAAGATACGGTGAAGCTGCTCAGACCGCTGCTCGTCGAGCACCGGGTCCGCGTCGAGTTGGATCTCGACGGCGACGGACCGCGCTTCGTCGGGACGGTCGCCGCGATGGAGTCGGTCATCACGAACTTGATGCTGAACGCCGTCAGCGCGCTCGACAGCACTGCGGACGGCGACCGCCGGATCCGCGTGCAGACGACCACGGACGACGGCAAGATCGTCCTCGACGTCGCCGACAACGGGCCGGGCATCCGCAACATCGGCATCAGAGAAATTTGGCTGCCGGGTCGCAGCACGACAAATCGAGGCGTAGGCCTCGGACTCACGATCGTCCGGGACGTCGTCGCCGATCTCAATGGGCAAGCCACGGTGGAGGCGAACGGTGAGCTCGGTGGCGCGCAGTTCACGATCGAGCTCCCCCGGGCCGAGGACTGATCCATGTCGGTGCTCGAACTCGACTCGCGGCTCGAGCTTCCCGTCGGCGGTGGGATCCGCGTCGTCGCGGTGCTCGACGACGACCGCGGCCAAGCCAAGGCCGTGGGCTTCCAGCTCGAAGACGAGGGGCTGGAGGCGCTCGTGGTCGACTTGGACGAGATCCCGACCGTCGACGACGCCGTCGCTTGGGTCAGCACACATGCGCATGCCGTAATCTGCGATCTCCAGCTGAGCCCGATGCACGATGGGATTGCCTACGACGGCGCGCAGCTCGTCGCGCGTCTGGTGAGCGAGCATCGCATCCCATGCGTATTGACGACCGGCTTCGCGCCTGATGTGGGCATGCTTGTGCGCCCTCACCGTCACACCATCCCGGTACTCCTGACGCGCGACCAGACCGAGCAGTCCGACGTGCTCATCGAGGGGCTCACGCGGTGCGCCGCCGAGATCCGCGAAGGACGGGACGCCGGACGGCGGACCTATCGGGTCCCGCTGTTCGTCGAGCGTGCCGGGATGACGCAATACGGCGTTGCGCTCGACGCTCGCGTCGGGGGCTGGGCCCACAAGACGCCGATGCGATTTCCCGCCTGGATGCTCGGCGAGGAGTACGCGATCCCCGCGGAGGCGGAAGCGCTCGTCGGCAAGGTGTTCTTCGCGCATGTGAACCTCGGGGCGAAGCAGGAGCCCGACCTCTTCTTCGAGGCGCCCGAGGTGGAGTTCATCGAGCCGGACGATCAGGAGTTGCATTTCGGATGACCGCCGTCCTCCATGTGCTCGACGTCGGGCACGGCAATTGCGCCCTGGCCTGCGGAGAGGACTGGACGGTCATGGTCGATGCCGCGCCCGACCCGGCGGTCGTCGAGACCGTCGAGCAGCTCGCGTTGCGGCGCCTCGATACCTTGGTCGTCTCGCATCGCGATCGCGATCACGCGCGCGGCGTCGTGCCGCTCCTGTCGGATCGCAAGCTTGAGATCGGCTGCCTGTACGTTCCTGCCGACGCCGCCAAGGATCCGACCACGCCGGAGACGGCGTTGCTGCTAGCTGCGCTGGGCGACGCCAAGAGAAGCGGCCGGTGCCGGGTTTCGCGCGACCTCGACGACAGCCTTCCGGAGGGGACTCTGGATGGAGGCGGTCTGATCGTAGAAGTGCTGGCGCCGACGTACGCGACAGCGATGACCGGCCCCCGGGGCAGAAGTCCCGCAGGGGGAACGATCACGAGCAACGGCGCCTCCGCCGTCCTGCGCATCACGCTGCCTGACGGGTTGCGCGTGCTGCTGCCGGGCGACGCAGATCACGTGACGTTCGAAGACCTGGCGCGCGTTGGTGCGGACCTGTCCGCCGAAGTGCTGGTGTTTCCGCACCATGGTTCTCACAGCGTCGTGCCCGACGAGGACCGCTTTGCCCGCGACGTGATGCTCGCTGTAAGACCCCAGACTGTCCTCTTCTCGGTCAGCCGGCAGCGTCGTGGGCGGCCGACCGAAGCGGTGCTGCGTGGCGTCCTGCAGGCGGATGCGAACGTCTACGTCGCCTGTACCCAGTTGTCTCGCGGCTGCCTGTCCTCGGACGAGGACCTGCCTCGTCCTGCAGATCTCGGTCACCTGGCTTCCCTCCCGGCGTCGGGTCGCTCCAGTTGTCAGAGCTGCGCTGGGTCGATGACGCTTTCAGGCACAGGGCTGAGCGCTCCCGACTCGGTCGCCCATCAGGCGTACGTGACGACAGTCGCCCACCGGCCGCTCTGTCGAACACTCCGGCCGGCCCGAGAGGATCGCGTGGCGCAGTCGCAGTAGGTTGGCCGGGCGAGTCGCCACGTCCGACGGCGAAGTACACTTCCGCCCCCGAAACTTTCGGCAACCACATGCGACAAGCACATACTTTTCCCTGCAAAGGGGCTGATTCGCCATCATAAGCACCAACCAGTTCAAGAACGGCAACCACATCGACGTCGAGGGAACGATCTTCAAGATCCTCGAGTTCCAGCACGTCAAGCCCGGGAAGGGCGGCGCGTTCGTGCGCACGAAGCTGCGCCGCGCGAGCGACGGCGCGGTGATCGACCGCACGTTCCGCGCCGGCGAGAAGTTCCGCCCCGTTCGCACCGAGGTGCGCAAGATGCAGTTCCTCTACAGCGACGGCAGCGACGCGCACTTCATGGACTCCGAGTCGTTCGAGCAGCTCGCGATCCCGGAGGCCACGCTCGCCGACGCGCTCAAGTGGACCCGCCCGAACGACGAGGTCGAGCTGCTGTCGATCGACGGCCAGCCGTCCGACCTCCAGCTGCCGAGCGCCGTCGACCTCGAGGTCGCGCAGACCGAGCCCGGCCTGCGCGGCGACACCGCCTCCGGCGGCGGCACGAAGCCCGCCACGCTGGAGACGGGCGCACAGGTCCAGGTCCCGCTGTTCGTCAACATCGGCGACAGAGTGCGCGTCGACACCCGCACCGGCGACTACGTCTCGCGGGCGTAGCCCGCGGGTACGGCGACTCAGGTGGCCCGCCGCAGCGACCAACGCCGCAGAGCCGTGTTCGCGCTCTACCAGCACGACCTCACCGGGCGTCCGCTCGACGACACGCTGCCGCGCGACGCGGCCCCGTTCACGCGCGCGCTCGCGCAGGCGGCGCTGCAGCGCCAGCCCGAGCTGGACGCGCTGATCGCCGACCACGCACAGGGCTGGGCGCTCGACCGCATCGCCCCGCTGGAGCGCAGCATCCTGCGCGTCGGCCTGCTCGAGCTGCTCCACCCGGACGCCGTCCCCGGCGAGCAGCCGATCCCGCCCGAGGGCGCGATCGACGAGGCGGTCAAGACGGCGAAGGCGTACTGCGGCTCGGAGGCGCCGGGCTTCGTCAACGGGATCCTCGCCGCCGTGCTGCGCGAGCGGCGGGGCGTCGAGGCCGGCGCCGAGGAGGCGAGCGCATGAGCGGGATCGATCCGTTGCAGCACCTGACCGAGCAGCTCGAGCAGACGGCCGCCCGTCTGCGCGAGGGCGAGCTCGACCCGCAGGAGGCCGCGCGCCTGGTGGAGGAGTGCGCGCGGCTGGCGGGCGACGCCGCGAGCGAGCTCGATCGCCGCGCGCGCGCGACCGCGGACGCCCCGAGCGGGAGCGACCCGGCCGCGACGGCCGGCGGCGCCCCGCCCGCATGAGCGCCTACCCGGAGGACCTGCGCCAGCAGGTCGAGGACTACCTGGCGGGGCTGCGCTTCGCCGAGGCGGAGGCCGCGGGCGTCGACGGGCTCGAGGAGGCGATGCGCTACTCGCTGCTCGCCGGCGGCAAGCGCATCCGGCCGGTGCTCGCGCTCGCGACCGCCGGGGCGGCCGGCGCCGACCCCGCCGACGTGCTGCCGCTCGCGGCCGCGCTCGAGCTGATCCACACCTACTCGCTGATCCACGACGACCTGCCGGCGATGGACGACGACGACCTGCGGCGCGGCCGCCCCACCTGCCACAAGGCGTTCGGCGAGAACGTCGCGATCCTCGCCGGCGACGGGCTCTACGCCGAAGCGTTCCGCCACGTCCTGACGCGCCAGCAGGGCGATCCCGTCGGGATCCTCGCCGCCGTCGGGGAGCTTGCCGCCGCGACCGGCGTCAACGGCATGGTCGGCGGTCAGTACCTCGACGTGACGGAGCGCGCGCCCGCCGGCCCGGACGGCCTGCGGCTGCTCCACGGGCTCAAGACCGGGAAGCTGATCGTCGCCTCCGTCCTGTGCCCGCTGCGCCTCGTCCTGCAGGGCGAACCTGCGAGAATCGAGCTGTTCCGCGACTTCGCGAGCGAGCTTGGCGTCTTGTTCCAGATCGTCGACGACATACTCGACGTCACCGGCAGCGACGACGCGCTGGGCAAGACCCGCGGCAGCGACGAGCGGCTCGGCAAGCGCACGTACGTGAGCGCCTTCGGGCTCGAGCGCGCGCGCGAGCTGGCCGCCGAGTCCTACCGCAAGGCATGCGCCGCGCTCGACCGGGCGGCGCCCGACGGCGCCGCCGAGCTGGAGCAGATCGCCGACTTCATCGCCACCCGCAGCTCATGAACGACACGCCTTCCCGGATCCTCCCGACGATCGACCGCCCGCAGGACCTGCACGGCCTCGGCGACGCCGAGCTGACGCAGCTCGCGCAGGAGGTGCGCGAGCACATCATCGACACGGTCGGGGAGATCGGCGGCCACTTCGGCGCCAACCTCGGCACCTGCGAGCTCGCCGTCGCGCTGCACTCGCTGCTCGACTCGCCGACCGACAAGATCCTGTGGGACGTCGGCCACCAGGCGTATCCGCACAAGGTCCTCACCGGCCGCCGCGACGAGCTGTCGACGATCCGCAGGTACGGCGGGCTGACGCCGTTCTGCTGCGTCGCCGAGTCCGAGCACGACATCATGGGCGCGGGCCACGCCTCGACGTCGATCGGCTACGCGGTCGGACTCAAGGAGGCGATGCGCCACGGCAACGGCCCGGACGGCAAGGTCGTCGCGGTGATCGGCGACGGCGCGATGACCGGCGGCGTCGCGTTCGAGGCGGTCCATCAGGCGGGCGGGCTCGGCACGCCGATCGTCGTCGTGCTGAACGACAACGGCATGTCGATCGCGCCGAACGTTGGCGCGCTCAGCCGCTACTTCAACCGCATCCGCCTGAACCCGAAGTGGTGGCACGCGCGCGAGGGCGTCGAGGGCGGCCTCACGAAGCTGCCGGGCGGCATCGGCGCGCGCTTCGAGCGGCTCGGCCCGCAGCTGAAGGAGTCGATCAAGGCGTTCTGGGCGCCGGGCCTCTTCTGGGAGGAGCTCGACTGGGCCTACATGGGCGTGGTCGACGGCCATGACGTGTCCCACCTGCGCGAGGCGCTGCGCGAGGCGCTCGCCGCCGACCGTCCCGTCGTCGTGCACATCGCGACGGTGAAGGGGAAGGGCTTCGCCCCGGCCGAGGAGGGCGGCCTCGAGGGGATGGAGAAGTGGCACGCCGCCAAGCCGAAGTCGATCGCGAACGGCGCGCCCGCGGTCGTCGCCGCGCCGGCGGCCGGCGCCGCGCCCGCCCCGCCGAAGCCGCCGCAGTACACGAAGGTCTTCGGCGACGCGCTCGTGCGCGAGTGCGAGCGCGACGAGCGGATCGTCGGCATCACGGCCGCGATGAACACCGGCACGGGGCTCGACATCCTCCAGAAGGCGCTGCCGGAGCGCTACTTCGACGTCGGCATCGCCGAGCAGCAGGCGCTGCTGTTCGCGAGCGGGCTCGCGCTGCAGGGCGCGAAGCCGGTCGCCGCGATCTACTCGACGTTCCTGCAGCGCGCGTTCGACCAGATCGTCCACGACGTCTGCCTGCAGAGACTGAACGTCGTGCTGGCGATGGACCGCGCCGGGCTCGTCGGCGACGACGGCCCGACGCACCACGGCGCCTTCGACATCGCGTATCTGCGGCCGCTGCCGAACATGGTGCTGATGGCGCCGCGCGACGAGGCGATGCTCGTGCACATGCTGCGCACCGCGCTCGCGTACGACGACGGCCCGGTCGCGCTGCGCTACCCGCGCGGGGAGGCCGTCGGCGTGCCGCTGCCCGCCGCGCCGCGGGCGCTGCCGATCGGCAGCGGCGAGATCCTGCGCGCCGGGTCGGGCGGCAAGGTCGCCCTGCTCGGCTACGGCAGCGGCGTCGGCAAGGCGCTCGAGGCGGCGGACCTGCTGCGCGAGCACGGGATCGAGGCGACCGTCGCCGACGCGCGCTTCGCGAAGCCGCTCGACGCAGGCCTCGTCGCGCAGCTGATGGCCGAGCACGAGCTGCTCGTGACGGTCGAGGAGGGCGTGCTCGCCGGCGGCTTCGGCTCGGCCGTGTGGGAGGCGCTCTCGGACGCGGGCCTGCCCTCGCGGATCCTGCGCGTCGGCCTGCCCGACCGCTTCGTGACGCACGGCGCGCCCGCGCTGCTGCACGAAGAAGTCGGCTTCACCGGCAGAGCCATCGCCGACCGCATCCTTGCGGCCGTCGGAGCGCCCGACCGCGTGAGCGCCGCCTAGCTGCGGCGGCGCTCCGGCGCGGGGACGGGGTGGCCGCTAGACCTCCTCGTGGGCGTGGCCGCCGTGCACGGCGAGCCCGTAGACGATCAACACGTCGACCGCGAACAGCGACAGCGACAGCAGCGGGTACGCCGGCAGCATCAGCAGCACGCCGATCGCGTTGAGGCACGCGAACGCGATCCCGAGCCAGGTCGCGAACGTGTTGCGTGCCCACACGCCGAAGCCGGTCAGCAGCTGCGCTGCACCCGTCAGCAGCACGACCCAGCCCCACGTGTTGAGGTCGCTGATCACGTACTTGGCGTCGTTGACGAAGAACGTCGAGTCGTCGATCGCCGCGATGCCGTAGATGATGTTGAGGATGCCGACGAGCGCGAGCATCGTCCCGGCGAAGACGACCCAGCCGAAGCCGGTCGCGTAGCTCACGTCGGCGCCTGTGCGCGTCGGGCCGGCGCCCGTCGTGAAGGCAGGGCCGGACTCTGGATGGGCTGACATGCAGACCTCCTGCTAGGGATCCCGGTTGCAGGGGGTCTACCCATGCGCCCGCGCCGATCGAACCATTGCGCGGGCCGCGGACGCGGCGCGCGTCAGCGGATGCGGTAGTCCGCGTTGCGGATCAGCTGGAGCGCGTAGTCGACCCAGAAGCGGCCGGCGGGCGGCGGGTTCGGCGTCTTCGAGCAGGCGCCGGCCGAGCGGCCCGGGTTGCCGATCCAGAACAACCCGTCGAGGTTGCGGTACTTCGCCGGCACGACCGACGTCGGCTTCGGCCCGAGCCCCCGGCCCGGCGCGTTGCAGCGGAACGAGTTGCCGAAGCGCACGCGACTCTTGGGGATCAGCGGGCCGCGGCCGTTGGCGGCCGTGTTGATCACGTAGTGCGGCCTGCCGCCGAGCCGGCGCACGAGCTCGCGCCCGTAGCGGATCTCTCTGCGCGTCCAGTTCTGGTGCGTCGAGTTGGTGAAGAAGCCCTGGATGCGGCCGACGCCGACGCGGCGCAGCAGCCGCGCGATGTAGCGCGTGTCGTGCGCGTCGCCGGCGCCCGCGTCGACGTAGACGACGGCGTGGGGGAGCGGGGCCAGGTATCTGATCGCCGTGCGAACCTCGTCGATCCGCCGTCTCAGGCCGACCCGCGACAGGCACTTCGTCGTGATCAGCGCATCGATCTCGTAGAACAGCACGACGCGGTGGCTGCCGATGCCGCGCGCGAACGCCTCGTACCAGCGCTTGTAGCGCTCGACCTCCTCCGGCGGGTCGGCGTAGCCGCCGCAGCTGACGTGCTTCAGGCGGTACGTCGCGATCAGCGGCACGGCGCCGGGATCGTCGCGGTGGGCGGTCGCGAGGTACTGCGAGACGGCCGCGGCCGGCTGGTCGTCGAAGCCGCCGAAGCGCTTCGTCTCCGGCTGCTCGGCGATGACTCTCAGCAGCGCCGCGGCCTGCGGGCGGCGATGGCGGATCTGCCTGATCACCGTGCCGGCGAGGTTGCGTGAGGGGTTCGCGTAGAAGCGCGCGCCCTCGAGCGGGTTCGTGCCCGGCGGCGGCGGGTCGAGCGCCAGCGGGTTGAGCGCGTCGCGCACGCCGAGCACGTCGTCGTCGACGATCGTCAGCGTCGCGCGCGTCGGCGCGTCGAGTCGCTGGGGATAGGCCCCGTAAATGCCGACGGTCGCCGTCTCGGCGTCCTCGACGAGGTCGTCGTCGAGGATCGGCACGTCGAACGACGCGGTCGCCTGGCCGTCGGCGAAGTCGAGCCGGCCGCCGACGCGTACGTAGTCGGCGCCCTCGACGGCGCTGTGCTGCCAGATCGCGTAGCGGACCTCGCCGTGGCCGCTCGCGACGCTGCGCTCGACCGTGATCGTCGCCGCGCGGTCGCTCTCGCGCGCGCTGAAGGTGGCGCTGGAGAGCTTCACCGTGCCGGCCGCGAGCGCGGCGGGAACGGGCAGCAGCAGCGCGAGCGCGAGCAGCGCAAGCGAGATCCCCAGCTTGGGTCGGCGACGCATGGCCCGAGCCATACCCGCTCCAACACGCCATACCGGCGGATGGAGCTTTCGCGCCGCTTCGGGCGCGGAATCGCTACCGGATGCGGAAGTCCGCGTTGCGGATCAGCTCGAGCGCGTAGTCGAGCCAGAAGGCGCCGGTCGGGGGCGCGTTGGCGGCTCTCACGCATCTGCCGGCCGAGCGGCCGGGGTTGCCGATCCAGAACAGCCCGTCGAGGTTGCGGTACTGCGCCGGCACGTCGCTCGTCGGTCTCGGCCCGAGCCCGCGGCCGGGGGCGTTGCAGCGGACCGAGTTGCCCGAGCGGACGCGGCTTCTCGGGATCAGCGGCCCGCGGCCGTTCGCGGCCGTGTTGATCACGTAGTGCGGCGTGCCGCCGAGTCTGCGCACGAGCCAGCTCGCGTATCTGATCTCTCTGCGCGTCCAGTTCTGGTGCGTCGAGTTGGTGAAGAAGCCCTGGATGCGCTGGACGCCGACCCATCTGAGCATCCGCGCCATGAAGCCCTTGTCGTGCGCGTCGCCGGCGCCCGCGTCGACATACACGACGGCGTGCGGGAGCGTCGAGAGCGTCGCGATCGCTGAGCGCACCTCGTCGATGCGCACCTTCAGGCCGGCGTGCGAGAGGCACGGCGCGGTGATGAGCGCGTCGATCTCGTAGAAGAGGACGACGCGGTGGTTGCCGATCCCCTGCGCGAACTCCTGGTACCAGCGCTTGTACGCGGCCGCCTCGGCGGGCGAGTCGGATACGTGCCCGCACTGCAGGTGCTTGAGGCGGTACGTAGAGATCAGCGGGATCGCGCCCGGGTCGGTCGCCTGTGCGCGCTGCAGGAAGGTGGCGATCTCGTGCTTCGGGTTGGGCGTCCAGCTGCCGAAGCGCTTCGTCTCAGGCTGGTCGGCGATCGTGCGCAGCTTGGCGGCGGTCGCCGGGTCGCGGCGCCTGAGCGAGTCGGCGACGCGGTTCGCGAGGCCCCACTCCTCGTCCACGAAGAAGCGCGCGCCCTGCAGCGGGTTGCCGTTGGCGGGGGCGGGGACGAGGCCGAGCGGGTTGAGCGCGTCGCGGTCGGTCGCGATCGTGTCGTCGTCGGCGATCGTGAGGCGGGCGCGCGTCGGCTCGGCGAGCTTCATCGGATAGGAGCCGTAGATGCCGAGCTTGACCGTCTCGTCGTTCTCGACGTCGCCGTCGTCGTGGATCGGGATCTGGAAGGTCGCCTCGCGCTGCCCCTCCTCGAAGTCGACGACGCCGGAGACCGGCTCATACTCGAGGTACGGCTGCGCCGACTGGTCGTACCAGACGCCGTAGCGCACCTCGCCGTGCCCGTTCGCGTCGCTGCGCACGACCGTGATCGTCGCCGCGCCGGCGTTCTCCTGCACGGTGTACGTGGCGGAGGAGAGGCTGACGGTGCCCGCGTGCGCGGCGGCGGGCGCGAGCAGCAGGGCGATGGCGGCGGCGAGTGCGGTGCGCACGTGCTCTCGATCGGCGCCTCGCGGCCGCGTGTTGAGCGGCGAGGCGCGCGTATGGACACGCGTCCGGCCTATGCGTCCGGCCGGGTTTCGCGCCCGGCTCGACGCGCCCTCCGGCCGGTCCCCCAAAAGGAAACGGCCCGCCGAAGCGAGCCGTTTCCAGGGAGGAGAGATGTGTCTATGTGGTGTTGCTTGATCGGTGGGAGAAGTCTTATGAGGCCCGCAGGCTGTAGCGGGTGGCGGCGTCGAGCGCGAGCAGCGCGACTCCGGCGGCGCCGAGGAAGAGCGCCGCGGCGGCGTCGCCGACGAGCGCGAGGGGGACGGCGACGAGCACGGCCGCGAACGCGATCCCGTAGTCGAACGCCTGGTGGGCGGAGACCTGCGCGGGCCGGTTGGCCGCGTCGAGCGCGAGGCCGACGACGGCGACGCCGAGCAGGACGGAGAGGACCGCGCCCGCCAGCCCGAAGCCGAGCGCGAACGGCGCGATCAGCGCGAGCACGCCGACGGGCAGCTCGAGGGCCGCGTGCGTCGGGAGCGAGATGGTGGGGCGGAGGGCGGTCATTACGCCAACCATGGTGGGGGCTTGTGACACCTTTGTGTGTGAGGTCGCGCACAGAGCGCGTGCGACTACGCAAAGTCACAGATCCCTGCTGTTGAGCCTGACGTAGCCCCGCGCTTAGGTTCCGTCGCCGTGAGCAACCCGACGGACCAGGGATCGTGGATCAAGTTCCTGGTGCGGCGCGGCTGGACGGTCGAACACGGCGGAAAGCACCAGGTCAAGATGGTCAAGGAGGCGTGTCGCCCGATCACCCTGCCGATGCACAAGGGGCGCGACTACGCGAAAGGCATGAACGCCGCACTGCGCAGGCAGATGATCGAGAACGACCCAAGCGCGCCGGAGCGCAAATCCGCTGAGAGATCTGCCCTACCATGAGGACGCAAATGTCGACCACGCAGGACATCCGAGTAAAGATCCATCTCGAGGACGGCTCGATGTGGGCGACGGTCGACGACATGCCCGGCGTCTTCGCGACGGGCGACACGCTCGACGAGCTCCGCGCCAGCTTGGAGGAGGCGGTGGCGCTCTACCTGGCGAAGCCAGGCGAAGCGCCTGTTCCCGTTGCCATCTCCCGCCTGGAGACGGTCGAGGCCTCAACGCAGGCGGCGTTCACGCTCGCCTGACCAGCGACGGCCCGGGGAATCCGCGACCCGCTCGCGCGAAGCCCTCCCGTCGCTGCCTGCCTTGCCGGTACCGTTTCCCGCGCGATGACGACGAAGGTGCGGCTCGACACGCTGCTCGCCGAGCGGGGCGTCTTCGCCTCGCGCTCGCGCGCGGCCGCTTCCGTGCTGGCGGGCGAGGTGCTGCTCGGCGACCACCGCCGGCGGGCCGAGAAGCCCGGTCAGCTCGTCCCCGACGACGTCGTCGTGGCGGTCGCGGCCGGGCAGGAGTTCGTCTCGCGCGGTGGACGCAAGCTGGCGAACGCGCTCGACGCGTTCGGGCTCGAGGTCGCCGGCCGCCGCGCGCTCGACGTCGGCGCCTCGACCGGCGGCTTCAGCGACTGCCTGCTGCAGCGGGGCGCGGAGCACGTCGTCGCGCTCGACGTCGCCTACGGCGAGCTGCATTGGCAGATCCGCACCGACGAGCGCGTCACCGTGCTGGAGCGCAGGAACGCGCGCGCGCTCGACCCCTCCGAGCTGCCGTACCGGCCGGACCTCGTCGTGATGGACGTCTCCTTCATCGCGCTCGCGAAGGTGCTGCCGGCGGTGCTCGCGTGCACGGCCGAGCGGTTCGACTGCCTGGCGCTCGTCAAGCCGCAGTTCGAGGTTGGCCGCGAGAAGGTCGGCAAGGGCGGGGTCGTGCGCGACGCCGCCGACCGCCGGGACGCGCTCGTGGCCGCCGGCGCGGCGGCGCGCGAGCTGGGCGCAAGCGTGCTCGGCTACGCCTCCTCCGGCCTCCCCGGTCCGAAGGGCAACCGCGAGAGCTTCGTCTGGCTCGCCGAGGGCGGCCGCGACGGGGCGGTCGTGAATCTGGAGGTCGCGGCGCGCGCGGTCGAGCCGGAGGACGCGCCGTGAGCGGCGTCGCGACCGTCTTCACGCACCGGCGCCCGGACGAGACGCGCGATGCGCTCGGCGAGGTCATCGCCGTCGCGCGCGCGAACGACTGGACGCTGCGCTTCACGCCCGAGGAGACGCGCAAGCACGGCCTGACGCCGGGGGACGGCCTCGTGCTCGACGCGCCGGTCGCGCGCGATGCCGGCCTGTGCATTGCGCTCGGCGGGGACGGCACGATCCTGCACGGCCTGCGCGCCTACGCCCACACGGGCGTGCCGGTGTTCGGCGTCAACTTCGGCGAGGTCGGCTTCCTCGCCACGATCGACCCCGACGGGATCGCCGCCGGCGTCGGGCGCGCGCTGCGCGGCGAGTTCGACGTGCTGACGCTGCCGGGCATAGAGGTCTCCTCCGGCGACGAGACCTGGCTCGCGATGAACGACGTCTCGTTCCATCGCCAGCAGGGTCTGCGCGTCGCCGACCTCGCGTTCGACGTCGCCGATCAGGAGGTCGGGCGCGTGCGCTGCGACGGGCTCGTGATCGCCACCCCGGCGGGCTCGACCGGCTACAACCTCGCGAACGGCGGCCCGGTGATGGCGTGGGGCGTGGAAGGGCTCGCGGTGTCGTTCATAGCGCCGCACTCGCTGACCGCGCGCGCGCTCGTGGTCGCGCCGCAGGACGCGATCGCGGTGCGCAGCCGCTCGCGCGAGGAGCCGGTCGACGTGAGCGTCGACGGGCGACCGGTGTGCGAGCTCGCGCCAGGCGGCCGCGTGAGCGCGCGCTTCCGCGACGGCGTCGGCACGCTCGCGCAGACGCCCGGCGCGAGCTTCTACCACCGCCTGCGCGAGAAGTTCGGGCGGCTGGCGAACACCACGTAGCAGGATCCGTCCGACACGGGGGGAACACTTGTTCGCATGCTGTTCGAGCTGCGAGTCGAGAACCTGCTGCTGATCGAGCGCGCCGAGCTGCGGCTCGGGCCCGGCCTCAACGTGCTGACGGGCGAGACCGGCGCCGGCAAGACGATGCTCGCGCACGCGCTCGACCTGCTGCTCGGCGGGAAGGCGCGCAACGGGATCGTGCGGCCGGGCTCTGAGGAGGCATACGTCGAGGGCGTCTTCGCGCTCGACGCGCGCACGCGCGAGCTGCTCGGCGAGCGACTCCCGGCCGACGCCGACGAGCTGGTGCTGGCGCGGCGCGTGTGGTCGGACGGACGCACGCGCGCGTACCTCGCCGGGCGCGCCGCGACGGTCGCCGACCTGCGCGAGGTCGGCGCGGAGCTGCTCGCCTTCTACGGCCAGCACGAGCATCGCCGCCTGATGCTCGCCTCCGCCCAGCTCGAGGTGCTCGACGGCTTCTGCGGACCGCAGCAGCGCGGCCGCCGCGCGGCGGCCGCCGCCGCGCATGCGGAGGTGCGGGCCGCGCTGCGCCGCGCGCACGAGCTGGGC
>DASVFS010000124.1:0-6364 GCA_036379915.1 Conexibacter sp. | reverse complement strand
CGCGCGGCGGTCGGCGCGGTGTACGCGCGGGTGCGTGCGCTCGAGGGCTCGCTGGCGGAGCTGCGCGAGCGCGCCGGCGCCCGCGATCGCGAGCTGGACCTGCTCGAGTTCGAGCTGCGCGAGATCGAGGAGGCCGCGCCGAGCGAGGACGAGCAGCGCGAGCTGGCGGCGGAGCGTGAGCGGCTGCGCCACCTCGAGGCGTTGTGCGCGGCCGCGCGCGGAGGCGCGGAGGCGATCGCGCCGGAGGCCGGCGACGGCGGAGCAGGCGAGCTGCTCGGGGCGGCGGCGCGGCAGCTCGACGCGGTCGCGGGCGTCGATCCCGCGCTCGACGGGCTCGCCGAGCGGCTGCGCGCGCTCGCGATCGAGGCCGACGACCTCGCCTTGGAGCTGCATCGCTATCTCGACGGAACCGCCGACGGCGATGCCGATCCGGCCGCCGGCCTGGAGGCCGCCGAGCGGCGGCTGGAGGCGTTCGCGCGCCTGGAGCGCAAGCACGGCGGCTCGATCGCGGCGGTGCTCGCCTACGCGGGCGAATGCCGCGCGCGGCGCGACGAGCTGACGGGCGCCGAGGCGGCGCTGGCGGAGACGACCGCCGCACTGGAGGCGGCGCGCACGCAGCTCGCGGCGGTGGCGCAGGAGCTGCACGACGCGCGCGTCGAGGCGGCACCCGCGCTGGCGGAGGCGGTGCGGGCGCGCCTTGCCGAGCTGGCGATGCCGGACGCGCGCTTCGAGGTCGAGATCGCGCCGCGCCGCGGGGCGGGCGGCGACGGCCGTGACGGCGACGGCGAGGGCCGCGCCCGTGGCGGCGACGCGCCCGACGCCGACGCGCTCGGCCCGACCGGCGCCGACCACGTCGAGCTGCTGATCGCGGTCAACCCGGGCATGCCGGCGGGCCCGCTGCGCGAGGTCGCCTCCGGCGGCGAGCTGTCGCGCGTGATGCTCGCGCTGCTCGGCGTCGCGAACGCGTCCGCCGACGCCGTGCCGGATGGCGCGGCGGGCGAGGCCCGCGCCGCCCGCCTGCTCGTGTTCGACGAGGTCGACGCCGGCATCGGCGGGCGCACGGCGAACGCGGTGGGCGCCCAGCTGCACGCGCTCGCGGCCGAGCGGCAGGTGCTCTGCATCACCCACCTCCCGCAGGTCGCCGCGCACGCCGACCGCCACTTCCGCATCGCGAAGGACGGCGGCGGCGAGGCGGCCATCACGACGGTGACGCAGCTGCGCAGAGACGCCGTCGTGGAGGAGCTCGTGCGGATGCTCGGCGCCGACGACGCCGACAGAGCCGCGCGCCGGCACGCGCGCGAGCTGCTGAAGGCGGCCTGACGCGCTCGCGCCGGTCACGGCTGAACGCGCGAGGGCATCTGTCTCCGGCGTCGAATAGCGTCGCGGCGCAACCCCACGGAGAGAGGACGCAATGGCGCAAGAGGTGGACATCGGCACCGGGGCGACCGGCAAGATCCGGAGCTTCTGGATGGGCTTCCTGCTCGTCGTCGTGACGCTCGGCATCTACCACTTCTGCTGGTACTACTTCGTCAACGACGAGCTCAAGGACATCGGCGCGGAGAAGGACGACCAGAACCTCGCGCAGTCGAGCCCGGCGATGTCCGTGACCGCGATCATCGTCGGCGGCGGGCTGATCGTCCCGTGGTTCCTGTCGGTCTACAACTACGGCCAGCGGATCAAGCGCGCGCAGCGCCTCGTCGGGGTCCCGAGAGAGCGGCAGATCAACCCGACGACCGCGTTCCTGCTGCTGTTCCCGGGCGCGCTGCTGGTGATCCCGTACTTCCTCCACTACTGGTACGTCACGAAGCACCAGAACATGGCGTTGCGCGCCATGGCCGGCCTCCCGTACGACGGCAGCCCCACGCCCGCCACCGTCGGCCTGCCGTAGCCCCCAGCGCAGCGGCTTCAGGGCCACGCCACGGCGCCCCGTAGAATCCGGGGCTCCGTGGCGACCACCCCTCATCTGCAGGCCACGCCGACCACCGCGGCGCCGGGGCGCGAGGTGGCGGGGATCGCGCGGCTCGGCAAGCGCACGAAGCACCTCGTCAAGCGGCTGCGCCCGGGCGACGTCGCGATCATCGACCATCGCGACCTCGACCGCGTCTCGGGTGAAGACCTCGTCGCGTGCGGCGTCGCGGGCGTCGTCAACTGCGCCCCGTCGAGCACCGGCCGCTATCCGAACATGGGGCCGCTGCTCGTCGCGCAGGCCGGCATCGCGCTCGTCGACGTGCCCGGCGACGAGCTGTTCGAGCGGCTGCAGGACGGCGACCCGGTCGTCCTCAGAGGCGGCGACGTGTGGTGCCGCGGCGAGCGCGTCGCGACCGGAACGCTGCTCGAAGCGGAGCGCGTGCAGGCCGAGACCGACCAGCGCCGGGCCGAGATCGGCGAGGCGCTCGAGGCGTTCGCGCACAACACGGTCCAGTACATGCTGGAGGAGCGCGACCTGCTCGCCGGGCGCATCGAGCTGCCGAGATTCGACACCGACTTCCGCGATCGACCGACGCTGATCGTGGTGCGCGGGGTCGACCACAAGCGCGACATCAGAGCCTTGCGGCCGTACATCCGGGACCTGAAGCCCGTCCTCGTGGGGGTCGACGGCGGCGCCGACGCGCTGCTGCAGGAAGGCTTCCGGCCGGACATGATCGTCGGCGACATGGACTCGGCCGCCGAGGCGACGCTGCGCTGCGGCGCGGAGCTCGTGGTGCACGCCTACCCGGACGGGCGCGCGCCCGGGCGCGACTACCTCGAGCGGCTCGGCCTGCCGTACAAGGTCGTCCCCGCCCCGGGCACGAGCCAGGACATCGCGATGCTGATCGCGGCCGAGAAGGGGGCGGAGCTGCTCGTCTCGGTCGGTTCGCACTTCAACCTCGTCGAGTTCCTCGACAAGAACCGCCGCGGGATGGCCTCGACGTTCCTCACGCGCCTGCGCGTCGGCGAGATCCTCGTCGACGCGAAGGGCGTGAGCCGGCTCTACCGCCCGCGGCCGGGGGTCGCCCCGATCGCGCTGCTCGCGCTGACCGGCCTGTTCGTGCTCGTCGCGGTCGTACTGCTGACGCCCGGGCTGCACGAAGTCGCGGACCTGCTGTGGCTCAAGCTGCAGGTGCTGCTCGGCATCGACGCCTGAGCCGCGCCGCCCGACCTGACACGCTCTCTGGCCGATGCTGAACTTCCGCTACCACGCCCTGTCGCTCGTCGCCGTCTTCCTGTCGCTCGTGCTCGGGCTGCTGCTCGGCGTCGCGATCGGCGACAAGGGGCTCGTCTCGAGCGCCGAGCAGGACGTGCGCGCCTCGCTGCGGGACGACGTGCGCCAGGCGCAGGCGGAGCGCGACGACGCGCTGGCGCAGCTGCTGCGGCGCCAGCAGTTCGAGGCGGACGCCTATCCGGCGCTCGTCGGCGGCCGCCTGGCGGGGCGGCGGATCGCGCTGATCGAGCTGGGCGGCGCGTCCGACCGCATGTGGAACCTCACGAAGGACGCGCTGCAGGGCTCGGGCGCGGAGCTGACGTCGGTGTCGGTGATCCGCGAGCCGCTGCAGCTCGAGGCGCTGGCCGCCGCCGCGCGCGGCACTCGCTACGAGCAGCTGGCCGACGACACGGACCTGCTGCACCCGTTCGCGACGCGGCTCGGGATCCAGTTCACGCACGGCGGACGGCTGCTGCGGCTCGTGCGGCGCGACCTGCTGCAGCAGGGCAGCGGCGCGCTGGACGGCGCCGAGGGCGTCGTGGTCGTGCGCAACACGCCCGAGCTCGAGGGCGCGGAGGCCGACGCGGTCGAGACGTTCGAGGACGGTCTGATGCGCGGGCTGCGGGCGCAGGACGTGGCGGTCGTCGGCGTCGAGACCACGGACGCCGAGTCCTCGCAGGTCGAATGGTTCAAGGACCACGACCTCTCCAGCGTCGACGACCTCGACGACCCGATCGGGCGCGCCGCGCTCGTGTTCGCGCTCGCCGGCCAGCGCGGCAGCTTCGGCGTGAAGGCGACCGCCGACGGCGGCCGCCTGCCGCCGCTGCTGCAGTGAGCCGGCCATCCGGCCCGGCGGCTACGGTGCCCGGGTGCACGCCCTCCCGACGCTCGTCGCGCTCGCCGCGGCGCTCCTGCTGACGCCGCCGATCCTGCGGCACCTGCAGGCGGAGGGCTTCACGCGCGAGAACTGGCGCGGCGTGCGGCTGCCGTTCCCGGGGGGAATCGCAATCGTGGCGGCGGGGGTGCTGGCGGTCGGTGCCTGGACGGGCTTCGCCGCGATCGCAGAGCGCGACCCGTTCGACGCCGGTCCGCTGATCGACCTGACCTACCCGCTCGGCGTCGCACTGCTCGGGCTGATCGACGACCTGCTCGCCGGCGCCTCGCGCGGCTGGCGCGGACACGGGCGCGCGGTCCTCGGCGGGCAGTTCAGCACCGGCGCGCTGAAGGCGCTCGGATCGCTCGCGCTCGCGCTGTACGTGCTCTCCGGAACGGTGCTCGGCGAAGGCGTGGCCCAGTACTTGCTCGCGGTCGCGCTCCTGGTGCTCACCACGAACCTCTTCAATCTGCTCGACCTGCGGCCGGGCCGCTCGTCAAAGGCGTTTCTGCTGCTCGGCGTGCTGCTTTCGCTCGTCGCCTGGACGGGCCGCGACAGCTTCGCGGTGGTGCTGTGGATCGTCGGCCCGCTCGCCGCGCCGATCCTCGTCGTCGGCTTCTTCGACCTCAAGGAGCGGACGATGCTCGGCGACGTCGGGTCGAACGTGATCGGCGCCGTCGCCGGCCTGTGGCTGCTCTACGCCTTCGACACGACCGGTCAGCTGATCGCGCTCGCGATCGTCCTCGCCATCACCGTCTACGGCGAGTTCCGCTCGCTCAACACGCTCATCGAACGTACGCCGCTGCTGCGGCAGATAGACTCGATCGGAAGGAATGACGCGCATGCCTGACGCCCCCACGAACGGCACGACCCGCTTCATCTTCGTGACGGGGGGCGTCGTGTCCTCGCTGGGGAAGGGCATCGCGGCGGCCTCGATCGGGCGGCTGCTCGTCGCGCGCGGGCTCACCGTCCAGCTGCAGAAGCTCGACCCGTACATCAACGTCGATCCGGGCACGATGTCGCCCTACCAGCACGGCGAGGTGTTCGTCACCGAGGACGGCGCGGAGACCGACCTCGACCTCGGCCACTACGAGCGCTTCACGTCTGCCAACACGCGCCGCGGCAGCAACGTGACGGCAGGCGGGATCTACAACTCCGTCATCACGCGCGAGCGCCGCGGCGACTACCTCGGCGGCACCGTGCAGGTCGTCCCGCACATCACGGACGAGATCAAGCACCGCATCAAGCTCGTCGCCGACGCGAGCGACGTCGACGTCGTCATCACCGAGATCGGCGGCACCGTCGGCGACATCGAGTCGCTGCCGTTCCTGGAGGCGATCCGCCAGTTCCCGGTCGACGTCGGCCGGCGCAACTGCATGTACATCCACCTCACGCTCGTGCCGTACATCGGCCACGCCGGCGAGCTGAAGACGAAGCCGACGCAGCACTCGGTCAACGAGCTGCGCCGCATCGGCATCGCGCCGGACATGCTGATGTGCCGCAGCGAGGAGCGGCTGGCGACGGAGATCCGCAAGAAGATCGCGCTGTTCGCCTCGCTCCCGGTCGAGGCGATCGTGTCCGCCTCGGACGTGGACGACATCTACAAGGTCCCGCTCAACTACCGCGACCAGCAGGTCGACGACTTCATCCTCGACCACTTCCGCATGGAAGCGGCCGCGCCCGACCTGACGGAGTGGGAGGCGATAACGGAACGCGCCGCCCGCGCGAGCAAGCGCGTGAGAATCGCGCTCGTCGGCAAGTACGTGAAGCTCGAGGACGCCTACCTGTCGGTCGCGGAGTCGCTGCGCCACGCCGGCATCGAGCACGGCGCGAAGGTCGAGATCGACTGGATCGACTCCGAGCACCTCGACGTCGAGGCGGCCGCCGAACGGCTCGCGGGCGCCGACGGGATCCTGATCCCCGGCGGCTTCGGCGGGCGCGGGATCGAGGGCAAGATCGCAGCCGCGCGCGTCGCGCGCGAGCAGGGGATCCCGTACCTCGGGATCTGCCTCGGCATGCAGGTCGCGGTCGCCGAGTTCGCGCGCCACGTCGCCGGCATGGACGGCGCGAACTCGACCGAGTTCGACCCCGAGACGCCCTATCCCGTCGTCGACCTCCTGCCGGAACAAAAGGAGGTCTCCGACATGGGCGGGACGATGCGCCTCGGCGCCGACCCGGTGAAGCTCCACGAGGGCACCCGCGCGAGGGAGATCTATGGCGAGCCGGTGATCTACGAGCGCCACCGTCACCGCTACGAGGTCAACAACCACCTCCGCAAGCGGCTCGAGCACGAGGGTCTCGTCTGCTCG
>DASVFS010000123.1:0-12119 GCA_036379915.1 Conexibacter sp. | reverse complement strand
GATCTCGGCGTCCACGCCATGTTCGTCGGGCGGGAGGAGCATCGAGCCGCTCTGGAGGCCGGACTCCGCCACCTCGACATCGAGGCGCCCTTGCTCACCGTCGGAAGGTCCCGGGTCCGGCTGTCGGGGGCGAGCGCCGTCGCGGGACTCGACGACTTCGACGTTCACCACCGGGGTGGCTTGCCTCCAGCTCGGCTGCCCGTGGATCATCAGAGTCCGGACGCCGAGCTCCGGGAGCTGCTGATTCCACTCGTCATCGTTGCTCAGGCGCGCGAGGACGACATCGTCTCTGTGGCATCGCTCGCGGAGCGGATCCTGCCCGAATGGGCGGTCCTCTCGCATGGGGCGCGACAGCAGTTCGTCGGCCGCGTGTCCCAACTGCTGCGCGGTCTCGCTGCGGGGGAGATGCGCGGTCAGATCCGCTACGAAGCCGGGGACGGCCAGGACATGCGGGGGCGGCTGATCATCGACAGAACGCCTGCGACGAACGATCCGCGTGGACGAACCCGCGCCTGGCAGGCGCAGCAGACCCGGGCGGGAGCGGCTTTGCGGCGGCCCCGGCCTCCCAGAATCGCCGGTCAGCTCTCGCTCGACGAGCTGGCTGACCAAGGAGGGCTGGCCGATGAGTGAGAGAACCTAGAATTCCGGGATCGATGGAACGCGAGGATCTGCTCAGCACGCTGAACGACGCCATGCGCGGTGTCGAGAACGCCGATCTGCTTGACGGCAAGGTTCGCGCGGGGCGGGTCAAGTCCCGTCTGCTCGAGGCTCATCCCCCCGAGGCGTCGGTCGACGGCGTTGCACACCTGCTCCGGGGTCTCGCCGCAAGCGCTGAGCTTGCCGTAGAGCCGTTGGGCGAGGACTTGTGGCTCCTGCTGGGTTCTGACGACGCCTTCTTTGTCGACACGCTCAACACGCGTTTCTGGCTGCTCCACTCCACCGCGTCCGGCGATGACCTGGAGAGATTGCACCGGCGTCACGTTCTGCCGAACGCACGTCTGGACAAGGCGTGGTTCTCGCGTCAGCAGATGCACGAGCTCGAAGGGGAGCGTCGCTGGGTGCGATCGTCGTTCAGCTCCGATGAGCTGCAGCCGGGTCAGACCGGCGCGGTGGTTCCTCGTCGTTGGCGTGTCCAAGTCGAAGGAGAGAACCCGAACGAGCTGCTGGAGCTGGTCTCGCGGGAGGAGCGCTATCGCGCTGGAGCCGCGTTGACGGCAGTGGGGGCGGTCCTGACGGGGCCCAGTGGTGGACGGGCGGACGTAGCCGCCGACTATCAAGGCGGCTTCGTCGCGTCAGGCAATGACTTCCATCTCGTCGCCGGACTGCTGTGGCGGACGCTCGATCGCTACGAGGAATACGTGCATGGGCTCGAGGCGAGCTTTCGGCTCGGCGTGACGGCGACCGACGAGATGGGCATCTCACTGAACGGCGAGGTGGCGACGATCGAATTCCCCCACCGGGTCGAGGATCTCGACACGCTCGTAGCCAACCTGTTCACGTGCAAGGAGCCGTTCCGGCTGTGGGCGGTGCCGCGAGAGGTCGCGGTCGGGCAGTGGGAGGCCAACGCGGTCGACCTGCATGTCGGACATCCACTTCGCTTGGAGGTCACGTCGAGCTGGCTGCGGGTGTTGCTCGCGCCGGACACGTGTGGAAACACGCTTGCGCGGCTGGTCGCGAACCTTCAGCACCGCTTCGACGCGCGCACGCAGCTGTCGCCGCCGGTAGCCGCATAGCGCGCGCTCAGTCGCGTGCGCCGCGTTGCTGTTGCTGTTGCTGCTGCTGCTGCGTGGACCACGTCCCGTAGCGCAGGTCCGGCAGCGCCGGCGGGGCGGTGTCCGCGATCGGCGGGCCGGCGCGGTCGGCGACGTCCTCGCCGTCCTCCAGCACCCACGTGTCCTTCGAGCCGCCTCCGCGCGAGGAGTTGACGATCATCGAGCCCTCCGTGAGCGCGACGCGCGTCAGCCCGCCGGGCACGATGTCGATCCGCTCGCCGAAGACCGCGAACGGGCGCAGGTCGACGTGGCGCGGCGCGAGCACGCCGTCCGGCCCGGCCGTCGGCACGGTCGAGAGGCAGACGACCTCCTGCGCGATCCACGCCTCCGGCTGCGCGCGCACCGCCGCGGCCACCTCCTCCAGCTCTCGCTCGCTCGCGTGCGGGCCGATGCAGACGCCCTTGCCGCCGGACTCGCCGGTCGGCTTGACGACCAGCTCGCCGATCCGCGCGAGCACGTGCTCGCGCACCTCCGGATCGCTCAGCAGGTAGGTCGTGACGTTCTCCAGCAACGGCTCCTCGCCGAGGTAGAAGCGGACCATCTCCGGCACGTAGTGGTAGATCGCCTTGTCGTCGGCGACGCCCGTCCCGAACGCGTTCGCGATCGCGACGCTGCCGGCGCGGTAGGCGCGCACGAGCCCCGGCACGCCGAGCAGCGAGTCGGGGCGGAACTCGAGCGGGTCGACGAAGTCGTCGTCGAGCCGGCGGTAGACGGCGTGCACGCGCACGAGCCCGCGCGTGGTGCGCATGTAGAGCACGTCGTCGCGGACGACGAGGTCGCTCGCCTCGACCAGCTCGACGCCCATCTGCCGCGCCAGGAACGCGTGCTCGAAGTAGGCCGAGTTGAGCGGCCCCGGCGTCCACACGACGACCGTCGCCTCGCTGTCGGCCGACGGCGCGACCGAGCGCAGCGCGCGCAGCAGCAGCTGCGGGTAGTGGTCGACGGGCCGCACGCGGTAGCCCGCGAACAGCTGCGGCACGAGCTGCGTCATCGCGGCGCGGTTCTCGATCACGTAGGAGATCCCCGACGGCGTGCGCACGTTGTCCTCGATCACCTTCCACGCGCCGTCGCTGTGGCGCACGAGGTCGCAGCCGGCGACGTGGCAGTAGACGCCGCCGGGCGGGCGGATCCCGTGCACGGCGCGGGCGAAGTGGGTGCGGCTGGCGACGAGCGTCCACGGCACGATCCCCTCGCGCACGATCTCGCGCCCGTGGTAGACGTCGTCGACGAAGTGGTTGAGCGCGCGGATCCGCTGCGCGAGCCCGCGCTTGATGTGCGTCCACTCGGCGCCGGCGAGCACCCGCGGGACGAGATCGAGCGGGAACGGCCGCTCGAGCGAGCGACTGCCGTCCGCCGCCGCGGTCTCGAACGTGATGCCCTGCTGCAGGAAGGCGGCGTCGCGGCGGCGCCCGGCGTCCGCGAGCCCCTCCGCGCCGAGCCGCTCCAGCTCCGCCACGAGCGGCGCCGCCGCACGGCGCGGCACGCCGTCGGACTCGAACAGCTCGTCGTAGAACGGCGTGTGCGCGGTCAGCTCGGGCATCGTGGCTTCGATCCTCGTCCCCGCGCGGTCGCGCGTCATTCGCCCGATGGAGCATGTTCGGAGCCGCGCGCTCGCCAGGCGGTGCGAAGATCCACGTGATGAGCACGACTGCCTCGGAACGCCGCGCCCCGCGCCTCTCGGCGGTGCTGCGCGGCGACGAGGAGCGCGTCACCCCACTGGAGCTGTTCTTCGACCTCGTGTTCGTGCTCGCGCTCACGCAGTGCACGGCGGTGATGGCGGCGACGCCGACATGGGAGGGGCTCGCGCAGGGGCTGCTGGTGCTCGGCGTCCTGTGGTGGTCGTGGACCGGGTACGCGTGGCTGACGAGCGTCGTCGACCCGGAGGAGGGCGCCGTCCGGCTCGTGATGTTCCTCGCGATGGCCGCCTTCCTGGTCGCCGCGCTGTGCGTGCCTGAGGCGTTCGGCTCGGAGGCGCTGCTGTTCGCCGCCGCATACGCCGTCGTCCGGGTCGCGCACATCCTGCTGTTCATGCTCGCGAGCCGCGACGACCCGGGGCTGCGCAGAGCGACGCTGGGGCTCGCGATCAGCACCGCGCTCGGCGTCGGCCTCCTGCTGCTCGCCGCCGCGACCGACGGCTGGCTGCAGGGCGGGCTGTGGGCGCTGGCGCTTGCGCTCGACATGGCCGGCGGGCTCGTGATCGAGCCGTCCGGCTGGAGACTCGTGCCGGGCCACTTCGCCGAGCGCCACGGCCTGATCGTGATCATCGCGCTCGGCGAGTCGATCGTCGCGATCGGCGTCGGCGCCGGCCTGCGGATCGACGCCGGCGTCGTCACCGCGGCGGTGCTGGGGATCGTCATCGCAGCCGCGCTGTGGTGGCTCTACTTCGACGTCGTCGCGCCCGTCTCGACGCGACGGCTGATCGCGGCCGCGGAGGGCGCCGAGCGCAACCGCATGGCGCGCGACTCGTTCTCCTACCTGCACTTCCCGATGGTCGCCGGGATCGTGCTCGTCGCGCTCGGGATGAAGAAGGCGCTCGGTCACGTCGAGGATCCGCTGCACCTCGTGCCGACCTTCGCGCTGTTCGGCGGCACCGCGCTGTACCTGCTCGCGCACGTCGCCTTCCGCCTGCGCAACGTGCGCACGCTCAACCGACGCCGGCTCGCGCTCGCGCTCGTGCTGCTCGCGCTCGTGCCGGTGCTCGACGGGGTGGCCGCGATCGTCCCGCTCGTGTTCCTCGCCGCCGTCCTGTCAGCCCTGATCGCCTACGAGACGACGATCTACGGCGAGGCGCGCCAGCGCGTGCGCCACCCGGGCGCGGCGAGCGATGCCTGAGGCCGGCGGGATCCCGTACGACCCGCTCGCGCTCGACGCGA
Organism: Conexibacter sp.; assembly: GCA_036379915.1. Taxonomy (GTDB): domain Bacteria; phylum Actinomycetota; class Thermoleophilia; order Solirubrobacterales; family Solirubrobacteraceae; genus Conexibacter. The sequence goes on along the minus strand of DASVFS010000123.1, from coordinate 7,474 downwards.
CCGAGCGGCGCTTCTGGGCCGATCTGTGGCGCGCGGCCTCGCCGGCGCTCGCGGCCGAGCACGGGATCGAGCTGCGCGCGTTCGGTCCGCTGCAGGCGACGGTCGTGCGCGACCTCGCGCCGGTGCGCGCGATGAACCTCGTGCTCGGGGCGGCGGAGGCGGACGCCGACCAGCTCGCGGCCGGGCTCGCGTGGGCGGAGGGCCAGGGCGTCGACTTCTACGTCGCGGTGACGCCGGGCCTGCCCGGCGGCGCGAGCGCGGACGCGCTCCTGCGGGAGCGCGGCTACGAGCTCGCTTATGGGTGGATGAAGTTCGTGCGCGGCGCGGAGCCGCCCGCGGGGCCGGAGCCCGAAGGGGTCGACGTCGTCGAGCTGGGCGGCGATCCCGGCGACGGCGCCCTGCTCGGCCGCATCGTCAGCGCCGGCTTCGGCCTGCCGCCGTGGATGGGGACGCTGTTCGAGGGCGTCTGCGGCGCGGACGGCTGGCGCTGCTACGCGGCGCTGCTCGACGGCGAGCCGGTCGCGGCGGCGACGCTGCTCGTGAACGGCGCGGTCGCCGAGTGCGGGGCGGCGGCGACGCTCGAGGCCGCGCGCGGGCGCGGCTGCCAGAGCGCGCTGCTGCGGCGCCGCATCCGCGACGCCGCCGCGGACGGCTGCCGCACGCTGTTCGTCGAGACGGGCGTGCGCACCGACGAGCGGCCGAGCGCGAGCTACCGCAACATCCTGCGCGCCGGCTTCCGCGAGGCGTACGTGCGACCCAACTGGACGGTTCAGGCGACAGCTGCCGCGTGACGGTTCCCTGCGCCAAGCTGCACAAAGTTGTGCAGTCGTGTTTGCTGGCGCGCGATCGGTCGATGATTCGTCCGTGAGTGGGTCGCAAGCACGCCGGCGCCGGCAGGGGCGCGTGCTGCTCGCAGCAGCCGCCCTGTACGGGGCGGTCTTCGTCGCGCTGGAGCTGGACAAGAACGCCGGCAGCGGCCTCACGATCCTCTACCTGCTGCCCCCGGTGCTCGTCGGCGTCGAGCTCGGTCGCACGGCGGGGATCCTCGCCGGGCTCGCGTCGTTCGGTCTCTACGTCGAGTGGGCGCCGAACGCCGCGGTCGCGCTCGCGCCCTCTGCGTACGTGACGCGCGCGCTCGTCTCGGTGCTGCTCGGCGCCGTCTCCGGCCACCTGGCGGACCGCATGCGCGCCGCTGCGGCCGAGGCGCAGGCGAGCGCGCGCCACTTCGAGCTGGCCGGCGACCTGCTCGCGACCGCGACCTTCGACGGCTACTTCACGCACCTCAACGGCGCCTGGGAGCGCTGCCTCGGCTGGACGCGCGAGGAGCTGATCGCGAGACCGTTCCTGGCGTTCATCCATCCCGACGACCGCGCGAGCACCGAGGCCGAGGCCGCCCGCGCGCTCGACGGCGAGGGCAGCGTGCGCTTCACGAACCGCTACCGCACGAAGGACGGCAGCTGGCGCTGGATCGAGTGGCACTCGTGGATCGACCCCGAGCGGCAGCTGATCCACGCGGCCGCGCGCGACGTGACCGAGCAGCGCGCCGCCGCGGCGCTGCGGCGCGAGGCGGAGGAGCGCTTCCGCCGCGCGTTCGACGACTCCGCGACCGGCATGGCGGTCGTCGGCGTCGACGGCGCGCGGCGCGACGTCCTGCTCGACGCGAACGAGAGCCTCGCCCGCATCTTCGGCCGCCCGCGCGACCAGCTCGTCGGCACGCGCGCGCTGAGCGCGATGGTCGACCCGCAGCACGCGCCCGCGCTCACGCGCGGGATGGAGGAGCTGATGCGGGGCAACGACGCGGTCCATCACGGCGAGTACCGCGTCGTGCGGTCCGACGGCGCGCACATCTGGCTCGACATGACCGCCTCGCTCGTGCGCGACGGCGACGGCAGACCGCTCTACCGCCTCGTGCAGGTGCTCGACGTGACCGAGCGCAAGACGACCGAGGAGCGGCTGCGCTTCCTCGCCGACCACGACCCGTTGAGCGGCGTCTTCAACCGCCGTCGCTTCGAGGCCGAGCTGCAGCGCGAGCTGGACCTGTCGTCGGCGCGCCCGCGGCGCAGCGTGCTGCTGCTGCTCGACGTCGACCGCTTCAAGGCGATCAACGACACGCTCGGTCACGCTGTCGGCGACGCCGTCATCGCGCGGCTCGGCGACGCGCTGCGCAGCCGGCTGCGCTCGGCCGACGTGGTCGCGCGGCTCGGCGGCGACGAGTTCGCGGCCGTCCTGCGACGGGTCGACCTGACGGCCGCGCGCGAGGTCGCGCGCGACCTGCAGGCGGTCGCCGCGCAGCGGCTCGCGACGATCGTCGGCGAGGAGCACGGGCCGGTGACGCTGAGCGTCGGGCTCGTCGCGATCGACGAGGGCGCGAGCCCCGACGAGCTGCTGTCGCTCGCCGACCGCGCGCTGTACGCGGCGAAGGCCGCCGGCCGCGACCGCATCGTCGTCGACGGCCAGATCGGCGAGGCGGGCGACGACCCGCACGTGGACGCGCCCGCCGGCTCGTCCGCGGCGTCGGCGGCGTAGCGGCGCCGCCGCTGCGGCGTCACCCCGGCCGCGCGATCGCTCTGCGCACCTGCTTCGCCGTGACGCGCGCGCCGAGCGCGGGCGCGAACTGCGCGACGCGCAGCTCCTCGAGCAGCCAGCGCACCTCGTAGAGCCCCGGCGGCTTCGGCGTGTCCGCCGGCCACTCGGCGAGCCGCGCCGCGTAGGCGCCCTCGAGCTCGTGGACCGTGCGCATGCGGTCGCGGTCGCTGCCGGCGGCGTCGGGCAGGCGGTCGAGCCGTGCGGCGGCCGCCTGCAGGTAGCGCTCGACGTCGGCCAACCGCTGCGCGCCGGCGGCCGCCGCGCAGCCCGCGTGCACGAGCCGTCCGAGCTGGCGCGCGACGTCGAGGCGGATCTCTTGCAGCGGCGTCGCGGCCGGCAGCTGCTCCAGCCGCCGCTCGACCTCGCGGCGCGCCTCCAGCACGACGACGAGCGCGCGCGTCGTGGCGAGCGTTTCGGCGGCGAGCGCGCCGCCGACGTGCGCGCGCAGCCGCTCGAAGCCGGCCGCGTCCCATGCGGGACCTCCGCCGGACGCGATCAGCGCGTCGAGCGCCGCGGCGAGCGTGTCGTCGAGCGCCGCGCCGACGTTGCCGTGCGGCGCCGTCATCAGCGCGAGCTTGTCCGCGGTCCCCAGTCTGTCCACGACGAACGGGATCGGCGAGCGCACCGTCAGCCGCAGCAGCCGCCGCGTGCCCGCGTGCATCGCGCCGGCCTGCGCCGCGGGCATCTCGAACAGCCGCACGCCGACCGTCTCGCCCTCGTCGACGAGCGCGGGGAACGCGCGCAGGCCGCCGCCCACCTGCGGCGCCAGTTCCCGCGGCAGCGTGCCGAAGTCCCAGCTGCGGCAGCCGCTGCGCGCGATCGCGGGCGTCGCCGCCGCCAGCTGCTCGCGCAGGCGCGGCTCGACCGCCTCGCGCAGGGCGGCGAGGTCCTCGCCCTCGGCGACGAGCTCGCCGGCGCGGTCCTCGACGCGGAAGCGCATGCGCAGGTGCGGCGGCAGCTTGTCGAGGTCCCATGCCTCGCGCGGGACCTGCACCCCTCGCTTCCCGAGCTCGCGCGCGAGCGCGTCGAGCAGCGGCTCGCGGCCGGGGCGCAGATCGCGCAGCAGTTCCGCCGCCACCTGCGGGACCGGCACGAGCGAGCGCCGCAGCTCCTTCGGCAGCGAGCGGATCAGGGCCGTCACGAGCTCCTCGCGCAGCGACGGCACGAGCCACGTGAACGCGTCGGCGCGCAGCTCGCCGACGCGTTCGAGCGGGACGTGCACGGTCACGCCGTCGTCGTCCGCGCCCGGCGCGAACGCGTACGAGAGCGGCAGCGACAGCGCGCCGTCGCGCCAATGGGTAGGACTGTCGGCGACGTCGGCCTCGCTCGCGCGCAGCAGCTCGCGCGGCAGCGTCAGCAGCTCGGGATCGCGGCGGCGCGCGTCGCGCCACCAGCGCTCGAACTCGACCGCCGAGACGACGTCCGCCGGCACGCGGTTCTCGAAGAACGCGAAGCGCACCTGCTCGGAGGCGAGCAGGTCGCGGCGGCGCGCGCGGTCCTCGAGCGCCTCGACCTCGGCGATCCGGCGCGCGTTCTCGGCGAGGAAGTCGTGTCGCGCCTCCCACTCGCCCGCCACCAGCGCGCGCCGCAGGAACAGCTCGCGCGCGCCGGCCGCGTCCACGCGCGCGTAGGGGACCGCGCGCGCCGGCACGATCGGCAGGCCGTAGAGCGTCACGCGCTCGTCGGCGACCGCCGCGCCGCGGCGCGGGTCCCAGCGCGGCTCGCCGTGGGCGTGGCGCAGCAGGTGCCGCGGCGCGACCGGCTCGAGCCATTGCGGGTCGATGCGCGCGGCGGTGTGGCCCCACAGCCGGTTCGTCTCGACCAGCTCGGCGACCATCGCCCAGTCCGGCGGTCTGCGCGCCAGCCCGCTGCCGGGCGAGAGCGCGAAGCGCGCGCCGCGCGCGCCCGTGTACTCCGTGAGCGGCCGGCGACCGCGCGGGGGACCGCTGCGCTCGGCCGGCGCCGCGTCTCGCACGCCGACGTGCGACAGCAGCCCCGCGAGCAGCGCGCGGTGGATCTCGTCGGGCTCCGCTGGCGCTTGGTTCGTTCTGACGCCGATCGCCTTCGCCGCCTGCCGCAGCTGGCCGACGAGGTCCTGCCACTCGCGGATGCGCAGGTAATGCAGGAACTCGGCTCTGCAGCGCTTGCGGAACTGCGAGCCGGACAGCGCCTTCTGCTGCGCGCGCACGTAGCGCCACAGCTCGAGGAAGGCGAGGAAGTCGGACGGCGGGTCGGTGCGGAAGCGCGCGTGCTGCTCGGCCGCCGCCTGACGCGCCTCGGCGGGCGACTCGCGCGGATCCTGGATCGACAGGCCGGCGGCGATCACGATCGCCTCCTCCGCGCAGCCCAGTCTGTCCGCCTCCAGCACCATCCGCCCGAAGCGCGGGTCGACCGGCAGCTGCGCGAGCCTGCGGCCGAGCGGCGTGAGGCGGTTTCCGGGACCGCTCGCAGCGGGCTCCAACGCCCCCAGCTCCCGCAGCAGCGCGACGCCGTCGCGCACCTGGCGCGCGTCCGGCGGGTCGAGGAACGGGAACTCCTCGACGTCGCCCAGCTCCAGCGCCGCCATCTGCAGGATCACCGACGCGAGGCTCGTGCGCAGGATCTCCGGGTCGGTGAAGCGCGGGCGGTCGTCGAAGTCCTGCTCGTCGTAGAGGCGGATGCAGATGCCGTCGGACGTGCGGCCGCAGCGGCCGGTGCGCTGCTGCGCGCTCGCCTGCGAGATCGGCTCGATCGGCAGCCGCTGCACCTTCAGCCGCGCCGAGTAGCGGCTGATGCGCGCGGTGCCCGGGTCGACGACCGCGCCGATCCCCGGCACCGTCAGCGACGTCTCCGCCACGTTCGTCGCGAGCACGACGCGCCGGCGGCTGTGCGCCTGAAAGACCTTCTGCTGCTCGGCGTGCGAGAGGCGCGCGTACAGCGGCAGGATCTCGACGTCGCCGCGCAGTCGCCCGTTCAGGAGTTCCGCCGCGTCGCGAATCTCGCGCTCGCCGGAGAGGAACACGAGCACGTCGCCCGGGCCGTCGCGCAGCAGCTCCCGCACCGCGTCGGGGATCGCGTCGAGCCGCTCGTGCTCGGCGTCCGGCACGGGGCGGTAGCGCACCTCGACCGGATACGTGCGTCCGCTCACCTCCACGACGGGCGCGTCGTCGAAGTGCGCGGACAGGCGCTCCGGGTCGATCGTCGCCGACGTGACGATCAGCTTCAGCTCGGGGCGCTGCGGCAGGATCCGCTTCAGCACGCCCAGCAGGAAGTCGACGTTGAGCGAGCGCTCGTGCGCCTCGTCCACGATCACCGTGTCGTAGCGGCGCAGCAGGCGGTCGTGCTGGATCTCCGCGAGCAGCAGGCCGTCGGTCATCAGCCGCACGAGCGTCTCGTCGCTCGATCTGTCGGCGAAGCGGACGGCGTAGCCGACGGCGCCGCCGAGCGGCACGCCCAGCTCGTCGGCGACGCGCTCGGCGATCGTGCGCGCGGCGAGCCGGCGCGGCTGCGTGTGCGCGATCGTGCCGTGCACGCCGCGGCCGAGCTCGAGGCAGAGCTTCGGCAGCTGCGTCGACTTGCCGCTGCCGGTCTCGCCCGCGACGACGACGACCTGGTGGTCGCGGATCGCCGTGAGCAGATCGTCACGGCGCGCGCTGACGGGCAGCTCGCCGGGGTAGTCGATCCGCTGCGGGACGACCGCGCGTCGCTTCGCGACCAGCTCCTCGGCGGCCGCGACCTCGTCCGCGAAGCGCTCCAGCGGCCGCGCGCTGCGCGCGCCGCGCAGCCGCTCGAGCCGGCGACCGAGCCGGTGCGCGTCGTGCAGCGTGAGGTCGCTCAGGCGCTCGCGCAACGCGCGCAGCTCCGCGCGCACGTCCGCCTGCTCGGGCGTCGTGGACACGGGGTGAGCATAAGCGCGCGTGGGCCCGCAGCTCCTCCTACTCGTTGCACGGCGATCGACGCACGCTCGCGTCAGGACGGCTGCGCATCGTGGCTCGCGCGTAAGGGCATACGCGCTGCAAGGGACACGATCCCATTCGCCGCGGGTCGAGGATCTTGAGGTCAAGTCGGAGGAGCTGGAGTACGAGTTGGCGGCCGCGCGCTGGGCCGCCGCCACGCCAGCTCGTCTACTTGGCGAGCTGCTCGAGGACGGCTCGCTCCTCCTCCATCATCCGCTTGATGCGCGCCTGGAACGCGCTGTCGTTCCGGCGCGCTTCGATGAGGTCCTGGATCGCGGCGCGCACGGCCTCGGAGACGCTAACGCCATCGGCGCGCGCCACCGCCTCGAGCTGCGCCGCCTGCTTGGCGGGGAGGCGCAATGTGAGTGCGCGGCTCTCCATGGTGGGCTCCTTCCGACGATGTACAGCCCGCATTCTAGCATTATTAGAATGGTAAAGATTATTTTCTTACACCAAGTGTAACAGCTTTCTTAAAAAATACTGGTATCTTTCTTACATGCGCGCGATCGATCTAGCTGACTATCTCGTCCTGGCCGAGGCGGTCACTGGACTGACCGCTCCGGCGCTTGCGGGCGTTCCGCATATCGTCGCCAGAGTCGAGTCCGCGCTCGCCGCGCCGTTTGCAGAGTTCGATGGCGATGAGGCGTACAAAGGCGTGGCGATGAAGGCTGCTGTGCTGTGCTCACGCCTGGTGCGAAATCACCCTCTGCCCGACGGCAACAAGCGCGTCGCCTACCTCTGCATGATCGAGCTGATCCGGCGCAACGGATGCGAGTGGGCGCCTTTGGCACCGGCACTGGAACGTGCCGACATGGTCGAGCGGCTCGCCGCACGAGAGCTTGCGGAAGCGGAGTTCGCGAAATGGGTGGAGCAGCAGATCGCTTGAGCGTCGCTACGCCGCGCCCGCCCGCGCCAGCCGCGCGCCGAGCTCGCGGCAGCGCTCCGCCAGCTCG
>DASVFS010000122.1:0-2745 GCA_036379915.1 Conexibacter sp. | reverse complement strand
GTGGCGATCCGCCGCGCTCGGTGGCGGCGGGATCGCCCAGGGGCTGACCCTCATCGAGGTCGACGAGGAGGACGAGCTGCGCGCGTTCTGCAGCCTCGTCGCGCGCCGCACGCCGCGCGCCGGCGAGGTCGCGTGGGCGCTGCGCCGCTACGAGCTGGCGCGCGAGCGCGCGACGCCGTTCGAGGCGCTGACCGACGACCTGCTCGCGCTGCGCGCGCTGCTGGAGCCGGAGGGGGCCGAGAGCGGCCGCCTCGCGCAGCGGCTCGCGGCGTTGTGCGCGCTCCCGCAGCAGCGCGCCGCGCTCGCCGAGCGGACCGCCCGCGCGGTCGTGCTGGAGCACGCGATCGTCGCCGGGCTCGCGCAGGCGGAGACGGGCGCGGACCTGCTCGTGGACGAGCTGGCCGGCCATCTGCGGGCGCTGCTTCGGGACGTGCTGTGCGGCCACCTCGACTCGGACCTGCGCACGCTCGCCGACGAGCTGCTGGCCGAGTCGGCCGCCGAGCCCGACGGCGTCTGAGCCTCAGCCGCCGCGCCCGGCGGTCTCCAGCGCCGGTCGCGCGCGATACAGCGGCACCGTTCCGTCGACGCCCTTGATGCGCCGCGGCGAGAGCGAGGACCAGCGCCAGCGCGGCTCAGCGTACGCGGCGGTCGTCGCGTCGCGGGTCGCGGCGGTCACGACGACGCTGCCCGGCCGCGCGATCGAGGTGACGCGGCTCGCGACGTTCACGGGGCTGCCGTACCAGTCGCCCGCGCGGTGGAGCGCGGGACCCGTCGCCAGGCCGGCGCGCAGGCGCGGGAACTCCTCGCCCTCGGCCTCGGCCAGCGCCACCAGCTCGAGCGCGGCGTCGAGCAGCGCGCCGGCGTCCGGCGAGACGAGCATCGCCGCGTCGCCGATCGTCTTGACCAGGCGGACCGGCGGCTGCGCGACCTCCGTCGCCAGCTCCAGCAGCCGCCGCGCGATCGCGCCCAGCTCCTCGGCCGGGATCTGCTCGCCCAGCTTCGTGAAGCCCACGAGGTCGGCGAACGCGATCGTCACCTCCGTCGCGCCGGGGATCCGCCCGTGCGCGACCTCCGAGCGGCCGATCGCGTCGTTGCGCAGCTGGTCCTGCAGGTGCATCTCGAAGACGCGCTGCATCGACTCGGCGAGCTGCGGGCCGAGGTGCTCGTTGATCGCGGCGTAGCGGTCGCTCAGCTCGCGCTCGCCGATCTCGGGCGTCAGCAGCTGCTCGCGCACGAACAGCCGCACCGCCGCGGCGACGCGCGAGAGGTTCTCGCCCAGCACGCGCACGATCTCGACGATCCCCTCATGCGGGAGGCCGGCGGCCTCGAACGCCTGCATGCCGCGCAGCGCCTCGATGTCGCGTTCGGTCAGGACCCGCTCGTCGATCCCGGGGCGGGGCAGGCCGAGCGCCTGTCGCAGGCGCAGGGCGTCCTCGACGGGAATGCCGGTGATCTCGGCGATCTCGCGCGGCGTGTAGCGCGCCTCACCGAGCGAGCGCTCGACGCGCAGGAACACGAGCCGGTCCTCCGCGACGGCCTCCTTCAGCTCCTCGAGCGAGACGCCGTCGGCGACCAGCTCCTCGAGCAGCGCGACGCGTTCTGCCCGCGCCCGTTCGCCCTCCAGCCCGTCCAGCAGTCCCTCTGCCGCGAAGTCCATCGCGCCCCAGACTACGTGGCGCGGTGGCGTCAGACGCCGGTCTGCGCCTCGAGCCGCCCGGCCTCGATCGCGGCGAGCAGCAGGTCGTGGTCGCGCGCGTTCTGGTCGGCGTAGGCGTCGGCGAAGTCGGCGAGCGCACGGTCGGCCGCGTCGCCGGAGCCGAGGTAGGCGGCGATCGCGACGGCGTCGCCGCAGCGCGCGTGGGCGCGCGCGAGCGTCGCGCCGCACAGGCGCCCGTACGCGGCGAGCGTCTCCGGCTCCATCGTCGCGACGTCGGCCGAGACCTTCCAGTCCCACAGTTGGCGCACGTAGAAGTCGCGCTCGCGCCCGTCGAGGCCGGTCGTGCGGATCCAGCCGAGGAAGATGTCGCTCGCGGCCTGCATCACGCGCTGTCCCTCGACGACGCGCCGCCCCTGGTTCGAGAAGCGGCTCGCGCCGGCGTATGGCGCGAGCGTCGACGCCTGCGCCTCCTTGCACTGGAGGAACAGCGGGTCCTCGTCGTCGCGCCCGAGCAGCAGCAGGATCCACGCGCGCGTCCCGACGCTGCCGACGCCGACGACCTTGTGCGCCATGTCGGCGAAGTGGAAGCGGTCGAGCAGCACGCGCCGGTCGGCCGGCAGCGTCGCGCGGTAGGCGGCGACCAGCTTCGCCATGCCGGCGTGCAGGTCGGCCGCCTGTTCGGGCGGGAGCATGTCGCGCAGCGGCACGATCAGCGGCGGATCGGCGGCGATCTGGGGCTGTCCGTCGACGTGCTGGGCGAGCTTCGCGAACGCGCGCGTGCTGTCCTTGCGCTTCGCCTTCGCGGTGCCGCGCTCGAAGCGCGCGAGCGCCTCCGCGCCGCTCAGCGCCCGCACCTGGCGCGCGAGCTCCGCCTCGTCGATGCGCGCGTACCAGACGTCGAGCGTGCGCCACTGCGCGAGCGCGCGCATCGCCTCGCGGTAGCCGCGCGCCGTCCCGCGCGCGGCCGCGCGCCGCTCGCGCCGCGGCAGCCGCCGCTCGCGCGCGGCGACCGCGACGCTCGCGACGAGCCGCTTGAGGTCCCACTCCCACGGGCCGGGAAGTGTCTCGTCGAAGTCGTTGAGGTCGAA
>DASVFS010000121.1:0-3867 GCA_036379915.1 Conexibacter sp. | reverse complement strand
GAGGCGAGGACGGCCGCGGCGGCGAGCGCGCGGAGGCGTGGGATGGTCATGCGCGCGATCCTACGGATCGTGCGCACCGCACGCCCTTGACACCGTGACAAATCCGTAGCTAGTGTCACAAAAAGGCTGGCGCAGCGTCGGCCACTTTCATCTCCGGGGGAGGGGGACCATGCACGGGAAGGTGAGACTCGGGCTCGCGGCGCTCGCCGCCGCGACCGTGGCGGCAGGCGTGCCGTCAGCGGCGCCGGCAGCGTCGCCGGACGGCTTCACGACGGTCGAACGGTCGGTCGTCGCGGGCGCGCCGCTCGATCCGGCGAGGCCGAGATTCCTCAGAGTCGCGCAGGGCGCCGGCTGGGCGCGCGTCACGCGCGAACTCGTTGCCGGCCAAGCGCAGGCCGGCCGCGAAACGCGCCGTACATCGCTGACCTACTTCGCGCAGCTGAGCGACTTCCAGCTGGCGGACGAGGAGTCGCCGGCGCGCGTCGAGGCCGCCGACTCGCTCGCCTCGGGCGCGTGGCGCCCGGAGGAGGCGCTCAACCCGTTCAACATCGACCTCGAGATCAGACAGATCAACAGGTTCACGAGCGCGAGCCCGGTCGCCCAGGGCGGCGGCACGAGAGCGCAGATGGACTTCGCGCTCACGAGCGGCGACAACGCCGACAACCAGCAGTACAACGAGAACGTCTGGGTCCGCCAGCTGCTCGAGGGCGGCACTTCCATGTCCCCGAACAGCGGCGTCAGGACGAACTACAACGAGTGCAGCGCGATATCGGACGCGGCGCTGACGCTGAGGGACTTCCTCGGCGCGCCGGCCGAGCCCATATACACCGGCGTCCAGGACTTCGGCGACCAGACGGTCGACACGACGACCTTCTACGACCCGAACCAGCCGAGAGGCACGTACGCCGAATGGCCGAGATACACGGGCCTGATGAACCGCGCGCAGCTGTCGTTCACGCCGACCGGCCTCAGGCGCGGCGCGAGCGCGCTCCCGTCCTACGTCGCCAACGGCAACCACGACGGGCTCGTGCAGGGCAACCAGGCGTCGAGCTCGACGATCGAGGGGATCGCGCTCGGCTGCATAAAGCCGGTCGTGCCGAGCCTCGAATTCGGCTCGATCATCGAATCGCTGACGTTCTTCGTGCGGCCGGACGCCAACCGCAGACACGTCGACAAGGCGCAGCTGAAGGCCGTCTACAGGGCCGGGTCGCAGGCCGACGGACACGGCTTCGGGCTCGTCGAAGCGGCGCAGAACACCGCCTCGAACGGCGCGGCCTCGTACTACGCGTGGGATCCGAAGCCGGGCGTGCGCTTCATCGCGCTCGACACGGTCTCCGAGGGCGGCCTGATCGCCGTCTCCGCCGACGGCAACGTCGACGACCCGCAGTACAGGTGGCTCACGAACGAGCTCAACGCGGCGGAAGCGGCGAGGAAGGTGATCGTCGTGTTCGCGCATCACCCGATCCGCTCGCTGACCGCGAACATCTCGGACGAGTCGGCGCCGGCCTGCACGACGAACGACAGCCACGGGCATGACAGGAACCCCGGCTGCGATCGCGACCCGCGCGTCTCGACGCCGATCCACCTCGGCGCCGAACTGCAGGGCCTGTTCAACGCGCATCACAACGTGGTCGCGTACGTGACCGGCCACACGCACGAGAACAAGGTGTTCGCGTGCGGCTCGGCGAGCGGCTGCCCGGCCGGCACCGCCAACTGGTGGGAGATCAACACCGCCTCCGAGATCGACTGGCCGCAGCAGAGCCGCCTGATCGAGCTCATGGACAACGCCGACGGGACGCTGTCGATCTTCGGCACGCTGCTCGACCACTCGGCGACGTACGAAGTGCCGGCGGCCGGCAGCGCGAGCGGGTTCACGACGGACCAGCTCGCCGCGATCAGCCGCACGCTGTCGTTCAACGACCCGCAGGTGAACGGCGGCGCGACCGGCGAAGCGAACGACCGCAACGTCGAGCTCGTGGTCGACGACCCGCGCTCCTAGCACGACGCCCGACCGGCTCGGGTGCGCTCTGACGGGCGCGCCCGAGTCGGGTAGGGTCGCCGCATGGACGAGCGCGTCGTCGTGCTGGGCGCCGGCTTCGGCGGCCTGGAGCTGAGCACGATCCTCTCGGAGGAGCTGGGCGACGCGGCGAACGTCACGCTGATCGACCACGGCGACGCGTTCGTGTTCGGCTTCTCGAAGCTCGACGTGCTGTTCGGCCGCACGACGCTCGACGCCGTGCGGCTGCCGTACCGCGACGTCGTCAAGCCGGGCGTGCGGCTGCTGCGCGAGACGGTGACCGCGATCGATCCGGACGCGCGGCGCGTCACGACCGACGCCGGCGTGCACGAGGCCGACGTGCTCGTGGTCGCGCTCGGCGCCGACTACGACTACGCGGCGACGCCCGGCCTGTCGGAGGCGAACGAGTTCTACTCGGTGGCCGGGGCGGCGGGGCTCGCGCCGGCCGTTCGGTCGTTCTCGGAGGGCCACGCGCTGATCGGCGTCTGCGGCGCGCCCTTCAAGTGCCCGCCTGCGCCGAGCGAGTGCGCGCTGCTGCTGCACGACGAGCTGACACGGCGCGGCGTGCGCGAGCGCTGCCGCATCACGTTCTCGATCCCGCTCGGCTCGCCGGTCCCGCCCTCGCCGGAGACGTCGGCCGCGCTCGTCGAGGCGTTCGCCGAGCGCGACATCGCGCTGATCACCGGCCGCCGCATCGCCGCGGTCGACGATGAGCGCGGGGTCGCCACGCTCGACGACGGCGGCGCGCTGGCCTACGACCTGTTCCTCGGCGTGCCGAAGCACCGCGCGCCCGACGTCGTGCTCGCGAGCGGCATGACGGAGGACGGCTACATCCCGGTCGACCCCGCCACGCTCGCGACGCGCTTCCCCGGCGTCTACGCCGTCGGCGACGTCGCGACCGCGGGCGTGCCGAAGGCCGGCGTGTTCGCCGAGGGCGCCGCGCGCGTCGCGGCGAAGGGGATCCTCGCGCAGCTGCGCGGCGACGACCCGCCCGCGCCCTACGACGGGATTGGCACCTGCTACATCGAGTTCGGCGGTGACCGCATCGGCGCGGTCACGGTCGACTTCCGCTCCGGCCCGAGACCGACCGGCGTCTTCGGCGTCCCGTCGCCCGAGCTGCGCGCCGAGAAGGAGCGCTTCGGCTCCGACCGGCGCGCCCGCTGGTTCGGGCGCTGATCCGGCAGAATCGTCCGCGTGCGCGTCTGCCTGATGATCGAGGGCCAGGAGAGCGTCTCCTGGGAGCAGTGGGTCGCGCTGGCGCGGGCGTGCGAGGCGCACGGGCTCGACGGCCTGTTCCGCTCCGACCACTACCTGTCGGTCGTCGGCGCGTGGGAGCGGGGCTCGCTCGACGCGTGGACGACGCTCGCCGGGCTCGCCGCCGTCACCAGCACGCTGCGGCTCGGCACGCTCGTCTCGCCCGCGACGTTCCGCCACCCGTCGGTGCTCGCGAAGTCGGTCGTGACGGTCGACCACATCTCCGGCGGGCGCGTGGAGCTCGGCATCGGCGCCGGCTGGCACGAGCCCGAGCACACGCGGCTCGGCTTCCCGTTCCCGCCGACACGCGAGCGGATCGACGCGCTCGCCGAGCAGCTGGAGATCGTCAACCGCTCGTTGGGCGAGGAGCCGTTCGACTTCGATGGTGCGCACTACCGCCTGCACGACGCCGACCCGCGGCCGAAGCCGTTGCAGCAGCCGCGGCCGCCGCTGCTCGTCGGCGGCAGCGCCGGCCCGCGCAGCGTCGCGCTCGCGGCCCGCTGGGCGGACGAGTACAACACGGTCGGCCCGACCGCCGAGGAGGCGCGCGAGCGCAAGGAGCGGATCGACGCCGCGTGCCGCGAGGCCGGGCGCGA
>DASVFS010000120.1:0-4312 GCA_036379915.1 Conexibacter sp. | reverse complement strand
CGGGGATGCTGCGGGCCGCCGCGAGCGCCTTGCGGGCGGCCGGGGCCGGGAGGCCCTGGAGCGTGTCGATCAGCACGACGGCGTGCCCGCCGCGCGCGGCGACGCGCTTGCCCTGGTCGATCGCGCGCTCGACCGCCTGCGCCTGCGCGTCCGCGCTCGCGGCGAAGCTGAGCGCGGCCACCGGCTGGACCGGTCCCGCTCTCCACTCGGCAATCTCCTCCGGACGCGCGCCGGCGAGCACGACGGCCTGCTCGACCTCGTCGCCGAGCTCCGCGAGCGCCTGCGAAAGGCGCCGCAGCGTCTCGCTCTTGCCGGTGTGGGCGGCGCCCGCGATCGTCACGCGCGAGCCACGCCCGAACGGCGTCAGGAACTCGACCACCTGGACGGTCTCGTCGTCGCCGCCGAACGCGAAACGCTCGGTCGGGAAGGCGGCCGGCAGCTCGTCGAAGCGCACGCCGTCGGAGACCTCGTCGGCCGGGCGGCCGTTGATCGTGTCGACGCGCACGAGCGACGGGAAGCGCTCCGAGCGCCGCGGCGGGCGCACCGGACCGCCCACGCGGTCGCCGTCGACCAGCTCGCAGCGGCGCACCTGCGCGGCGGAGACGTAGATGTCGTCGTCGGACGGCGTACCGCCCTTGCCGAGGCGCAGGAAGCCGGAGCCGTTCTCGGCCAGCTCGACCACGCCCTCGACGGCGCGGTCGCCGGCCTCGGCCTCGCGCGCGGGCTTGGCGCGCTCCTCGCGCTCGCGGCGGGCGGGCTTGGCGTCCTCGCGGTCACCGCGTTCGCGCGGGGCGCGCTCGCGGCGGGCAGGCCGCTCGTCCGCCTCCGGCTCGGCCTTGGCGGCCTCCGGCTCCTCGTCGCGGTCGCGCGAGCGGCCGCGCCCGCCGCGGCGCCGCCGCGGGCGCGCCGGCGCATCGTCGGCGTCCGCTGCCTCCTCGCCGCCGCCGTCGCCGCTCTGGCGCGCGACGATCGCGTCGATCAGGTCCTCCTTGCGCAGACGGCGGAAGCCGTCGATGCCCAGCTCCGAGGCGATCGCGTGCAGATCTGCAAGCGGGCTGTCGGCCAGCGCGGAGCGTTCGAGTACGGGCATGGTCCTCCTGTCGGGGTTGAATCGGTGGGCTCCGGCCGCGTTGGCGTCAGCGGCCGGCGATCGTTCGAGCCGTAGTTCGGGCTCGGCGCGGCGAACCCTAGCTGACCTGCTGGCGGCGCAGCGCCTCCGCCAGCCGCGCGTCGGCGGCCAGCTCGCGCCGACCGGCGAGCACCTCGCGCACGGCGATGAAGTCGGCCGCGGCGGCGACGTCGTGGAGGCGGAAGACGTGCCCGCCGGCGTCGAGGCCCCAGGCGAGCGCGGCGAGCGTGCCGGCGCCGCGCTCGCGCGGCGGGCGGCCGGTGATCGCGCCGATGAAGTCCTTGCGCGAGAGCGCCATCAGCAACGGCCGCCCAAGCGCGCGCACGTCGTCGAGGCGGCGCAGCACCTCCACCGTCTGCGCGGGGGTCTTGCCGAAGTCCGGGCCCGGATCGAGGATCAGCTGCTCGTCCGCGACGCCGCGCTCGCGCGCCAGCGCGATCCGCTCGCGCAGGAACGCGACGACGTCGTCCGCCATGCGGCCGTCCATCGCGGGATCGAGCAGCTTCTGCTTCGGCGCCGCGCGCGTGTGCATGACGACGAGCGCGGCGCCGGTGTCCGCGCAGACGTCGGCGAGCGCCGGGTCGCGCAGGCCGCTGACGTCGTTGACGATGCAGGCGCCGGCGGCGATCGCGGCCGCGGCGACGGCCGGCTTGTACGTGTCGACCGAGACGATCGCGGCGAGCTCGCCGGCGATCCGCTCGATCACGGGCACGACGCGGGCGATCTCCTCCTGCGGGTCGACGGCCGGTCTGTTCGTGACACCGGACTCGCCGCCGACGTCGATCACGTCGGCGCCCGCCTCGAGCAGCTCGCGTGCGAGCGCGACGCGGTCGTCGAGCGTGCGGCGCTCGCCCGCGTCGGAGAACGAGTCGGGCGTGGCGTTCACGATTCCCATCAGCCACGGCCGTTCCCCGAGCGCGAGCGTGTGCGAGCAGGCGCGGACGGTGAGGTGCGGGGCGCCGAGCTCGCTCATCGGTCGGGCGAGCCTAGCGCGCGGATCTGCGCCGCGATCTTCTCGCCGGCTTGGCGATCTTCAGCACCTGCCGGAACGTCGACCGGTTGCCGGCGCGGTCGGTCACGAGCACGCGCAGCGCGTAGCGGCCCGGCCTCGCGTAGGCGTGCTGCGCGCCGCGGCGGATCTGCACGGTCGGCGTGCGGTCGCCCCAGTCGACGACGACCTGTCTGACGCCGGAGGTCAGCACGCCGGCCGCCTTGCGCGCGGTGCCGGTCGGGGTGTCGGTCGCCTGCACCGCGAGCAGCAGCGTCGCCTTCGCCCTGCGCGGTCCGCTGACGCGCGCCCTCACGAACGCGGGGACGGTGTCGACCTTGACGCTCGACGCGCGCGCGGCGTACTGCTGGCCGCGGCGGTCCAGGGCGAAGACCTGCCAGGTGTGCGCGCCCTGCGCGAGCGGCGCGGACGGGCGGAAGCTGCGACGACCGGTGACGCCGACCTGGACGCCGTCGACCACGACTCTGAAGAAGCGCCCCCACGTCTCGCGCGAGGTCGTCCACGACAGCGTCGGGCGGTCGCTGCGCAGGAACCCTCTGAGGCGCGTGACGGCGAAGCGCCCCGGCGGCTGGTCGACGGTCGCGACGGCGATCGCGCGGCCCTGCCCCGGGACGTCCTGCACGTAGGCGACCGCGATGTCGCCCGCGTCGTCGGCGGCCGCGAGCAGTCCGTCGGCGGCGTCGGTCGGGCCGAGGTCGCTGCGCGAGATGACCTGCTCGGCCTCGAAGTCGCCGCCGTCGCGGTAGCGCGCGTGGATCTGCGGGACGCCGCCCGACGGCGTGACCTGCCAGGCGACGAGCATCTTGCGCGCGGTCGCGGTCGCCGGGGCGGCGAAGCCGGGCGCCGTGTTGGCGGCGAGCGAGTCGATCGGCAGCAGCGGCGTCGTCGGCTGGACGTCGAACAGCAGCTGCAGCGCGCTCGTGGCGTTCGTCGTGAGGTTGCCGGCGACGACGAGCCCCTGACCGGTCCCGACCGTCGCGATGCGCGGCGCGCTCGCGTCCTGGCCTCCGCCGAGCGGCGCGGGCTCGACCGAGACCGGCGTCTCGAAGCGCGATCCGCGCAGGCGGCGGAAGACCGGGCGGGCGCGCATCGTGCCGCCGCCGAGGTCGAACGTGGCGCGCAGCGCGACGCCGGTGAAGCTGTCGTCGTCCTGCGTGCTGACGACCGGCAGGTCGGCCGCGACGGCCTGGACGCCCTCGAGCGTGAGGCCGGCGAGCGCATCGACGGCGACGACGCTCGGGCGGGCGCCCTGCAGCCGGCGCGCGAACACGTGGCCGGCCTCGCCCCACACGACGATCGCGACGCCGTCGGCGGAGACCGCCACGCGCGGGCGGGAGCTGCCGGCGCCGGCGTCGTTGCCGGCGCTCGCGTCGAGCGGCGCGCCGATCACGGTCCAGGGTCCGCCGTCGCGCGCGTAGGCGCCGCGCACGTCGTGGCCGCCGGCGCCGGGCGCCGTGAAGGCCGCGTAGCCCTTGCCGTTGACGCTGTGGTCGACCGCCGGGTCGAACGCGCCGCCGCCGCTCCACAGCGTCTGGCGCGTCCAGCCGCCGCCGGCCGCGGGGCGCGTGGAGGCGTAGACGTTGCCGGCGTTGGCGAACACGACGAGCACGCGGCCGCCGTCGCCGGCCGCGACGGACGCCTGGGTGGCCGCGCCGCCGAGGTCGGCGTCGAGCCGCTCCGCGGCGCTCCACGTGCCGTTGACGAAGCGCTTCACGAACACGTGCGGCGCGCCGCCGTCGTCCATCAGGTAGACGATCGCGCCGCTGCCGTCGGGCGCGAGGTCGATCCCCTGCAGCGACTGCAGCGCGGAGGTCGGGCCGACGACGGGGTCGCCGGCGAACAGGCCCGCGCGGGCCGGTGCGGTCGCGAGCGCGAGCGCGGCCGCGATCGCCGCGACGGCGAGCGCGACGGCGCGGAGGAGCGAGCTGGACTGACGGAGCGCGAGCGGGGGACGTGGCATGGCGAACGGCGCCGGGCGCGGCATCGCGTGTTCCAACCGGCCCGCGGCGCGAAAGTTACGGCATGCGGGCGACGCCTGGCCGGCGGGCGGTGCGGGACGGTGCGGGGACGGCGCGGGCGAGGGGCGGCGATCGGGGCCGGCCTCCTCGGCCCCGCTCACCTTCCCCCTCGATCCCCGACGCGACGCGGACGCACGTGTCCCTGCGGCCGAGGCG
>DASVFS010000119.1:0-24279 GCA_036379915.1 Conexibacter sp. | reverse complement strand
CCGGTCCGGGCGGCGGGACGCCCGAGAAGCCGGTCGGGCGCGTGCACGTGGCGGTGGCGGAGCGCGCTGGCGCGCGCGTGAGCCGGCGGCTCGACCTGCCCGGCGGGCGCGCCGACGTGCGCGACCGGGCGACGACCGTCGCGCTCCATCTGCTGCGCCGGCTGCTGCTCGGCCAGACCGGCGACGCCTGATGCGCGACGCCGCCGAGCCCGCTCGCTCGCCGGCCCCGCCGCCTGACCGCCGGAATGCCGCGCCGGTGCGCCTGTTCGCCGCGCTGGAGCTGCCGGACGCGGTCCGGACGGCGCTGATCGCGTGGCGCTCGCCGGTGCTGCGCGGCGCGGACTCGCTGCACGCCGTCGCGCCCGCGTCGCTGCACGTGACGCTGGCGTTCCTCGGCTGGAAGCCCGAGGAGGCGATCGCGCCGCTGGCGGAGCTGGTGGAGGCCTCCGCGGCGGGCGGCGGAGCGGCGGGGCTCGCGCTCGGCGAGCCGCTGTCGATCAGCAGGCTCGCCTGAGCGACTGCGCAGAGCGGTGTTGCCCTGCCGCGAAGCGGCTCCTACCATCGTGGTGTACGCGAACGGACGTTCGACCACGTTCCGTCCGCAGGTGGGCGTACGGTGAACCCCTCACGTGAGCACAAGGAGCTTCGAGCGATGAGTCAGGACGAGAAGGCCGCCAAGGCCCGCGACGCCGCCCTGCAGGGCGCGTTGACGCAGATCGAGCGCCAGTTCGGCAAGGGCACCGTCATGCGGATGGGCGATCCGGGCGCGCAGGTGCGCGTCAACGCGATCCCGACCGGCGCTCTCTCGCTCGACCTCGCGCTCGGCATCGGCGGCGTCCCGCGCGGGCGCATCGTCGAGGTCTTCGGCCCGGAGTCCTCCGGCAAGACGACGCTCGTCTACCACATCCTCGCGGAGGCGCAGAAGCTCGGCGGCACGTGCGCGTTCATCGACGCCGAGCACGCGATGGATCCGCTCTACGCGAAGGAGATCGGCGTCGACATCGACTCGCTGCTCGTCTCCCAGCCGGACTACGGCGAGCAGGCGCTCGAGATCGCCGACATGCTCGTGCGCTCGGGCGCGGTCGACGTCGTCGCGGTCGACTCGGTCGCCGCGCTCACGCCGCGCGCGGAGCTCGAGGGGCAGATGGGCGACCAGACCGTCGGCGTGCAGGCGCGCATGATGTCGCAGGCGATGCGCAAGCTGACGGCGAACCTCAACAGGACGCAGACGCTCTGCCTCTTCACGAACCAGATCCGCGAGAAGGTCGGCGTCATGTTCGGCTCGCCGGAGACGCAGCCGGGCGGGCGCGCGCTGAAGTTCTACTCCTCGCAGCGCCTCGACATCCGGCGCATCGAGACGATCAAGGACGGCACCGAGGCGGTCGGCAACCGCGTGCGCGTGAAGGTCGTCAAGAACAAGGTCGCGGCGCCGTTCAAGCAGGCCGAGTTCGAGATCGAGTTCGGCAGAGGAATCTCGACCACCGGCTGCCTGATCGACTACGGGATCGAGCACAACATCGTCACGAAGTCGGGCTCGTTCTTCTCCTACGGCGACGAGCGGCTCGGGCAGGGGCGCAACAACGCGAAGGCGTTCCTCGTCGAGCACCCGGAGATCGCCAAGGAGATCGAGGACAAGATCTACGCCGCGCTCGGGTTGAGCCGCGACCTGGTGGCGCCGATCGAAGGGGAGACCGGCGCCGACGAGGCGGAGCTGGAACCGGCGGCGGCGTAGGGGCGAAGGCCGGTGGAAGCGTTCGCCGCGCTCGTGCGCGAGCAGTCAGTCGATCCGGAGCTGCGGCTCCAGCACGCGCTCGACCTCGCCTTTCGCTACCTCGGGCGGCGCGACCGCACCGTGCTGGAGATGCGCCGCTTCCTGGAGGGCAAGCGCATCGAGCCGAGCGCGATCGACGAGGCGCTCGCATGCCTCGAGCACGAGGGCTACCTCGACGACCGGCGCTTCGCGCGCCAGTTCGCGGAGGACAAGCGCCTGCTCGAGGAGTGGGGCGCCGACCGCATCGAGCGCCGGCTGCTGGCGCTCGGCGTGGCGCCGGGGATCGCGCGCGACGCGATCGAGGTGCGCGACCGCGACGGCGAGCTCGACGCGGCGTGCGCGCTGCTGGCGCGGCGCTTCCCGCTGCTCGGCGAGGACCCGCGCGAGCGCCGGCGCGCACATGGCGTGCTGGTGCGCAAGGGCTACGACCAGGAGCTCGCGTGGGACGCGATCCGCGCGCACGCCCGGAGCGGGCGCCCCGACTGACGGGCGGCGCCTTCCGTCCGTCGTGTGGTCCTAACGGCGCTCGATTGCGCCTCCTCAGCACCGGTACTACGATCCAGGGCAGCGAACGACTGGCCCACGAGGGCATGAAACAGCAGCAAACAGCCTGAATCCTGGAATCTGACCCTTTGACCGCCGCGACCCGACCGCTCAGCTCGTCCGCCGCGCGCATGCGCCGGCGAGCACAACGGACGCGACCACCGGCCTAGCCGGTTCGCGACCTGCGGCGTCTCGGCGCGCCGCACCCGGATTCGACGCGTGCGCCTCGCACGGCCCGTCCGACGCTACCCAAACGGATCGTGAACCGGTCCGGCTCCCCCGCCGGGCTGAGGAAGAGGAACACCCATGGAGATCGTGATCGCGGCGGCGCTGCTGGCAGTGGGCCTCGTGCTGGCCGCCGTGCTCTACGGACGCGGCCGCCCGGCTGCGACGGTCGCCGGCACGCGCGAGCTGGCGCCGACCGACGCGGAGCTGGTCGCGCGTCGCGCCGAGCTCGTGCGGATCGAGGAGCGCGTGCTCGGCAAGGAGGAGGCGCTCGACGCGCAGCGCGCGGAGATCGTGCGCCGCGAGCGCGCGATCGACGAGCGCGCGGAGGCGCTCGAGCGCACGGCGGACGCGCTGACGGAGGGCCGTCGCGGGCTCGAGCGCCAGCTCGAGCGGATCGCCGGCGTGACCGCCGCGCAGGCGAAGCAGCTGCTCCTGAAGGAGCTGGAGGATCAGGTCCGCCACGAATCCGCGAAGCTGATCCGCCAGGTCGAGGAGGAGACCAAGCGCGACGCCGACCGGCGCGTCCGCAACATCCTCTCGGTCTGCATGCAGCGGATCGCCGCCGGCCATGCGACGGAGACGACCGTCGCGGTCGTGCAGCTGGCGTCCGACGACATGAAGGGGCGCATCATCGGCCGCGAAGGGCGCAACATCCGCGCGCTCGAGAACCTCACGGGCGTCGACTTCATCATCGACGACACGCCGAACGCGGTCGTGCTCTCCGGCTTCGACGGCGTGCGGCGCGAGATCGCGCGCATGACGCTCGAGAAGCTGCTCGCCGACGGGCGGATCCACCCGGCGAGGATCGAGGAGATGTACTACCAGGCGAAGTCCGAGCTCGAGGACCACATCGTCGAGCTGGGGGAGCAGGCGGTCTTCGAGGCGAACGTGCAGGGGCTCGACCCGGAGCTGATCAAGCTGCTCGGCCGCCTCAAGTTCCGGACGAGCTACGGCCAGAACGTGCTCGCGCACTCGGTCGAGTGCTCGCGCCTCGCGGCGCTGATGGCGAACGAGCTGGGCGCCTCGCCGAGAACGGCGCGGCGCGCGGCGCTGCTGCACGACATCGGGAAGGCCGTCTCGCACGAGGTCGAGGGGCCGCACGCGCTCGTCGGGGGCGACATCGCGCGCCGGCACGGCGAGTCCGAAGCGGTCGCGCACGCGATGGAGGCGCACCACAACGAGGTCGAACCGCAGACGGTCGAGGCGGTGATCGTGCAGGCCGCCGACGCGCTCTCCGGCGCGCGGCCGGGAGCGCGCGGCGAGTCGCTCGAGCAGTACGTCAGACGCCTGCGCGACCTCGAGCAGATCGCGACGCGCCACGCCGGCGTCGACAAGGTCTACGCGATGCAGGCCGGCCGCGAGATCCGCGTGATGGTCGCGCCGACGAGCGTCGACGACGATGGCATGGCGCTGCTCTCCCACGAGATCGCCCGCGAGATCGAGAGAGAGCTCGAGTATCCGGGCCAGATCAAGGTCACGGTCATCCGCGAGTCGCGCTCGGTGGAGTACGCGAGATAGGGCCGGCGGCCGCCGCCTGCCGCACGCGGCGGCCGGTTACCCTTGGATGGCGATGAAGCGCTACCACGTCACGACGTTCGGCTGCCAGATGAACGAGCACGACTCGGAGCGGATGAAGGGGATGCTCGAGTCGCTCGGCTACGCGGAGGCGCCGAGTCCCGACGAAGCGGATCTGATCCTCTTCAACACGTGCTCGATCCGCGAGGCGGCCGACACGAAGTTCGTCGCGCATCTGGGCCACGCGAAGCGGCGCAAGCGCGAGCGGCCGGAGGTCGTGATCGGCGTCGGCGGCTGCTGGGCGCAGTCCGTCAAGGACGAGGTGTTCGAGCGCTTCCCGTTCGTCGACGTCGCGTTCGGGCCGGGCCAGGTGCACAAGCTCGCCGAGTTCCTCACGAGCGACTCGCTGACCGCGCAGGGCTACTTCGAGTTCGAGGGCTTCGCGGGCGACCTGCCGGAGAAGCGGGCGCGCGCGTTCCAGGGCTGGTTGCAGATCTCCGTCGGCTGCAACATGGTCTGCTCCTACTGCATCGTGCCGAGCACGCGCGGGCGCGAGGTCTCGCGCCCGCTCGGGGCGCTCGTCGCCGAGGTCGAGCGGATGGCGGCCGACGGCGTCAGCGAGGTCACGCTGCTCGGGCAGAACGTCAACGCCTACGGTCGCGACCTGCCGCGCCGCGGCGAGCCGGCCGCGAGCTTCGCGGACCTGCTGCGGGCGGTCGACGCGGTCGACGGGATCGCGCGCATCCGCTACACCTCGCCGCACCCGCAGGACATGAAGGAAGACGTGATCCGCGCGCACGCGGAGCTGCCCGCACTGTGCGAGCACGTCCACCTGCCGCTGCAGAGCGGGTCGAGCCGCGTCCTCAAGACGATGCGCCGCACGTACACGCGCGAGCGCTACCTCGACCGCGTCGCGCTCTTGCGCGAGCACGTGCCGGACGTCGCGCTCACGACCGACATCATCGTCGGCTTCCCCGGCGAGACGGAGGAGGACTTCGCGCAGACGCTGTCCTTGTGCGAGCAGGTCGCCTACGACGGCGCCTTCACGTTCGTCTTCTCGCCGCGGCGCGGGACCGAGGCGGCGACGCTGCCGGACCAGGTCCCGCATCCGGTGAAGGTCGAGCGGATGGAACGGCTCGTCGAGGTGATCCAGCGCCACGCGAAGGCGCGCGCACAGCGCTTCGTCGGACGCACGCTCGACGTCCTCGTCGAGGGCCCCTCGCGGACCGATCCGACGCGGCTCCGCGGTCGCTCGCGCCACAACAAGGCGGTCAACTTCAGCGGGCTCGCGCAGCCCGGCGAGTACGTGCAGGTCGAGATCGCCAGCGCGACGAGCCAGACGCTGGCGGGCGAGGAGTCGCTGCTCGCCCGCGCCGCGCGGTGAGCGGCGCGGGCGGGCACGCGACCGGTCGCGCGCGTGGGCCGAGGCCTGGCGACGCGCACGGCGGCGCGGCCGCGCCGGGCGACGCCCGCGGCCTCGTCATCTTCGACTGCGACGGCGTGCTCGTCGACAGCGAGGGGATCTCGATGCGCGAGCTGACACGCGCGCTCGCGCGCGCGGGCGGGACGCTGTCCGAGGCCGAGGTGCGCGAGCGCTTCGTCGGGATCGCGATGGCCGACGTCGAGCGCAAGGCGGCCGAGCACCTCGGCCGGCCGCTGCCCGACGACTTCATCGCGCGTTTCGTCGCCGAGCGCGCGGAGGCGTTCGAGCGCGAGCTGCGGCCGGTGCCGGGCGCGCGCGAGGCGATCGACGGCCTGCGCGCCGCCGGCTGGGAGGCGTGCATCGCCTCCGGCGGGCGCATGAGCAAGATGGAGCAGACGCTGCGGATCACCGGCCTGCGCGACGCGATCCCGGACGACCGCATCTTCTCGGCGACGATGGTCGCCCGCGGCAAGCCCGCGCCGGACCTGTTCCTGCACGCGGCGGCGGCATGTGGCTATCTGCCGCCGGCGTGCGTCGTGGTCGAGGACAGCGTCCCGGGCGTCACGGCAGCGCGCGCCGCCGCGATGCGCACGTTCGGCTACGCGAACGGCGACGCAGCCCACGCCGCACGGCTGCGCGAGCTGGGCGCCCAGCCGCTCCACGCGCTGCAGGACCTGCCGGACCTGCTCGCGCGCTAGCGACGGCCGCGGTGGCGCGCGAGCTGCCCACGGGCAGCACCGATCGCGCCTCAGAACAGCGACTGCTGCACGGCCGGCGACGCGCGCGGCGACCCTCGGGGCGCGGCCGGAGGATCGAGCGCCGGCGAGCGGGCGTTGCGGCGGAACCCGCCGGCCCGCGTCCCGCGCAACGGGTGCTTGCGCCGCGCGGCGGCGAGCACGCCGGCGATCCGCTCGCGCTCGGCCTTGGGGGCGTACGAGCCGCGCGCGTAGAGCTGTTCGTAGCGCGGCACGAGGTCGGGCCGCTGCGAGCGCAGCCAGTCCATGAAGACCTCGCGTACGCCTGGGCGCAGGTGCAGCGCGATCCCGCCGGCGCCGGTCGCGCCGTTGGCCGCCGCCAGCTCGAGGATCGGCTCGACCTGCTCGGGCGCGTCGTTGACGCCCGGCATCAGCGGCGCGACGAGGATCCCGCAGGGGATGCCGGCGCGGTTGAGCTCGCCGACCGCCTCGAGCCGGGCGCGCGGGTGCGGCGTGTGCGGCTCGGTCGCGCGCCACGCCTGCTCGTCGAGCGTCGGGACGGACAGGCAGGCGGAGATGTCCGTCACCGCCGCGATCTCCCGCATCAGGCCGAGATCGCGCAGCAGCAGCGGCGACTTCGTCAGGATCGAGCAGGGGTTGCGCGCATCGCGCAGCGCCTCCCAGATGCCCTGCATCAGCCGGTAGCGGCCCTCGACCCATTGATACGGGTCGGTGTTCGTCCCCATCGCGACGTGCTCGCCCCGCCACGACGGCCGCGCCAGCTCCGCGCGCAGCACCTCCGGCGCGTTCACCTTCACGACGATCTCGCGCTCGAAGTCGCGCCCGGCGTCGAAGTCGAGGTACGCGTGCGTGGGGCGGGCGAAGCAGTAACAACACGCATGTGTGCACCCTCGATATGGGTTCACGGTCCATCTGAACGGCATCCGCGACGCTTTCGGCACGCGGTTCAGCGCCGATCTCGCGCACACCTCGTAGAAGCGCGTGTCGAGCGCCTCGGGCGCGTCGAAGCGGCGCACGACGGCGCCCTCGCGGTAGCCGGGGAGGCGCGCCTGCTCGTCGGCGTCCACGGTCAGGTTGTCCCAGCGCATGCGAACACATGTTCGCATCGATCCCGGCGGACGCAAGTCGGGCGGTCAGCGCACGCCGAACTCGTCGCGCTGCGCCGTCGCGATCGCGCCGACTCGGGCCGCGGCTGCTCGCGTGTCGGCCCGCGCACAGGGGGTAGAGGCGTTCAGGAGTGCGCACACGCCTGAGACAGAGCCGCGAGCGCGCGCTGGAGGCGATGCTCCAGACGCGCACGCACGCGTGGGAGGAGGTCGGCCTCTCGCGCCAGCTCGGCCGCGCCGCCGCCCGCAGGGCGCGCCGCGAGGCGCTCGTGCTGCTGCCGCTGCTGGCCGCCGTGCTGGTCGTCTACGCCGAGCGCGACCGCCTGTTCGGCGCGGACCTCGACACGCTCGTCCGCATCCTCACCTCGGTCGCGCTGATCGCGCTCGGGTGGGCGTTCGCGCGCGCGCTGGGCCGCGTCGTCGGACCCGACCTGATGCGCCGCATGGACCCGGGCACCGCCGGCACCGTCGGCTTCCTGCTGCGGCTCGTGACGATCGCGATCGTGACCGTCGTCGCGCTGCGGATCGCCGGCCTCACGCCGCGCACGCTCGCGGTCGGCGGCGCCTTCACCGCCGTCGTCGTCGGCCTCGCGGCGCAGCAGACGCTCGGCAACCTGATCGCCGGCGCGGTGCTGCTGAGCGCGCGGCCGTTCCGCGTCGGCGAGCGCGTGCGCCTGCAGGCCGGCGGGCTCGCGGGCCAGGCGGAGGGCGTCGTCAGCTCGCTCGGGCTGCTCTACACGACGCTCGCGCGCGGGGAGGACCGCATCATGGTCCCCAACAGCGTCGTGCTCGGCGCGGCGGTCGTGCCGCTGCGCGAGCCGCAGCCGGTCGACGTGCGCGTCGTGCTGCGCCACGGCACGAAGCCGACCGACGTGCAGGCGCTGCTGCGCGCGGCGATCGACGTGCCGCTGCGGGCGATGCCCCACATCGCGCTCGAGGAGGTCGACGGCGAGCAGGTGATCGTGCGGATCCGCGCGACGCCCGAGCAGGAGCGCGACGGCGCGCGGCTGGCGGACCAGCTGCTGGAGGGGATCGCGCGGGTGGCGGGGGAGCGGACGACCGTCTAGCGGTTTCCGCGGTGCCCCTCGGCGAGCGAGTCGGCGACTCTGGTGCCGCCCATCAGGTGGCTCGCGCGCGCCGACAGCTCGGGCGCGAGGCCGGCGATCGCGGCGCCGATCCGCAGCATGAAGGGGGCGACGTCGACCTCCGCGCGGTTGCGCTCGATCGCGCGCACGACGCCGGCGGCGACGTCCTCGGGGGAGCGCGTGCCGACGCCGGACGGCAGTCTGGCGCCGGAGTTGGCCCACATGCCGGCGTCGCGGATGAAGCCGGGGAAGATCGTCGAGACGCCGACGCCGGACGGCTTCAGGTCCTCGCGCAGCGACAGCGCGAAGCCGCGCAGACCGAACTTCGTCGCCGAGTAGAGCGAGCCGCGCGGAGAGGCCGCCTTGCCCGACAGCGAGGAGATGAAGACGATGTGCCCGCGGCCGCGGCGCGCCATCTGCGCGCCGATCAGCTTCGCCAGCACGATCGGTGCGCGCAGGTTCACGTCGAGCGCGCGGTCGACCTGCTCGACGGTGTAGTCGTCGAGCAGCCCGGCGCCCGGCAGCGCCGCGTTCGCGACGAGCAGCTCCACCTCGCCGGCCTGCTCCACGAGCTGCTCGACCGCGTCCCGCCGCGCCAGGTCGAGCGCGAGCGCGCGCCCGCGCAGCTCCTGCGCGAGCGGCTCGAGCACGTCCGCTCTGCGGCCCGTGAGCACGACCTCCGCGCCGCGCGCCGCCAGCGCGCGCGCGATCGCCTGCCCGATGCCGCCGCTCGCGCCCGTCACGAGCGCGGTGCCTTGAATCGCTGTCATGGCGCGGAAGGCTACGCGCCGAACAGCGCGACCGTCGCGGTGAACGCGTGCAGGAAGCTCGCCCCGCCGACCGGCCCGATCTCGCCGGCCGCGAAGAAGCCGGCCGACGGCGCGCCGCCCAGCTCCTCCGACAGCGCGCCCGCGTCGTGATCCTCGATCCCGAACATCGCGCGCCCGCGCCCGTTGCAGGAGAACGCCAGCGCGCCCGCGGGCGCGCCGCCCAGGGCGGACACGCGCAGGCGCAGCTGCTCCTGCAGGTCGCGGTCGGCCGAGGCGGCGTCGCGCGCGTGCAGCCGCAGCACCTGGCCGGGCTCGACCGGCGCGGCGACGGCGAGCGTGCCGCCGACGGGGTCGGCGCCCAGCAGCTGGCGCACGAGGAAGTCGCCGTGGCCGTACTCGGGCCGGCCGCCGTCGACCACCAGGCCGATCAGCAGCCCGCCGGCGATCAGCGTGCGCTCGACCGGGTCGAGCTCCTCGATCACCGCGCGTATGCGGTCGAGCGCCGGCTGCCCGGCCAGCTCGCTGATCACGTTTCCCTCCGCCTCCGTGATCGTCATCTCCGGCCCTACCGGCGTCGCGCCCTGCGAGACGCACGGCAGCACGTCGAGGTCGTCGAAGCGCACGCCGACGGCGCCGCCGTCGCGCACCTCGTCGCCATGGAACAGCACGCCGGTCTCGTCGGGGCGGCGCGCGCTCGCGAGGCCGCCGATCACCGGCACGCCGGGCGCGCGCGTCGCGAGGTCCTGCAGCAGCGGGTCGGTCGGGAAGCTGAACGGGTCGGGCAGCAGGATCGCGCCGCGCGCGCCGGCGAGGTCCTCCATCCCCATGACGGTGACCGTGTCCTCGTGCACGGAGGCGACCGCGTGGAACGTCTGCGCGCGGCCGCCGCCGAGCGAGGCGGCCCACACGGCCACGGCCATGCCCTCCTCGTGCTCGGCGCCGCAGCCGAGCACGCCGCCCGCCCCGCAGCCGACGAGCGCCTCCGGGCGCAGCGCCTCGTGGACGCCCTCGAGCGTCGCCTCGGGGTTCTCCATGTGCCCGCCGGAGGCGAACAGCACGACGAGGTCGGCGCCCGCGCCGTCGAGCGCGGCGCCGGCCGCCTGCGCGGCCTCGATCGCGCCGACGCGCGGATCCTCGTGCGTGGAGATGCCGGTGCCGATGCGGACGCCCATGCATCCCACCATACCCCTGTGCGACAAGCGCTCCGGCCGGTCTCCGCGGGGCCGCGCCATACTCCCGCGCGTGGCCGCGCAGGTGATCGCGATCTTCGGTCCGACGGGAATCGGGAAGACCGCCGTCGCGGTCGCGCTGGCGGCGCGGCTGCGCGCCGCCGGCGAGGACCCGGTCGCGATCTCGGCCGACGCGCTGCAGGTCTACGCGGGGCTCGAGCTGCTGACCGGCGTCGCGAGCGCGGCCGAGCAGGCGGCGCTGGAGCACCGCCTCGTCTCGTTCCTGCCGGTCGACGCGACCTTCAGCGCCGGGCAGTACGCGGCGCTGGCGCACGCGGAGGTCGACGGCGCGCTGGCGGCCGGGCGGCGGCCGCTCGTCGTCGGCGGGACCGGCCTCTACCTGCGCGCGGCGCTGACCGAGCTGGCGCTCAAGCCGCCGCCGCCCGAAGGCGTGCGCGAGCGGTGGGAGCGGGAGCTGGAGGCGCGCGGGGCGGCGGCGCTGCACGCCGAGCTGGCGCGGCGGGCGCCGTGGGCGGCGGAGGGGATCGACCCCAACGACCGTCAGCGCGTGGTGCGGGCGCTGGAGCTGCTCGACGCCGGCGAGCTCGAACCGCCTGAGGGTCCCTCACAGCTGTGGACCGACGAGGTGCGCCACCCGACGCTGCTGGCCGGGCTGACGCTGGAGCGCGAGGCGCTGTACGCGCGCATCGACGCGCGCGTGGAGGAGATGGTCGCCGCCGGCGCGCGCGAGCAGGTGCTGCGCGCGCACGCCGCCGGCGCGTCGGAGACGGCGCGCAAGGCGCTCGGCTTCGAGGAGCTGCTGACCGGCGACGTCGCGGCGATGCAGCGGCGCACGCGCAACTACGCGCGCCGCCAGCTCACGTGGATGCGCAAGCTGGCGGGCGTCGAGACGATCGACGTCACCGGCCGCACCGCCGAGGACGTCGCCGAGGAGCTCGCTACGCGAGCACGCTCGCCTTCAGCCGCTCGAACTCGTCCTGCGTGATCGTGCCTCTCGCGCGCAGCTCGTCGAGTCTGTGGAGCTGGTCCACGGGCGAGGAGCCGGCGACCGAGCGGATGTACTCCTCGCTCGCCTGCTGCATGTGCCGCTGCTCCTCGACGGCCCGATGGCGCATCCCGTCGCCGCGGACGATCAGGTAGATCAGCACGCCGAGGAACGGCAGGACGATGAGGAAGAAGACCCATACGGCCTTCGCCCAGCCGGACAGCTCGTGGTCGCGGAACAGATCCACGAGCACGGTGATCAGGATCCAGATCCAGATCACGAGGAAGAAGATCTCGAGGGTGACAAGCAGGGCGTCGCCGAGGGAGAAGTCGGCGAAGATGGGGGACATCCGTCGCTCCGTTCTGATGGGGATCGAAGGTCCGTCGTGTCATATACGCGCGCTTTGGCGCGTTTGGATTGCCTCGATTGGCGAGCCGATAGGCTCCGGCGCCGCATGCGCTTCGAGAAATGGCAAGCCCTCGGCAACGACTACCTCGTGGTCGAGGAGCGCGCGCTGCCGTTCCCGCTCACGCCCGCGCGGGTGCGCGCGATCTGCGCCGGCCACTTCGGCGTCTTCGCCGACGGGATCCTGCTGCTGTCGCCGCCGACTCAGCCGGGCTTCGTCGCGAGATTGACGATCTTCAACCCCGACGGCTCGGAGGCCGAGCTGTCCGGCAACGGCGCGCGCGAGGCGATCATGTACCTGCGCCGCCACGGCTGGACGGACTCCGACGTCTTCTCGATCGAGACGGCCGCCGGCGAGATCCGCCCGACGATCACCGGGCCGACGACATGCCGCGTCGACATGGGCCGCGCGCGGCTGACGTCGAAGGACTACCCCGGCGGCGCCGAGGACGGCAGCGGGGAGATCGGCACGCCCGGGCGGCTGTGGGCGTTCCAGCACGTCTCGATCGGCAACCCGCAGTGTTCGATGCGGGTGGACGGCGTCGAGGAGCTGGAGGCGCTCGACCTGCCGGCGCTCGGGCCGCTGATCGAGCACAGCGAGCTGTTCCCCAACCGCACGAACGTCTCGTGGTGGGCCGAGCTGGCGCCCGACCGCATCCGCGCGCGCATCTTCGAGCGCGGCGTCGGCGAGACGCTGTCCTCCGGCACCGGCGCGACGGGCGCGGCCGTCGCGCACGTGCTGCGCGGGGGCGACTCGCCGGTCGTGGTGGAGCTCGACGGCGGCGAGCTGACCGTCGAGGTCGGGGAGGACCTGCACGTGAACCTGACCGGCTGGGCGGTCCCCGTGTTCTCCGGGACGCTCTCCGACGACTTCCTGAAGGAGCTGCATGCGACCGAGTAGACGCCTCGACCTGATCCCGCCGTATCTGTTCGCGCAGCTCGAGCGCAAGATCGCCGAGAAGAAGGCGGCGGGCGTCGACGTGATCTCGCTCGGGATCGGCGATCCGGACACGCCGACGTACGCGCCGATCGTGTCGGCGATGCAGGCGGCGGTGGCGGATCCGGGGACGCACCAGTACCCGTCGAACCGAGGCCGCGCCGAGTTCCGTGCGGCGGTCGCGGCCTTCTATGCGCGCCGCTTCGGCGTCGCGTTGGACCCCGACACCGAGGTGATGCCGGCGATCGGGGCGAAGGAGTGCATCTTCAACCTGAACCTGGCGTTCCTGGATCCGGGCGACTGCGCGTTGGCGTCCGACCCGGGCTATCCGGTCTACACGGGCGGGCCGACGCTCGTGGGCGCCGACGCGGTGCTGATGCCGTTGGTGCCCGATCTCGGCTTCGCGCCGGATCTCGACGCGATCTCCGCCGAGGACGCCGCGCGCGCGAAGCTGATGTTCCTCAACTACCCGAACAACCCGACGGGCGCGGTCGTGCCGGACGGCCTGTTCGAGCGGGTCGTGGCGTTCGCGCGCGAGCACGACGTGCTGGTGGTCCACGACAACGCCTACAGCGAGACGACGTACGACGGCTACGTCGCGCCGTCGTTCCTCGCGACGCCGGGCGCGAAGGACGTGGGCGTCGAGGTCTTCTCGCTCTCGAAGGGCTACAACATGACCGGCTGGCGCTGCGCCTTCGTCGCCGGCAACGCCGAGGCGATCGCGCAGTACTGGCGTTTGAAGTCGAACGTCGACTCGGGACTGTTCGAGGCCGTGCAGCTGGCCGGCGTGGCCGCCCTCTCGGAGTCGGTCGACGCCGAGGTCGCCGCGATGAACGCGGTCTACAAGCGCCGCCGCGATCTGGTGTGCGACGCCCTGCGCGCGGCGGGGGTCGACGTGACGCCGCCGAAGGGCACGATCTACGTGTGGGCGCCGGTGCCGGTGGGCTACGAGTCGGCCGCGGCGTACTGCGAGCACGTGCTGGAGGAGACCGGCGTGGTGGTCAGCCCGGGCGGCGCGTACGGCGCCTCCGGCGAGGGCTTCTTCCGCATCTCGCTGACGACGCCGGACGAGCGGCTGCTCGAGGCGGTCGAGCGGATCAAGCAGCTCGGCTGAGCCCGATCCTCACGCCCGCCACCACGACCTCGGGCCGCCGTACGAGATCGTCGTGAGTGAAGCGCAGCACGGTCCAACCCGCGTTCGTGAGCGCGTTCGCCTTGGTCCGGTCGTGCTGGAAGGCTCGGCGGGTCTTGTGGGCGTCCCAGCCATCGAGCTCCACGATCAGCCGTGCCTTCCGCCACACCGCGTCTCCCTCGTAGCCCTCCACATGCGCGTTCGTCGCAGGGCGGGGCAGGTCGTGGGCATCGAGGAGGGGGAGGAGGCGGTCCTCCAGAGCTGAGCGGGTGAGCTGTGTGCCGTGGGCGGCCAGCTCGGCCAGCGCCGCCCGGACCTTGGCCACGCTCGGTCCCCGCCGGCCGCGCAGGCGCTCGACGGCCTCCTCGATGCCCTTGACGTCGAGCGCGCCCTGGCGCTCGGCCTCGCCGAGGACCTTGGCGAGCTGCTGGTGGGCCAGCGCCTCGGCGAGATCCACCAGCGTGCGGCTGACGGTCGTGACCGGGATGCCGCTCACCGTCGTGATGTCGCGGGCGTCGAGCGCGCGGCGGGCATGGACACGGATCCGCTCGGTGCTCGTCCGCTCCGCCGGCGTGCTGACATCGATCCGGATCCCGCCGCCATCCCGGAGACCGTGGAGCGCCGCAGCGTCGCGATGGCTCAAGGCCGCGCCCGCGCCCACCGCCAGGACGGCGGCGAGCCGGTACCCGTTCGGGCGCAGGTGCGCGTGGCCGACGGCGTACACGCCGCGGTGGAGCGGGATGAGCAGGCCGCAGCGCACCCGCGTCACGATCATCGTCGGCGTGATCCGGGCATCGAGGAGCTGGCCGCGGGAGACCACGCCGTGCTGGCCTGCCGCGAGCGCGCCGATGACCGCGTCCCCCCGAGGACCGCGAACTCGGTGGTCTGCAGGACACCCAGATCCGCGGTCCTCGGGCATCCTGTGACGTTCGCAGGCATGCCGCGCGGTCGGGGCCCCGGTTCGCGACGAATTAGACTCAGACGCGTGTCGTCAGTGAAGAACCGCAACGGGCGCGTGGCGCAGACGCCCGGACGCGACGGGCAGCCGGTCGGCCGCGCGCGGCAGCGCGCGCTCGCGATCGGCGTGCTGGAGGCCGGCGACGACCTGGGCGAGCTGGAGGAGCTGCTGCGCACCGCGGGCGTCGCGACGGTGGGGACGATGGTCCAGCACCGCGAGCAGGCGCATCCCAACACGTACTTCGGCCCCGGCAAGCTCGAGGAGCTGAAGGAGGCGATCAGAGCCCGCGACGCGAACGTCGTCGCCTGCGACGACGAGCTCTCGCCGCGTCAGGGACGCAACCTCGAGGAGGCGCTCGGGACGCCGGTGATCGACCGCACGGCGATCATCCTCGACATCTTCGCCGGGCACGCCCACTCCGCCGAGGGCAAGCTGCAGGTCGAGCTCGCGCAGCTGGAGTACAACCTCGCGCGCATGCGCGGCCTGTGGACGCACCTGGAGCGGCTCGGCGCCGGCGCGGGCGCGCCCGGCGGCGGCCCCGGCATCGGCACGCGCGGACCGGGCGAGACGCAGATCGAGACCGACCGCCGCCTGGCCCGCGACCGCATCACCGCGCTCAGACGGCGCCTCGCCGGCGTCAGACGCTCGCGCGAGACGATGCGCGCCGAGCGCACGCGCGCCCAGCTCCCGGAGGTGGCGCTCGTCGGCTACACGAACGCCGGCAAGTCGACCCTCCTCAACAGACTCACCGGCGCCGAGGTCGGCGTGCGCGACCGCCTCTTTCACACGCTCGATCCCACGACCCGCGGCTGGCGGCTCGGCGGGCGAGACTATCTGCTGACCGACACCGTCGGCTTCATCCGCAAGCTGCCGCACCAGCTGGTCGACGCGTTCGGCGCGACGCTGGAGGAGACGCGCCTGGCGGACCTGCTGCTGCATGTCGTCGACGCCTCCGCGCCGGAGGAGGAGCTCGACGTGATGATGAGCGCGGTGCACGAGGTGCTGGAGGAGATCGGCGCCGGCGACCGCCCGCGGCTGCTCGTGCTCAACAAGGCCGACGCGCTCGACGCGCACGGCCGCGAGGACGTCCGCCTGCGCCACCCCCACGGCGTGCTCGTGTCCGCACTCACGGGCGACGGACTGGAGGAGCTGGGCGAGCGGATCGAGGCCGACCTGAGCCGCTCGCTGCGCGACGTCGAGCTGCTGCTGCCGTACCGTGACGGCGACCGCCTCGCGGAGCTGCACGAAGTCGCCGGGGACCTCGTGCGTGAGGACACGCCCGAGGGTGTCCGGGTGCGTGCGCGCGTGCCGCCGACGGTCGCGGCGCGCTTCGAGCGGTACGCCGTGGACGGGCGGCCGGCGTGAGCGGAATCGAGGTGGGGGTCGCTCCCCTCGCAGTCAAGCGCCTCCATCCCGACGCTGTCCTCCCGAGCCGCGCATACGCCGGCGACGCCGGGCTCGACCTGCACGCCACCGAAGCGGTCACGCTGGAACCCGGGGAGCGCGCGTCGGTCGGGACCGGCATCGCCGTCGCGATCCCCGAGGGACAGGGCGGCCTCGTGCTGCCGCGCTCGGGCCTCGCCGCGCGCAGCGGGATCGCGCTCGTGAACGCGCCCGGGCTGATCGACGCCGGCTACCGCGGCGAGATCCGCGTGCTGCTGCTCAACACCGATCGCGAGGCGCCGTGCGAGATCGCGGTCGGGGACCGGATCGCGCAGCTCGTGCTCGTCAAGCTCGAGCTGCCGGCGACGGTCGAGGTCGACGAGCTGCCGAGCAGCGAGCGCGGCGCCGGCGGCTTCGGCTCGAGCGGCAGCTGACAGAGGTCGTCTTCACGACCTCGTCACCAGTCGGACCTCGACGTCGCGCTACCTTCTGGATCGCAGGCTCGGCCGCCGGGGGACGGCCGGGGGCGTGCGGCGCCGGGGGACGCTGCGCGGAGGGGGAACATCGGGGCCGGCGCGGTCAGGCGCGTCGGCCCCGGTGACGTTCAGGGAGCCGCGTCGCCGATCACGAGCGCGACGGCCGCGCCGTCAGGCGAGGTCCGCGTCCCGCAGGAACTCGGCCGCCGCGTCGGCGGGCGAGCGCCCTTCGATCGCGACGGCGGCGTTGAGCTCGCGCATCGCGGGCGTGGTGAGCGCGCGGCTGACGGCGTCGAGCGTGCGGGCGAAGGCGGGCCCTTCCGCCGCGAGCACGCGCGCGGAGACAATCGGCGCCACGTGCCGGGCGCCGAACAGGCCGCGCGGGTCGGCGAGCACGACGAATCTGCCGTCCTGCAGCTCGCCGTCCGTCGTCGAGACGACGGCGACGTCGAGCTTGCCGTGCTCGAGCGCGTCGTACTGGAGCCCGATCGTCAGCGGTGCGAACGCCACCTCGCGCAGCCCGTAGACGCGCTCGAGGTCCGGGAGGCCCGGCGCGTCGGTCAGGAACTCCGGCTGCGCTCCGAGCCGCGGCGCCTCGATCCGCGCGAGATCGCCGACGGCTCTGAGTCCGTGCGCCCGCGCGAGCTGCGGCAGGACGGCGAGCGCCTGCACGTTGCTGAACGGCGTCGGGGCGAGGCGTACGAAGCCCTGCTCCTCGGCGCCGCCGCCGATCTCGGCATCCTCGGGATAGAGGTCGATCTGGCCGCGGCGCAACGCCTCGTCGGCGATCTGCGCGGAGCCGATGTTCTGCTTGAGCGCGACGGTGAAGCCCTGCGCCTCGAGCGCCTGCTTGTAGAGCTGGCCGAGCAGGATCTGCTCGCTCGACGTGCGCGTGCCGAGCGTGACCGGCGGCCGGTCGGCGCCGGGCTCCCGTGCGCCCGCGCCCGGCTCTCCGTCGCCGGCGGAACCGCTCCCGCCGCACCCGGCCGCGGCGGTCAGCAGCGCGAGCACGGCGAGGAGCGGCGCAAGGCGGCGCGACGGCATCGCCGGGGATCCCATCACACTCCCGCCGCGCGACGCGCCTCCGCGTGCGCCGCCGTCTCGAGCGCGTCGTCGAGCGGGGGGAGCGGCTCGTCGCGCCCGAGCGCTCTCGCGATCAGCCAGTCCGCCAGCCACGCGTTCTTCGGCAGCAGCGGCCCGTGCAGGTAGGTCCCGATGACGTTGCCGGACCGCACGCCCTCGAAGCCGCTGCGCCCGTCGTTGCCGTGGCCGCGCAGCACGCGCCCGAGCGGCTGCGCGCCCGGGCCGAGCCGGGTGCGGCCGCCGTGGTTCTCGAAGCCGGCGAGGACCCGCGGACGCTCGACGCCGGGCAGCTCGACCTCGATCGCGACGTTGCCGATCAGCCGCGGGCCGTCGGAGCGGACCGTGCGCAGGTCGACGAGCCCGACGCCCGGCAGCGTCTCGTCGCCCAGCTCGTAGGAGTGGCCGAGCAGCTGGTAGCCGCCGCAGACCGCGAGCAGCGCCGCGCCGCGCGCGGCGGCGGCGTGCAGGCCCTCGCGCTTGACCTCGGCGAGGTCGAGCGCGCACAGGCGCTGGTCGCGGTCCTGGCCGCCGCCGACGTAGAAGAGGTCGGCCTGGTGCGGGTCGACGGCTTCGCCGAGGTCGCTCGCGGACAGCTCGAAGCCGATCCCGCGCCACTCGCAGCGGCGCCGCAGCAGCAGCAGGTTGCCGCGGTCGGCGTAGATGTTCATCAAGTCGGGATAGAGCGCGCAGACGCGCAGGGTGTCGGTCATCCGCGCGCCTCCGGCGGCAGGCCGGGCGGCGCCGCGAGCAGCACCACCTCGGACCCGACGTGCTCGTCCGTCATCTCGACGAAGCGCCTGCCGGCGGCGTGGAAGCCGAGCGCGACGCCCTCGGCCTCGAGCTGGTCGCCGTCGAGCTTGTCGAGCACGATCGTGTCGCCCTCCGCGGTGCGGGCGCCGTCCGGCGCGACGGTCTGGCGGATCCGCTCGATCGTCGTGCCCGCCTCGCCGGGCCGCACGGCGACCGGCTGGCTGGCGAACACCCAGCCGTCGCGCTCCAGCACGTCCGGCAGCGGCGGCTCGGTGTGCTCCGCGTCGAAGCCTTCGAGCGCGTCGGCGAGCGCGCACGCGAGCAGGCCGCCGGGGCGCAGCGCCGCGCGCGTGGAGCGCAGCAGCCCGGCGCGCCCCTCGGCGCCGCCGAGCAGCTGGATCGTCTGCATCGGGGCGAGCACGAGCGCGAAGGTGCGTCCGCCGAGCGCGCCGGCGAAGTCGCGCGCGTCGGCCGCGACCGTCTCGACGCTCAGCCCGGCGGCGCTCGCGCGCTCGCGCAGCGCGGCGAGCAGCGGCGGGTCGAGGTCGAGCGCGGTCACTTCGTGGCCGGCGCGCGCGAGCTCGAGCGCGACGCGGCCCGTGCCGGCGCCGAGGTCGAGGACCGGGCCTTCGCGCTCGGCCGCCAGCTCGCGCCACAGCGGGAGGTCCTGCGCGTAGCGACCGCACTCGAGGTCGTGCCAGAGGACGTGCAGCCCTGCGGGGGCGAGCGCCGCGGCCGAGCCCGACCGGCGGGCGGCGGACGGGCGCGTCGTCGGCTCGCTCACCGCCAGTACTCCGGGGCGGCGCCGCGGCGCGCGAGCAGCTCGCGCAGCGCCAGCAGCGCGGTGTAGGTGGGGAGGGCGTACAGGGTGCCGGGGTGGATGGGGTCGATGTCCTCGCGCGCGGCGTCGAGCGCGCGCTCCAGCTGCGGCACGACGACCAGCCGCGCGGGCTCGACGCCCGCGTACTTCAGGCGCACCGCGAGCTCGCCCGCGCGCGTCCCCGCGCAGGTGACGCGCCGGACACGGCCGGCGAGCAGCTCGAAGTCGGCGTCCCACACCCACGAGACGTCGCGCCCGTCCGCGACGTTGTCGTTGAGGACTGCGAGCAGGTCGAGCGGGCGGGCGGGATCCTCCAACGCGAGCGTGCGCAGCACCTCGTTCGCGCCGGCCGGGTTCTTGATCAGCAGGATCGACAGCGGGCGGCCGTCGAGCTCGATCGTCTCCGCACGGCCGAAGGCGGCTTCGACCTCCTGCAAGCCGGCGACGATCTCGTCGAACGGCACCTCGAGCGCATGGCACAGGGCAGCCGCTCCGAGCGCGTTGTAGACGTTGTAGAGGCCGGGGAGGGGGAGCGCGACGACGGCGGCACGCTCGCCCGCGCGCAGCGTGAAGGCGGCGTCGCGCGTGCCGTTCAGGCGGATGTCGGTCGCGACGACGTCCGGGTCCGGGCGGCGCGCGCCGCACTGCCGGCAGCGGTAGCGCCCGAGGTGCCCGAGCCAGATCGCCTCGTACGCGTAGGCGTGGCCGCATCTGCGGCAGTGCTTCGAGTCGGCCGCGTGCTGCATCTGCGGCAGCGCCATCGCGTCGTCCTCGACGCCGAACGTCACGACGCGCTCGCGCCCGCGCCCGAGGTCCGCGACGAGCGGGTCGTCCGCGTTCAGCACGAGGCGCGTCTCGGCCGGAAGCCCGGCGA
Organism: Conexibacter sp.; assembly: GCA_036379915.1. GTDB lineage: Bacteria > Actinomycetota > Thermoleophilia > Solirubrobacterales > Solirubrobacteraceae > Conexibacter. The sequence continues at coordinate 4,129 of DASVFS010000119.1, read as the reverse complement.
CGACCTCCGCCCAGCGCTCGGCGATCGTCTCCAGCTCGCCGTAGCGGTCGAGCTGGTCGCGGAACAGGTTGCTCAGCAGCAGCCCGCGCGGCGCCAGCTCGCCCGCCAGCTGCGGCAGCCAGAACTCGTCGACCTCGAAGAGGCCCAGCTCGCCGTCGATCCCGCCGCCGCGCGCGGCCTCCAGCAGCGTCGAGGCGATCCCGCCGGCCATGTTCGCGCCGGCGCGGTTGTGCACGAGCCGCGTGCCCCGGCGCCCGAGCACGGACGCGACCATCGCGGCCGTCGTCGTCTTGCCGTTCGTGGCGGAGATCGCGACCGAGCCTTGCGGCAGGCGCGCGGCGAGCGCGCGGATCGCCTGCGGGTCGAGCCGCATCAGCACCTTCCCCGGCAGCGACGTGCCGCCGCCGCGCCCGGCTGCACGGGCAAGTCCTCCGACCGCGCGCGCGACCGCGAGCTTCGGCGCCAGCGCGCTCACGGGACGATCACCCGCACGGCGGCGGGGAGCGTGCGCACGGTCGCCGGCAGCTCGGCGATCGGGTCGCCGTCGGCGTAGAGCGCGAACGGCCGGTCGGCGGCGATCCGCAGCTCGCGCGCGCGGCGCACCGCGACCTCCTCGTTGCGCACGTGCGTGCCGCGGAAGACTCTCGGCAGCCCGCGCAGGAAGCGGCGCCGCGGCACGTCCGCCACGGTCACGACGTCGAACAGGCCGTCCTCCAGCGACGCGTCGGGCGCGAGCAGCATCCCGCCGCCGTACTGGCGCCCGTTCGCGGCCGCCACGCTGTAGCCGACGTGCTCGACGCGCTCGCCGTCCAGCTCCAGCTCGAAGCGCGCGGGACGCCAGCCGGCGAGCGCCCTCAGCGCGCCGTAGACGTACGCGGCGTCGCCGGGCACGCGCGTCGCGTTCGCGATCCGGTTGGCGTCGGAGTCGAAGCCGCACGAGGCGATCCCGACGAACGCGCGCTCGCCGCACACGCCGAGGTCGATCGCGCGCTCGCGTCCGTTCGCGATCGCCGCCGCGGCGCCCGCCGCGTCGCGCGGGATCCCGAGCGCGCGCGCGAAGTCGTTGCCGCGCCCGCCGGGGACGATCGCGAGCGCGCCGTCGCCGCCCGCCGTCCGCAGGCCGTCGGCGACGGCGCCGACGAGCCCGTCCCCGCCCAGCGCCGCCGCGACCTCGCCCGCCGCGCCGGCGGCGCGGCCCAACGCGCGCGCGTGCTCGAGGTCGCGCGTGTGCGACAGGCGCACGCGCAGGCCGGCCGCGCGCAACGCCTGCTCGGCGGCGGGCAGGGCGCGCAGCGCGCGCCCCCCGCCGGCCGTCGGGTTGACGATGAGGGCGACGTCGCGCTCCATGCGGGGAACGGTATCGACGGCCGCCGCCGGTGCGGCGCGCGCGGCCGGCGGGGCGCGCCGATGCACCGCCCTGCGGCGAGACGGACCGGTGCGGTCGTTATGCTTCGCGACCGTGTCCGGCACCCGCTAACCGCTCGCGCTGCTTGCGCTGCTCGGCGCGTTCGCACTCGTCCTGCTGAGCGGCTGCGGCAGCTCGGACGACGGCGGCGACGCCACGCAGGCCGCGACGACGAGCGCCGACGCCGGCCCCTGCAAGGCGGTCGACGCGCCCGCGGTGAAGGGCGAGCAGAGACTGAAGAAGCCGCAGCGGCTGCTCGACCCGAGCAAGACATGGGACGTGACGTTCACGACGAACTGCGGCTCGTTCACGGTCCGCCTCGACACCGCGCGCGCGCCGAAGACGGCGGCGTCGTTCGCCTCGCTCGCGAAGAAGGGCTTCTACGACGACCTGACGTTCCACCGCATCGCCCCGAACTTCGTGATCCAGGGCGGCGATCCGACCGGCAGCGGCTCGGGCAACCCGGGCTACACGGTCGTCGAGCGACCGCCGCGCGACCTGAAGTACTGGCACGGCGTCGTCGCGATGGCGAAGTCGGGGACCGAGCCCGACGGCGCCTCCGGCAGCCAGTTCTTCGTCGTGATCGCCCAGGACGCCCAGCTGCCGCCGCAGTACGCGCTCGTCGGCAGAGTCGTGAAGGGGCTCGAGACGGTCGACACGATCGGCGTGCTGCCGCTCGCGGATCCCAGCTCGAGAGACGGTCCGCCGGCCGAGCCGGTCGTGATCGAGACGGCGACGCTCAGCTCGCACTGACGCGGCGCCGGGCGCGCTCGCTCAGAACAGCTCGCCCTGCGGCGGCGGCGCCTCCGGCTCGGCCGGGGCGAGGCACTCGGGCCCGTCGTAGCGCGCGTCGTTGACCGCCTTCGAGACCGCGCGCGCCTGCGTGAGGTCGACCGGCAGCGGGCGCAACAGCTGCTCCAGCCGTCCTTGCGGCGTGTTCGGATCGAGCCACTCTTGCTCGTCGGCCGGATCGAGGATCACCGGCATGCGCGGGTGAATGTGCGCGATCTTCGCGTTCGCCTCCGTCGTGACGATCGCGCACGAGCGCAGCAGCTCGCCGTCGGGAGTGCGCGGATCGCGCCAGGCGGTGCACAATCCCGCGAAGGCGAACGGCTCGCCGCCGTCGCGCGTGATGTGGAACGGCTGTCTCGTCCCCTCGCGCTGCCACTCGTAGAAGCCGTCGGCCACGATCAGGCAGCGTCCTCTCTGGAACGGGCCGCGGTAGGCCGGCTTGTCGGCGACGGTCTCGGCGCGCGCGTTGATCATCTTGAAGCCGACGCTCGGATCCTCCGCCCATGGCGGCACCAGCCCCCAGCGCAGCAGCGCCCCCGTCGGGCCGCCGTCGCGCATGACGACTGCCAGCACGTCGTCGCCCGGCGCGACGTTGAAGCGCTGCGCGATCTGCACCGACTCGCCGAGCGGGAAGCGCGCGCGCAGCTGCGCCGGCGTCGTGGAGGCGAGCGTGTAGCGGCCGCACATGAGGGCGGGCGGTTCGCGGCCGGCGTCAGCGCCTGGCGGCGAGCGCCGCCGCTCTCGCGCGCGCCTGCCGGCGCCTGCCGAGCAGCGCCAGCACGCCGAGGATCGCGGCCACGATCACGAGCCCGAGGAAGATCCCGCCGATCAGCCCGACGCCGCCGAACGGCAGCGCGACGAGCTCGGCCAGGCCGAGGCCGATCAGCAGCAGCGCGATCACGATCCCGAGGATGATCGCGATGCCGCGCATGCGCGCGAGCACGCTCGAGCCGGGCGGCGGCGCGACCAGGCCCGCGAGCCGCAGCATCAGCAGCTGGCGGTCGCTCGGCGGCGTCTGGCCGAGGCGCGTGACGGCCTCCTTGAGGTCCCCGGCACGGCGCTCCGCGAGCGCGATCGAGGCGTCGGCCATGCGGCGCAGCTGCATCCGCTCTTGCGGGCGGGCCGCGGCGAGCGCTCTCTGGTAGTAGGCGCGCGTCGCTCTGGCGTCGTAGCGTTCCGCGGCGCGCGCGCCGAGGATCGCGAGCGCGGCGGCCTTGAACTTCGTCTCCGCCTCGAGCTCCTCGTCGCTGCGCTGCTCCAGCCGCTCCATCGCGGCCAGGCTGCCGGCCTGGATCTGCCGCTGCATGCGCGGTCTCTGCTGCTTCGCCATGGGCGAGCAGTGTAGTTGGCGGGCGCCTACGAGGGTGCGCCCGCGCCGCCGCCCGACGACGGGGGCGGGGAGGGCGGCGGGGAGCCGTCGCGCGACGGCGCGTCGGGCCCCGGCGAGCGGCCGGGCGGGATCACGTAGATGCGCTGGTCGTCGTACATGCTCGCGCCGGCGTCCGGGGTTCTCGGCGGCGAGCGGTAGACGTCGACGTGGCGGCCGATGATCGCGCCGCCGACGTCCTCGGCGCGGAACCAGCCGTGGCCGGCGGTGCGGCGGTAGGCGGCGATGTAGACGAGCGAGCCGAGCGGGATCAGGTCGGGGTCGACGGCGATGCTGCGGTAGTAGCGCAGCGGCTTCGAGGGGCCGGCCGCGAACGTGACGCCCGGCAGCGGCACGTATCTGCGCCCGCGCCCGTTCGACCAGCCGCCGGCCGCGAGCGGGAACGTCACGCGGTGCAGGCGCGAGAGCCAGTAGGCGCCGGCGCGCCAGTACGGCGGGCCGCCGGCCCAGCCGCCGCGGCCGGGGACGCTCGGACGTCCTCTGTCGGTCACCCAGCCGCCCGAGCCGAGCGCGTCGATGTGCACGAGCTCGCCGTCGAGGTCGAT
>DASVFS010000118.1:0-7953 GCA_036379915.1 Conexibacter sp. | reverse complement strand
GCAGACCGACGAGCAGTCCACGACCGACTCCGGCTCCGGGGGGGAGCCCACCGCATGAGCATCACCGCCCAAGACGTGAAGGCCCTGCGCGAGCGCACCGGCGCGGGGATGATGGAGTGCAAGAAGGCCCTCGTCGAGGCGGACGGCGACATCGAGAAGGCGATCGAGGCGCTGCGCATCAAGGGGGCGGCGAAAGCCGAGAAGCGCGGCGAGCGCGAGGCCTCCGAGGGCACCGTGCAGTCCTACATCCACTCGAACGGCAAGATCGGCGTGCTCGTCGAGGTCGACTGCGAGACGGACTTCGTCGCGCGCAACGAGGACTTCGTCTCCTTCGCGCGGGATCTCGCCCTGCACATCGCGGCGGCGGCGCCGGTCGCGGTCGAGGAGGACGGCGTGCCGGCCGAGGAGGTCGAGCGCGAGACGCGCATCGCCGAGGAGCAGTTCGCCGACAAGCCGGACAACATCCGTCCGAACATCGTCAGAGGCAAGGTCGACGCCTGGCTCAAGGAGGTCGTCCTGCTCAAGCAGGCGCACGTCAACGGCGAGAAGTACGAGGGGCGCACGATCGAGGAGATCCGCGCCGCGCTCGCCGCCAGAACGGGCGAGAACATCGTGATCCGCCGCTTCACGCGGTTCGCCGTTGGCGACTGACCCCGAACCGGTCCCCGAGGGCGCGCCCGCCTATCGGCGCGTCCTCGTGAAGCTGTCGGGCGAGGCGCTGCTCGGCAGTCAGGACTACGGCGCGGACCCGGAGCGGATTCGCGCCGTCGCGCGGCAGATCGCGCGCGTCAACCGGCGCGGGGTCGAGGTCTCGGTCGTGGTCGGCGCCGGCAACATCTTTCGCGGCGTGTCCGGCTCGGCGGCCGGGATGGACCGCGCCACCGGCGATTACATGGGCATGCTCGCGACGCTGTTGAACGCGCTGCCGCTGCAGGACGCGCTCGAGAAAGAGGGGGTGCCGACGCGGGTCGTCTCGGCGATCGCTGTCTCCGAGGTCGCCGAGCCGTACATCCGTCGCCGCGCGATGCGCCACCTCGAGAAGGGCCGCGTCGTGATCTTCGCCGCGGGCACCGGCAACCCGTTCTTCACGACCGACACGGCGGCCGCGCTGCGCGCGACCGAGATGCACGCCGAGGTGATCCTGATGGCGAAGAACGGGGTGGAGGGCGTCTACAGCGCCGACCCGGCGCTCGACCCGACGGCCGAGTTCATCCCCGAGATCAGCCACATGGAGGCGGTCGAGCGCCGCCTGCGCGTGATGGACACCACGGCGCTCACGCTCTGCATGGAGAACGAGATGCCGATCGTCGTCTTCGACATGGGCGACGAGTCCAACATCGACCGGATAGTGTGCGGAGACCGCGTCGGAACTCTGGTGAGGTCATGATCGAAGAGCTGCTGCAGGACGCGCGCGAGCGCATGTCGAAGTCGGTCGAGTCGACGCGCCACGAGTTCGGCTCGGTGCGCACGGGCCGCGCGACGCCGGCGCTGCTCGACCGCATCGTGGTCGACTACTACGGCGCCGCCACGCCGCTCAGACAGCTCGCGACGATCGCCGCGCCGGAAGCGCGCCTGCTGTCGATCCAGCCCTACGACAAGAGCTCGATCAAGGCGATCGAGAAGTCGATCCTCGAATCGGACGTGGGGCTGACGCCGAGCAATGACGGCAACCTGATCCGCCTCGCGATCCCCGAGCTGACGGAGGAGCGGCGCAGACAGCTCGTCAAGGTCGTGCGCGGCATCGCGGAGGAGGGCCGCGTCGCGATCCGCAACATCCGCCGCGACGTGATGCACGACCTGCGCGAGCTGCGCGACGCGGGCGAGGCCGGCGCCGACGACGAGCACCGCGCCGAGGGTGAGCTTCAGAGACTGACCGACGAGAAGGTCCACGAGCTCGACGGGCTGCTGAAGCACAAAGAGGAAGAGATCCTCGAGGTCTGACGCGCCCGTGAGCGTGTCCGACTCCGACGAAGCCGGCGCTGCGCGCGCCCGCTACGTCGCCATCATCACGGACGGGAACGGTCGCTGGGCCGAGCAGCGCGGCCTGTCGGTGACCGACGGCCACCGCGCCGGCGCCGAGAACGTGAAGGCGCGCCTGCGCGACGCGGTCGACCTCGGGATCGAGGAGCTGACGATCTACGCCTTCTCGACCGAGAACTGGTCGCGCTCGGTCGAGGAGGTCAAGGCGCTCGTGCGGATGTTCGCGGAGTACATCGAGCGCGAGACGCCCGAGCTGCACGCAGAGGGCGTGCGGCTGCGCTTCGTCGGGCGGCGCGGCGCGCCGGTGCCGCCGGCGATCGTGGAGCGGATGGAATGGGCGGAGACGTTGACGGCCGCGAACGACCGCATCACCTTCTTCATCCCCTTCAACTACGGCGGGCGCGCCGAGATCGTCGACGCGGCGCGCTCGTTCGGCGGCACGACCGAGGAGGAGTTCCGTCAGCACCTGTACGCGCCGGAGATGCACGATCCCGAGCTCGTGATCCGCACGAGCGGCGAGCAGCGGCTGTCGAACTACCTGCTGTGGCAGACCGCGTACTCCGAGTTCGTCTCGCGCGAGGAGCTGTGGCCCGACTTCGACCGCGCGGCGTTCGAGGCCGCGCTCGCGGAGTACGCGACGCGGCGGCGCCGCTTCGGAGGGCGGACGGCGTGAGCGCACAGCGGCGGCGCCCGACGCCGAGCGCGCGCCGCAGCCGCCGGACGGCGCGCCGCCACGGCGGCTCGGACCTCGGCGCACGGATCGTCGTCGCGATTCCCGCGGCGATCGCGGTGATCGTCGTCAACGCCGTCGGCGGCGCCGTGTGGGCGCTCGCGCTGTTCGCGATCGGCTGCCTCTGCCTGCACGAGCTGTACGACATGCTGAGAGCGGTCCGGCCGGTGCGGCTCGCCGGCTTCCTCGCGCTCGCGGGGTTGCTGGCGGCGGCGCTGTACGGGACGCAGTTCCACATCCTGCTGGCGGCGGTCGCGGCGGTCCCGGTCCTGTTCGCGCTGACGGCGTGGGGGCCGAGCCGCGAGCACGCCTCGCTCGCGATGGCCACCACGCTGTTCGGCGTGTACTGGATCGGCTTCGCGCTCGCGCACGCGGTGCTGCTGCGCGAGCTGCCGCACGGCAACGCGATCGTGATCGACGTGCTCGTCGGCACGTTCGTCGGCGACACCGGCGCCTACCTCGGCGGGCGCGCGTTCGGCCGCCGCCCGCTCGCGCCGCGCATCTCGCCGAACAAGACGGTCGAGGGGCTTCTCGTCGGGATGCTCGCGGCGATCGCGGGCGTGCTCGTCGCGGGCCTCTACCAGGACTGGCTGTCGACGACCGACGCGCTGCTGATCGGCATCGGCGTCGCGATCGCCGCGCCGGTCGGCGACCTGTTCGAGTCGTTCGTCAAGCGCGACGTCGGCGTGAAGGACACCGGCGCCGCGTTCGGCGCCCACGGCGGCGCGCTCGACCGCGTCGACGCAGCCCTGTTCGCCGCGGTCGTCGGCTACTACGTCTGGTACGCGCTGGCGTAGGCGGCGCAAAGCCCGCCACCTAGAATCAGGGACCCCATGTCCCGCCGCCTCCTCATCCTGGGCTCGACGGGCTCGATCGGCACGCAGGCGCTCGACGTCGTCGCGCGTGCGGAGGGCGAGCTCGAGGTCGTCGGCCTGTCGGCCGAGTCGTCCGCCGACGCGCTCGTCGCGCAGGCGCGCGAGCTCGGCGTCGAGCGGGTCGCGCTCGCCGACGGCGACGCCGCCGCGCGCGCGGCCGAGGCGTGGACGGACGGCGAGGTGCTCGCCGGCGCCGAGGGGCTCGTGCGGCTCGTCGTCGAGAGCGAGGCGGATCTCGTCCTCAACGCGCTCGTCGGCTCCGCCGGCCTCGGCCCGACGGTCGCGGCGCTCGGCGAGGGGATCGACCTCGCGCTCGCGAACAAGGAGTCGCTCGTCGTCGGCGGCGAGCTCGTCACGCAGCTGGCGGAGGCGACCGGCGCGCAGATCGTCCCGGTCGACTCCGAGCACTCGGCGATCCACCAGCTGCTCGCGGGGGAGAGAGCGGGGACGGTCGACAAGCTCGTCCTCACGGCCTCGGGCGGCCCGTTCCGCGGCCGCTCCGCGCACGAGCTGCGCGACGTGACGGTCGAGCAGGCGCTCGCGCACCCGACCTGGGCGATGGGCGGCAAGATCACGATCGACTCGGCGACGCTGATGAACAAGGGCCTCGAGCTGATCGAGGCGCACCACCTGTTCGGCACGCCGTACGAGCGGATCGACGTGGTCGTGCACCCGCAGTCGATCGTCCACAGCCTGATCCAGCTGTGCGACGGCGCGACGCTCGCGCACCTCGGCTACCCCGACATGCGCGTGCCGATCGCCTACGCGCTGCACCATCCGGATCGCGTCGAGCTGCCGGTCGCGCCGCTCGACCTCGCGCAGCTCGGCTCGCTCACCTTCGAGCAGCCGGACACCGAGACCTTCGCCTGCCTGCGACTCGCGCGCGCGGCGGGGGAGGCGGGCGGCACCGCGCCGTGCATCCTCAACGCCGCCAACGAGGTCGCCGTGCACGCCTTCCTGAACGGCCGGCTGCGCTTCCACGCGATCGCCGAGGTGATCGAGCACACGCTCGAGACCGTCCCGGCCGGTCGCATCCACGCCTTCCAGACGCTGTACGCGGCCGATCGCGACGCGCGCGCCGCGGCGGCGGCGCTGGTCGAGCAGGCGGAGGCGCACAGCGCATGAGCTGGCTGCTCGCGTTCGTCGGCTTCGCGCTGCTGATCATCCTGCACGAGGCGGGCCACTTCGCCGCGGCCAAGGCGGTCGGCATGCGGGTCGAGCGCTTCAGCCTCTTCTTCGGCAGACCGCTCGTCTCGTTCAGACGCGGCGAGACCGAGTACGGGATCGGTCCGATCCCGCTCGGGGGCTACGTGAGAATCACCGGCATGAACCCGCGGGAGGAGTTCAGCGACGACGTCGCCGTGCGGGCCTACTACAGACAGCCGGTGTGGAAGCGGGTCGTCGTGATCGCGGCCGGCCCGGCGGTGAACCTCGTGATCGCGTTCCTGATCCTGTGGGCGCTGTTCCTCGCCAACGGCACCTACGTCGGCACCCACACGGTCTCCTCGCACGACTTGCGCCAGCCGGCGACCCGCTACCTCCAGCCCGGCGACCGGATCGTCTCGGTCGACGGCGTGAGCGGCGACCTCGCGACGATCGCCGCGCAAGTGCGGCGGCACACGTGCGCCGGCGGCAGACCGACCGCGGGCTGCGTCGCGACGACGCCCGCCCATGTCGTCGTCGTGCGCGACGGGAGACGGCTGGCGTTCGACATCCGGCCGCGCTACGACGACAGCACAGGGATCCACTTCATGCGGCTCGGCTTCACCTACGGCGAGCGCCACGAGACGTACGGGCCGGCGGCCGCGGCGGGCCAGAGCGTCAGCGGGATGTGGGACGTCACGAAGAAGACGCTGTCCGTCTTCGTGCACATCTTCGAGCCGAGCGAGCGCAAGCAGGTCGGGAGCGTCGTCGGCGCCTACCACGTTACGCAGCAGTCGTTCTCCTCCGACGTCACGACCGCGCTGGGGATCCTCGCGCTGATCTCGCTCTCGCTCGCGGTCGTCAACCTGTTCCCGTTCCTGCCGCTCGACGGCGGTCACATCTTCTGGGCGCTGGCCGAGAAGGTGCGCGGGCGGGCGATCCCCTTCGCGATCATGGAGCGCGCGAGCGTGATCGGCTTCGCGCTCATGCTCATGCTGTTCGTGATCGGCTTCACGAACGACCTCGAACGCTTCCACAACGGCGGCTTCAACCTGCGCTGAGGTATCGTCGGAGCTGCTGGCCGGCCAGCCAGCTCGGGTCCAAGCGGAGGAGGGCGAGATGGAGGGCAGCACGGTCGCGCACGACGCGACGCCCGCAGCAGTCGAGGCGGCGACGCTCGGCGAGGCGCTGCGGCGCACGGCGGCCGCGCACCCGCACATCGTCGCGGTCCGCACGCTCGACGACGGCGTCTCGCTGACGTGGGCGGACGTGCGCGAGCGGGTCGACGCGCTCGCGCGCGGGCTCGCCGGGCTCGGCGTCGGCGGCGGCGACGCGGTCGCGCTGATGATGGGCAACCGCCCGGAGTTCCACCTCTGCGACCTGGCGACCGTCACGCTCGGCGCGACGCCGTTCTCGATCTACCAGACCTCCACGCCCGCGCAGATCCGCTACGTCGTGGAGGACGCGGGCGCGCGCGTCGCGATCGTCGAGCAGGCGCACCTGCCGGCGATGCTGGCCGTGCGCGAGCAGCTGCCGCAGCTGGAGCACGTCGTCGTGGTGGACGGCGGGGCGGTCGCCGGGACAACGGCGCTTTCCGAGGTCGAGCGCGCCAACCGGGACTTCGACGTCGACGCCGCGCTCGCGTCGGTGCAGCCCGACGACGTCATGACCCTGATCTACACGTCCGGCACGACCGGCCCGCCGAAGGGCGTCGAGCTGACGCACCGCGCGGTGCTCAGCGCCGTCGGGTCGATCCTCGACATGATCGACCTGCGGCCCGGCTCGAAGGTGATCTCGTGGCTGCCGGCGGCGCACATCGCCGAGCGCAACGCGCACCACGTCGTGCCGGTCGTCTACGCCTGCACGATCACGATCTGCCCCGACCCGCGCAGAATCGTCGAGGTGCTGCCGCAGGTCCACCCGACCTGGTTCTTCGCCGTCCCGCGCGTGTGGGAGAAGCTGAAGGCCGGCCTGGAGGCGATGCTCGCCGCCCAGCCGGACGAGGCGCGCGCACGCGTGCAGGGTGCGCTCGACGCCGCGGTGCAGGCCGTGCGACTGCGCCAGCGCGGCGAGCCGGTGCCGGACGAGCTGGCGGCCGTCGTCGAGCAGGCGGACAGAGAGATGTTCAGCGGGCTGCGCGCGATGCTCGGCCTCGACCAGCTCGTGGCGGTCAACGTCGGCGCGGCGCCGACGCCGCCCGCGGTGATCGAGTTCTTCCACGCGATCGGGATCGAGCTGGCGGAGCTGTGGGGACTGTCGGAGTCGTGCGCCGCCGGCACCTGCAACCGGCCGGGCGAGGTGCGGATCGGCACCGTCGGGCCGGCCTCGCCGGGCGTCGAGCTGAGACTCGCGGCGGACGGCGAGCTGCTGATCCGCGGCGCGTTCCTGATGCGCGGCTACCGCAACCGGCCGCAGCAGACGGCTGACGCGATCGACGCCGACGGCTGGCTGCACACCGGCGACGTCGCGACGATCGACGCCGACGGCTACGTGACGATCGTCGACCGCAAGAAGGAGCTGATCATCAACGCGGCCGGCAAGAACATGTCGCCGGCGAACATCGAGGCGACGCTCAAGGCCGCCTCGCCGCTGATCGGGCAGGCCTGCTGCATCGGCGACCGCCGCCCCTACAACGTCGCGCTGATCGTGCTCGACGCCGACTTCGCGCCCGCGTGGGCGCAGCGCGAGGGAATCGAGGCGGCCGACCTGCCGGCGCTCGCGCGCGACCCGCGCGTGCGCGCCGCCGTGCAGGCGGGCGTCGACGCCGCCAACGCGAAGCTGGCGCGGGTGGAGCAGATCAAGCGCTTCGCGCTCGTCGAGGGCGACTGGCTGCCGGGCGGCGACGAGCTGACGCCGACGATGAAGCTCAAGCGCAAGCCGATCGGGGAGAAGTACGCGGAGGCGATCGAGGCGCTGTACGCGGGCTGAGGAGTCGCCTCGTACACTGGAGGCATGGCCTCGCAGCGGCAGATCCACGTCGGCCCGGTGCCGGTCGGCGGCGGCGCGCCCGTCGCCGTGCAGACGATGACGAAGACGGAGACGGCGGACCTCGCCGCCACGATGGCGCAGATCAAGCGCGTGGCCGAGGCGGGGGCCGACATCGTGCGCTGCGCGGTGCCGCGCGAGCAGGACGTCGAGGCGCTCAAGACGATCGTCAGAGAGTCGCCGATCCCGATCATCGCCGACATCCACTTCAACCACACGCTCGCGCTCAAGGCGCTGGAC
>DASVFS010000117.1:0-6051 GCA_036379915.1 Conexibacter sp. | reverse complement strand
CGGGCACGACCGTCGTGCTGGAGCGCGCGCTCGGAGCGCGGGTCGCATGAGCCTGCTCGCGCGCGTGACCGAGGAGCGGCGCGAGGACGTCTCGATCGCCGCGATCGAGGGCGAGATCGACAGCTCGAACGCGTACGAGGTGGGCCAGCGCCTGCGCAGCCTGTTGACGAACCGCGACGTCGCGCTCGTCGTGGACCTGACCGCGACGACCTACCTCGACAGCGCCGGCATCAACCTGCTGTTCGAGCTGTCCGGCGAGCTGGCCGACCGCCAGCAGACGCTGCGACTCGTCGTCCCGGCCGGCTCGCCGATCGTCCGGATGCTCACGATCGCCGGCCTGATCGGGGCGCTGCCGACGCACGCGACGCGCGCGGACGCGCTCGCGCAGCCGACCTGACGTCGGTTGCCGGGCGCTCACCGGCTGCTCTACGATGTCCCGTGCCGGTGATCGCCACCGCTGACATCACAGGCCGCGTCGCGGCTCCTGCGCGAAGACGCGCGTTCGTCGTGTCTCGAAGACGCACGTTCGTCGCGTCTTACTCGTGATGCACCGAGCGCCGCTCGTCGCAGGCCGGTAGGCCCGCCGGGCGAGCCGCTCCCACCGCCGTCAGCTCGTTCGACTTCAGGAGATCGCCATCGCCATGTCCGCCACCGCTTCGACCGACACCAGGACCGTCCGCACGCCCGCGCCGCTGATCTGGCCCGAGCGCGACAACCACACGCTCACGTGCGTCGACCTCGACCCGCAGCTGCCGCGGAGCGTCGAGGCGCTGCTGCCGCAGCTGCGTCAGCTCGCCGCGCTCGGCGACTCGCTGCGCGCGCTGCAGGCGCTCGACGGCTCGTTCGTCCACGAGGGCCACGCGCGCGCCCTCGCGAAGGCCTCCGCCGAGCTGCTCGAGGAGATCGCCGGCTCGGACGCCGTCGCGCCCGAGCAGCGGGAGATCCAGCTCCGTCGTGCGGCCGCGCTCGCCGAGCTGCGCCACGACCAGCAGATCGCGCACGACGAGGCGGCCCTCTCGACGCCCCAGCCGCTGACCGTGATCGCGGGCCCGATGTGCACGTTCCGCAACAAGACGCGCACGCCGCTGCACTCGGTCGTCGCGTGCACGGCGCACCAGCGCGGCGACGAGCTGATCGCGGCGCTCGACGCCTCCTCGCGCGACGCGCTGGAGGAGGTCAACCGCCTGTGCGGCACCGAGGACGTGTCGGTCGGCGGCGTGTTCGCGATGCAGGTGACGGACCTGATCGCGATGGGCGGCGAGTCGAACGCGTTCCCGAAGCACTTCGCGTACTTCCTGCCGGAGGACGAGGGCGCCGGCTACGGCGAGGTCTTCAACAAGACGATCCTCTTCCGCAACGTCTACGGGCTGCGCTACGAGTACATCTCGAAGCCGCTCGGCGAGGCGCTGCTGAAGGGCCACAAGCCGGGCGCCGACGTCGACGTGCGCGACGTGCTGATCACCTGGATGCGCGGCCACGACATCGCGCACGCGGTGCAGACGCCGCGCGCCGGCCAGCTCGGGCCGAAGGACGTCGGCCACGAGCCGTGGTACTCGCTGCAGGAGGCGATAGCGGACGCGTTCGGCAGCGCGATGGCGTTCACGCCCATCTGGCTCGAGCACGCCCGCTGCTCACTCGACGACATGGTCGCCGTCTACCTCGCGGAGGCGCTGCACTACCTGCGGCGGGGGCCGTGGAACTGGGGCGACGCCGGCGCCGGCTGCGTGGAGCTGAGCTTCCTGGCGGAGAACGGCTTCATCGAGGTCGACGCCGAGGGTGCGATCGCGTGGGAGACCTCGAAGGTCGTGGAGGGGATGCTGGCGATGTGCGCCGTGCTGGAGCGCGAGGTCGTGTCCTCGCACGACGCCTCGACCGTGCAGGCGATTCTCGAGCGCTATGGGTGGCGTGAGGACAGCGTGCTGGCGCCGACGCTGCGGAAGATCCGCGACGAGCTGGGCGGGGTGCCCACGTCGATCGCGTATCTGTAGGCGCTAGACGTTGACGGTCGGGCTCTCGACCTCGAACAGCCCGACCGTCTCCTCCAGCTCGCGCAGGCGCTCGTAGTCGCGCCGGAGAACCTCGCGGTCGGGGTCGACGAGGTAGATCATGCCGGGGCAGGAGAAGAGGTCGACGGTGGGGGTGATCTCGTCGCCGGGCTGGGCCATCGCGATCGAGCCGGCGAACGACGGAAGCGCCTCGACCTGTCGCATGCCGGCGTCGGAGACGACGCGGCCGGCCTGGTGGGAGATCAGCATCACGCAGCGGGAGGCCGCTGTCAGCTCGTATGGGTGTGCGGCGCGTCGCTCGACGGTGGAGGAGTCGAGGTAGGCGTCGACCGTCACGGTGACGTGACTCGGCGTGCAGCGGTCGATCACGTCGTCGCGGATCGAGCCGTGCAGGCGTGCGCCGCACTCCACGAGCACGGGTCCGTCGGCTGTGAGCATCACCTCGGTGTGGGCGGGGCCGTACTTGATCCCGAGCGCGTCGAGCACCGCGTGCACGTAGGGGATCACCTGGTCCTGCTGCTCGCCGCGGGCGTCGAGCAGCTCCTCGAAGTCGTAGGCGAGGTTGCCCTCGATGCGGCGCTTCGTGTCGCGCCAGCACTCGGAGACGTGGTGGACGCCGTTCCAGCTGATCGAGTCGGTGAACAGCTGGACGCCTCTCAGCAGCTCCTGGACGAGCAGCTGCTCGTTGGCGCCCTGCAGCGCGTTGGGGCGGCCGAGGATGTCGGCGAAGGCCGTGCGGATCGCGTCGGGCGTCTCGCACAACGACACCCCGTCGGTGCCGGCGGAGTCGAGCGGCTTGACGACGACCGGCCAGTCGCCGCGCTCGCTCGCCCATGCGACCGCCTCCTCGGCGTCGCCCGTCTTCAGCTCCCGCACGGCGCGCAGGCCGGCGCGCCGCAGCGCGTTCGCCATCTCGTGCTTGTCGCGGCGCGCACGGCTGAGCGCGGTGCCGTTCGACGCCAGCCCGAGCCGCTCGGACAGCGCGTCGGACAGCAGCACGCCCGGCTCGGAGCCGACGACGACGAACGCCGGGTCGTAGGCCGCAACGCGTTCCGCGGTCGCCTCGAGGTCGCCGTCGTGGATCACGTTCTCGACGAAGTCGCCGCGTCTGAGGCGCTCGATGTAGAACGGCGACTCGTTGGGGTTCGACTGCACGTGCACGACGTCGAGCCCGGCCGCCCCGAAGCGCGGCGCGAGTCTCGCGCCGGTCGAGTAGGCGTCGACGACGACGGCGGTGCGGCGATCGCCGGCGCTCACGCTCTCGCCACCAGCACGAGCCGGTCCTCCGGGCGCTTCTCGCCCCCGCTGAAGTCGCCGTAGCCCTGGATATCGACGAAGCCGACCTCGGCGAACATCGCCATCAGGTCCGCTCTCTCGTACATGCGGATGCGCGAGTGGACGACGTCGTCGCCCAGCTCGTATCTGACGTGCAGTCTGCCGGTCTCGAAGTCGACGATCAGCGTCTCCTTCACGTCGTTCGTCCAGCGCACGACCGGTCTCTCGTCGCTTCTGAGGCGGAAGCGCGAGCGCTCGAGGTCGGACAGCTGCATCACGATCCAGCCGCCCGGCTTCAGCAGCGAGTGGAACACGCGCAGCATGTCGAGGTCCTCCGCCTCGGTCGCGCCGTAGCCGTAGGACGAGTAGACGCTCACGAGCACGTCGAACGGGCCGAGGTCGTCCGGCAGCGGCTGCGTGAGGTCGTGCAGGACGTAGCGCGGACCGGGCGAGCGCCGCTGCGCCTCGGCGAGCGCGGCCGGCGAGATGTCGATGCCGGTCGTCTCCATCCCGAGCTCCTGCAGCGCGGCGCAGAAGCGCCCGAAGCCGCAGCCGGCGTCGACGATCGTCGTGCCCGGCTCCAAGCCGAGCAGCTCCACCATCGCGGCCGCGTCCTCGACGGTCGTGTCGTAGCTGCCGAGCGCCGCGGCCACGCGCATGAACGCGGGTCCGTAGGTGTCGACCTCGTTGAGGACGTTCTCGCTCGTCGGTGCGTGCTCGTCGGTCATGTCCCCCTGCTTCCTAGCGGATTCCGGCGGACGCCGTGTCGGCGCGGCGCAGCGCCTCGGCCTTCGCGGCCTCCGCGCCGGCGCGCACGAGCCCGAGCGCGCCCAACCCGCTCGCGAGCAGCGCGCGCATCACGCGGCCGACTCGCGCGTCGTGCGCAGCGCCGAGGTACCAGCCGCTGAGGTGGCCGACGTAGCGCACGTACTTGAGCAGGTCGAGGTCCTCGAGCGCGACCGCGAGGTTGCGGCGGTGCAGCTGCGCCTGCAGCACGACGTGGCGATACGCCGGCTCCTCGGGCGCCGGGTCGGGCGCGCCGTCGTTGCCCGCCACCCACGCCTTCGCCCATGCCTGCGCGATGCGCCAGCCGCTGTTGTGGTCGGGATCGAGGAAGTGCTCGACGGAGGGCATCACGAGCCCCTTGTGGACCGGCTTGTCGAGGCAGAAGCCGAGCACCGCGATCGCGACGAGGTCGTCGGCGTCGAGCAGCGGCTCGCCCTCGCGCACGAGCGCCCGCACCTCGGGCCGCGCCGCCAGCTCGTCGAGCAGCTCGTCGACGAGCTGCGCGGTGCCCTTCGAGGAGCTCAGCTCGCCGTCGACCTCGGAGGAGACCATGCCGTGCACGATGTGCCGGCTCGGCAGCACGCGACGGTCCGGCTCGAGTCTGCGCAGCAGCTCCTCGGTGTAGATGACGTGCGCCTTCCACTCGTCGCCCGAGAGGTGGATCAGGTCGGTCCCGGCCGGCTCGGCGAGCATCATGTCGAGCCACATCGCGACGACCCGCAGATGGTGCGTGGGGAAGCCGTCGGCGCGCGTGAGCGGCATCACCGGATAGTTGTCGTCGCCCGTGCGGTAGGCGATCGTCCCGCCCTCCTCGGCGACGAACACGCCGCGCTCGACGCCGAGCCGCGCGACCTCCTGCGTGCGCGCCGTGCGCTCGGAGTCGTAGAGGACCCGCTCGAAGCGGACGCCGAGCCGCGCGAGCGTCGCGTTCTGCCCGCTGACGGCCCAGTCGCGCACCATGCGCCAGATCCCCAGCGCCTGCGGATCCCCCTGCTCGACGCCGCTCAGCAGCCGCTGCGCGTCGTCGTCGATCTGGTGCAGGTCGCGCGCGACCGGCGCATCCTCGTCGGCCACGGCGGCGACGGGCGCCTCCTCGCGCACGTAGCGCGCGTACAGCTCGCCGACGAAGTGGTCGCTCTTCGCGGCGGCGTCCGCGGGGGTCTTGGGTGCGGCGTAGCGCTCCCAGCCCGCCATCGCCTCGCCCATCGAGCGGCCGGCGTCGCCGATGTGCGACTGGCGCTCGACCTGCGCGCCGGCGGCGCGCAGCGCCATCGTCACGGCCTGGCCGAGCGCGATGTTGCGCAGGTGGCCGACGTGCAGCGCCTTCGTCGCGTTCGGGTCGCAGAAGTCGACGATCGCGCGCGTGCCGGCGCGCAGGTCGTCGGCCTCCATGCCGGTGAAGCGGCCGGCCTCGAGGCCGGCGCCGGTCGCCGCGATGCGCTCGTCGGCGTAGCGCATCAGGAGGCGCTGGTCCTGCTGCTCGACGGACGCGATCGCGGGATCGGTTTGCAGTGCCTCCAGCGCAGCCGGAGCCGCCTCGGGCCGCAGCGCGATCGCGCTGACGTCGGCGCCGGCGTCCGCTCTGAGGATCGGCACGACGCGGAAGGCGGCCGGGTCGACCGCACGCAACGTGTCCTCGACCGCGTCGAGCAGGTTGTCGCTCACGTCCCCGCCCCCATGTCAGCACGCGAGACGGGGCTCGAACCCGCAACCATCGGCTTAGAAGGCCGGTGCTCTACCAATTGAGCTACTCGCGCATGTGGCGGAAGCGTCCGCCTGACGGACTCCTCCAAGCCTTGCTGGAGTCTAGTGCAGACGCTTTTCACGCGACGCTCTCCGCCGGCAGGACGCGCGGCGCGCGCTCCCGCAGCGCCCCCAGCAGCGACAGCACCTCGGGGTCGCGCGCGAGCGTCAGCGCGTGCTCGCAGGCCGCGATCGCGTCGCTCACGCGGTCGGTGCGCGCGAGCGCGTGCGCGTAGCGCGA
>DASVFS010000116.1:0-8061 GCA_036379915.1 Conexibacter sp. | reverse complement strand
CTAGTACGAGAGGACCGGGATGAACGCACCTCTGGTGTATCTGTTGTCCTGCCAAGGGCACCGCAGGTTAGCTACGTGCGGATCGGATAACCGCTGAAGGCATCTAAGCGGGAAGCCGGCCTCGAGATGAGCTCTCCCATCCCCTTGAGGGAGTAAGACCCCTGGTAGACCACCAGGTTGATAGGCCGGATCTGGAAGGGTGGCAACACCTGTAGGAGACCGGTACTAATTGGTCGAGGGCTTGACGGATATTTGATACCCGTGCTATTGGCGCACTGTGCAGTTTTGAAGGCCCGCGGAGGGCGTGGTCTCGACCGGTTTCCGGTGGCTATGGCGAGGGGGAAACACCTCTTCCCATTCCGAACAGAGCAGTTAAGCCCCTCAGCGCCGATGGTACTTGGCCCGCAAGGGCCTGGGAGAGTAGGACGCCGCCGGTTCTTACATGCGAATGAGCCCCGTACGCAGCGAGCGTGCGGGGCTCGTCGTCGTTCTAGGAGCGGACCGTCTCGCGAGCGCGGCCGGCGCGCGTGAGCGGCGCCACGCACGCCTGCTCCGGCTGTGGGGGCGCGGGGCGCCGGCGGCGCTCGATCGCGGCGCCGCGCCGATGCGGGCGACGCGGCGTCGCCTCGTCGACGCGCTCGCGAGCGCGGGACGGGTCGTCGTGGGGCCGGTCGAACGCCTTCGGAGCGAGCATCGCCTCGGCGAGCTCGAGCAGCGCGGTTGCGGCGCGGGATGGGCGGAAGGGGAACATGTGTTCGTGAAGGTACCCGGGTCGGCGGATGGACTCCGGCAGGCCCTCGGTCGGGGCCGGGCGCCGTGCGGAATCGCCCGGTGTGACGGGCGATCCGGCGCCCGGCGCCTGCAACGGATCTTGCAGCGCTAGGCTCCGGCGCGTGCCGCGCGAACGCTGCAGCTGGTGTGGAGCGCCGGTCGGCGCCGACGAGGGCTTCCGTGCCGCCGAAGAGGCGGGCGAACGGCTCGCGGTCTTCTGCCGGCTCGAGCACGTCGTGCCCTGGGCCCTTCAGGGACCGCACTGGGACGCCGGCGTGCTGGCGGAGCGGCCGCCGCCGGATCCGGAGCTCGACCGCTGCGCGGAGTGCGGCGCGGACGTGGACGACACGCGCGTGCTGCTCGTCCACCACCGCGGTGAGCATCGGATCGGCGACGCCTTCTGCGGATCCGACCATCTGCTCGCCTGGGCGAAGGCCGGGGGGCGCTGGCGGTAGCTCGGCCGCCGCGGCGGCGCTACGACGACGCGCGCACGCGGGCGCTCGAGGGCTCGGGCACAGTCGCTTCGAAGTCGCCGCGGCGCACGAGCGCGATCAGGGTCCCGAGCGCCGGGCCGGCGCACGCGAGCGCGAGCGCCCAGTCGACGCCGGAGCGCTGGATCACCAGCCCGCCGAGCGCCGCGCCGATCGCGGCGCCGGCGACGTTGGAGGTCATCGCCCAGGTCGTCGCCTCCGTCGTCGTCCCCGGCGGGGTGATGCGGTCGATCATCAGGTACCCGGCCGCCGCGGTGGGGGCGAGGAACAGCCCGCCGAGCAGCATCGCGACGGTCATCTGCACGACCGAGCCGGCGACCAGCAGCGGCAGCAGCAGCAGCGTGAACGCCACGTGGAGCCACAGGTAGCGCGAGACGACCGGGCTGGACCAGCTGCGCGCGCCGTACCACAGCCCGCCGGCGATGCTGCCGACGGCCATCGCGGCCAGCAGGACGCCGGCGAGCGCCGCCTTCTCGCCCTCCTCGATCGCGAACGCCGGCATCGCGACCTCCAGCACGCCGAACGACGTCCCGGTCGGGATCGTCGCGAGCATCAGCGTGCGCATCCCGCGCGCGCTGAGCGCGCCCGCCCGCGGACCGGATTCGTGCCCGCTGCGCCATCTGCGGGCCAGCTCGCCGCTCGCGAACCCGAGCGTGCCGGCCAGGCTCAGCGCCGCGCCGACGAGCAGCGCGAGGCTCGGCGAGCCGAGCGCGGCCAGCGCGTAGGTCAGCAGCGGGCCGGCGACGAAGAACAGCTCGGCGACGACGCTGTCGAACGAGTACGCGGTGTTGCGGGCGTGGGCGTCGGCGGCGAAGACGTCGGCCCACACGGAGCGCATGCACGCGCCGATCGGCGGCATCGCGGCGCCGCCGACGGCCGCCAGCGCGCACAGCAGCCACAGCGGGCCCTCCGACTCGGCGACCACGACGACGCCGACGATCGCGGCCGCGTTCAGCAGCGTCGACGGGATCAGCACCGCGGGCTGACCGAAGCGGTCGACGAGGCGGCCCTGCAGCGGGGCGACGAGGCCGGCGCCGATCGCCCACGCGGCGCTCGCCACCCCCGCGTCGGCGAACGAGCCGGAGTGTTCGCTCACGAGCAGCACGATCGCCAATCCGAAGATCCCGATCGGGATGCGCGCGAGCAGCATCATGAGCGTGAGCCGCGCCGTCCCCGGCGGCTCGAGCAGCCTGCCGTAGGCGCTCAGCACGCTGCGCTCGTCCGTGGCGCGAAGAAGGTTCCCGGGCGCCCCGCGCGAAAACCCCGATGCATGGCTGTTACCCTAGCTCAGCGCCCGGGCGCATCCTCGGAAGCCGCGACCGGCGCATCCGCGCCACCTGATCCCTCGCTCATGCAGAAGTTCGTCATCCAAGGCGGCGTGCCGCTGTCCGGCACGATCACGCCCGCCGGCAACAAGAACGGCGCGCTGCCGATCCTCGCGTCGGCGCTGCTGACCGACGACGAGTGCGCGATCCGCAACGTGCCGCGGATCGCCGACGTCGAGGCGATGCTGGATCTGCTGCGCCAGCTCGGCGCCCGCGCCGACTGGATCGGCGACAACGAGGTCGCGATCCGCGCCGACGGGATCGCCTCGACCGACGTCGACCGCGAGCTGTCCGAGCGCATCCGCGCCTCCTTCCTGCTCGCCGGCCCGCTGCTCGCGCGCCACGGCCGCGCGCTGATGCCGCCGCCCGGCGGCGACGTGATCGGCCGCCGGCGGCTCGATCCGCACCTCGACGCGTTCAAGGCGCTCGGGGCGACCGTCGAGCACGGCCGCGACATCCTGCTGACCGCGCCGCGCGGCCTGGCGCCGTGCGGCTTCCTGATGGACGAGCCGTCCGTGATGGCGACCGAGAACGCGCTGATGGCCGCCGCGCTCACGCGGGGCGACACCGTCATCCGCAACGCCGCCTCCGAGCCGCACGTGCAGGACCTCGCGCGCATGCTCGTGAAGATGGGCGCCGCGATCGACGGGATCGGCTCGAACGTGATGACGGTCCACGGCGTCGAGCGGCTGCACGGCTGCGAGCACGCGGTCGCGCCCGACCACATCGAGATCGGCTCGTTCATGGCGCTCGCCGGCGTCACCGGCGGCGAGCTGACGATCAAGGACGTGATCGCCGAGGACCTGCGCATGATCCGGATGGTCTTCACGCGCCTCGGGCTGGAGTCCGAGCTGCGCGGGGAGGACCTGTTCGTCCCCGGCGGGCAGAAGCTCGTGATCCACAACGACGCCGGCGGCTACCAGCCGAAGGTCGAGGACGGGCCGTGGCCGGCGTTCCCGGCCGACCTCACCTCGATCGCGCTCGCGCTGGCGACGCAGTCGGAGGGCTCGGTCATCATCCACGAGAAGATGTTCGAGAACCGCCTGTTCTTCACCGACAAGCTGCAGCTGATGGGCGCCGCGATCACGATCTGCGACCCGCACCGCGCGCTCGTCGTCGGCCCGCGCCGGCTGCGCGGCGAACGGCTCGAGTCGCCCGACATCCGCGCCGGTATGGCGATGCTGATCGCCGCGCTGTGCGCCGACGGCACGACCGAGATCGGCAACGTGCGTCAGATCGACCGCGGCTACGAGCGGATCGACGAGCGCCTGCGCGCGCTCGGGGCGCGCATCGAGCGCGTCGAGGACAGCCAGCGCGTCCACGCCCACTGAGCGTCGCCCCATGACGAGCGACCCATCCGGCACGGCGCCCGCGGCGGCGCCGAACCCCACGATCCACCCGATCCCCAGCGGGACCCGGGACGTCCTGCCCGACGAGATGCGCGAGCTGCGCGCGATCACGGCGACCGCCCTGCGCGTGTTCGCCGAGCGCGGCTACGGCGAGGTCTCGACGCCCGCGCTCGAGTACGAGGAGACGCTCGCGCGCGGCGACGTCGGCGGTGCGCCGCCGGCATACCGCCTGTTCGACGAGCACGGCAACGTGCTCGTGCTGCGCTCCGACATGACGGTGCCGATCGCGCGCGTGGTGGCGACGCGCTACGGCGCCGCCGAGCTGCCGCTGCGGCTCTGCTACGCGGCGCACGCCTACCGCGCGGTGCAGGCCAAGCGCGGCCTGCCGCGCGAGCTGCTGCAGGTCGGCATCGAGCTGATCGGCGCGCCGGCGCCGGGCGGGACCGCGGAGGTGCTGACGCTGCTGTGCGACGTGCTCGACGCGATCGGCTTCCACGACTACCGCATCGGCCTCGGCGACGTGGGCCTCTACCAGGCGCTGCTCCACGCCTGCGGCGTCGACGGCGACGCCCGCGAGCGCGTGCTGCACGAGCTCGTGACGCGCGACTTCGTCGGCCTCGAGCGGGAGGTCGGCGCGCTCGGCCTGCGCCGTGCGCAGACCGAGTTGCTCGTGCGCGTGCCGCAGCTGCGCGGCGGGCCGGAGGTGCTCGCCGAGCTCGGCGGTCCCGCCGGCGAGGCCGCCGAGGGCCTGCGCGGCGTGTACGAGCTGCTCGAGCCGCGCGTCTCGGAGCGCCTGATCTTCGACCTCGGGCTCGTGCGCGAGCTCGGCTACTACACGGGCGCCGTCTTCCAGGTCTACGACCCCGCGCTCGGCGCGCCGATCGGCCGCGGTGGGCGCTACGACGAGCTGCTCGGGCGCTTCGGACGGCCGCTGCCCGCCGTCGGCTTCGCGCTCAACGCGCAGCCGCTGCACGAGGCGCTGATGCGGGAGCGCGGATGAGCGGCGAGGGCCTCACGATCGCGGTTCCCCGCGGCGCGCTCCTGACGGAGACGCTCGACCTGCTCGAGCGGATCGGGATCGACACCTCCGAGGTGCGCGCCAACGACCGCAAGCTGCTGTTCCGCGACGTCGGGATCGTGACCATGCGGCCCTCCGACGTGCCGACATACGTCGAGGCCGGCGCGGCCGACGTCGGCATCACCGGCAAGGATGTCCTGATGGAGCAGGCCGAGCGCGAGGTCTACGAGCTGCTCGACCTCGGCTACGGCGCCTGCACGATGGTGCTCGCCTCCGTCGCCGGCGCCGATCCGATGGAGGAGGCGCTGCGCCGGCTCGGGATGGTGCGGATCGCGACGAAGTACCCGAAGATCGCCGCGCGCCACTTCGCCGCGACCGGCCGCCAGGCCGAGATGGTCGAGGTCAAGGGCTCCGTCGAGCTGGCGCCGCTGACCGGGCTCGTCGACGGGATCGTCGACCTGACCGCGACGGGCACGACGCTGCGCGAGAACGGGCTCGTCGTGCGCGAGGAGATCGTCGTGTGCACCGCGCGCCTGATCGCCAACCCGGTCGCGCACAAGCTCAAGGCCGCCGCGATCGACGAGCTGCTGGAGCGCGTGCGTGCGGCTTGAGCGCCGCGCGCTCGCGACGACCGACGGCGCCGCGGAGCTGGCCGCGGAGCTGCGCAAGCTCGCGCCCGGCGGCGAGTCGGTCGCCGAGTCGGTCGCCGAGGTGCTCGGCCACGTGTGGGTGCGCGGCGACGAGGCGGTCGTCGAGTTCACGCGCCGCTTCGACACGCGCGGCGCGGAGCCGAAGGCGCTGCGCGTCGCCGACGCCGACCTGGCGGAGGCGCTCACGGCGCTCGATGCGGACGTGCGCGAGGGGCTCGAGCTCGCGGTCGCGAACGTGCGGGCTGTCGCGGAGGCGGGCGTCGACGCGGAGCGCGAGGTGGCGCTGCCGCAGGGCCAGCGGATCGTGCTGCGCGAGCTGCCGGTCGCGCGCGCGGCCGTGTACGTGCCGGGCGGGCGCGCGGCCTACCCGAGCACCGTCGTGATGGGGGTCGTCACGGCGCGCGCCGCCGGCGTCGCGCAGGTCGCGGTGTGCGCGCCGCCGGGACCGGACGGCGACGTGCATCCGGCGATCCTCGCGGCGTGCGCGCTCGCCGGCGCCGACGAGGTCTACCGCGCCGGCGGCGCCCAGGCGATCGCCGCGCTCGCGTACGGGACCGAGACGGTCGAGCCGGTCGACGTGATCGTCGGGCCGGGGAGCCTCTACGTGCAGGAGGCGAAGCGGCAGGTCGCCGCGCGCGTCGGGATCGACGGCTTCGCCGGCCCGAGCGACCTGCTCGCGATCGTCGACTGGAGCGGCGGGGCGGAGCTGGCCGCGCTCGACCTGCGCGCGCAGGCGGAGCACGGCGAGGGCAGCCTCGTCGTCGCCGTCTCGCCCGACGGCGCCGTGCTCGACGCGCTCGCGACGCAGCTCGCGGACGCGCCGGAGGAGGCGCCGTGCGTGCTGGTGGGCACGGCCGACCTCGACGGGGCGCTCGCGCTCGCGGAGGCGTTCGCGCCCGAGCACCTGCAGCTGATCGGTCCCGGCGCCGAGGCGCTCGCGCCGCGCGTCACGCGCGCCGGCTGCCTGTTCGTCGGCGCCGGCGCGGCGACCGCGTTCGGCGATTACCTCGCCGGCTCCAACCACGTGCTGCCGACCGACGGCGCCGCCCGCTTCGCCTCCGGCCTCTCGGCGCGCACGTTCCGCCGGCGCATGGCGGAGGTGCGGATCCCGCCCGAGGCGGCCGCCGCGCTGGCGCCGCACGGGGCTGCGATCGCCCGCGCGGAGGGCTTCGCGACGCACGCGCAGTCAATGGAGGCGCGCATCCGGGAGAATGGGGCGCGATGAGCCGCAGCGCCCAGATCAACCGCAGAACCGGCGAGACCGACGTGCGCCTCACGCTCGCGCTCGACGGCTCCGGCGACGGCGCGCGCGCGACGGGCGTCGGCTTCCTCGACCACATGCTCGACCTGCTCGCGCGCCACGGCCGCCTCGACCTCGAGGTGGCCGCGAGCGGCGACCTGCAGACCGGCGCGCACCACACCGTCGAGGACGTCGGCATCTGCCTCGGGCAGGCGCTCGACGAGGCGCTCGGCGACCGCGCCGGCATCTACCGCTACGGGTCGGCGACGATCCCGATGGACGAGGCGCGCGCCTCGTGCGCAATCGACGTGTCAGGCCGCGCGTTCCTCGCCTGGGACGCCGCGCTGCCGGCCGGCGCGATCGGCAACTTCGACCACGAGCTGGCGGAGGAGTTCTTCCGCGCCGTCGCCGGCAATGCGCGGCTGACGCTGCACCTGACGGTCGAGGCGGGCACGAACGTCCACCACGTGATCGAGGCGCTCTTCAAGGCGTTCGCGCGCGCGCTGCGCGCGGCCGTCGCGATCGACCCGACGGAAACGGGGATCCCGTCGACCAAGGGGACGCTGACGACATGAGCGGCGCTCCCACGATCGCGATCGTCGACTACGGGATGGGCAACCGCCGCTCGGTCGAGAAGGCGTTCGCGCACGTCGGCGCGCGTCCGCTGCTGACGCGCGACCACGACGAGATCCGCGCCGCCGACGGCGTCGTCGTGCCGGGCGTCGGCGCGTTCCCGCGCGCGATGGAGCACCTGCGCGCGCTCGGGCTCGATGCGGTGGTCGTGGAGCGCGCCGAGGCGGGCGTGCCGCTGCTCGGCATCTGCCTCGGCATGCAGCTGCTGTTCGAGCGCTCGGTCGAGGGCGAGCCGTGCGACGGCCTCGGGCTGCTGCGCGGCGACGTGCGGCCGTTGGCCGCCGGCGGCCTGCGCGTGCCGCACATCGGCTGGAACGTCGTGCGCTTCGAGCGTGCCTCGCGGCTGAACGCCGGCCTGCCGTCCGAGACGGCCTTCTACCACGTGCACTCGCTCGCGCCCCACCCGGCCGACGCGGAGGACGTGCTCGGCACGGCGGAGTACGGCGAGCGCTTCGTCAGCGCGGTCGCGCGCGAGAACGTCTTCGGCGTGCAGTTCCACCCGGAGAAGTCCTCCAGCGCCGGGTTGCGTCTGCTCGCGAGCTTCAGCGCCGCCTGCGATCGGGAAAAGGCCGTCGCATGATCCT
>DASVFS010000115.1:0-3973 GCA_036379915.1 Conexibacter sp. | reverse complement strand
CGCACGCACCGTGTCGCCGCGGACGGGGCGGACCGGTGGCGCGGCGCTCCCGGCGCGGCGCGCGTGCGTGCGGCAGGCGGCGGCCGATGAGACCGTGCGCGATCTGGCTGACCGGCCTCTCCTCGACCGGCAAGAGCTCCGTCGCGGGCGAGCTGCGCGCGCTGCTGCTCGCGCGCGGCGTCACGCCGGTGCAGCTCGACGGCGACCGGCTGCGCGCGGCGCTGCCGTGGCCGACCGGCTACGAACGCGCGGAGCGGCTCGACCTCGCGCGCCTCTACGGCCGCCTGGCGCGCGAGTTCGTGCGCCAGGGCCACGTCGTGATCTGCTCGACGGTGTCGCTGTTCCACGAGGTGCACGCGTGGAACCGCGCGCACATCCCCGGCTACGTCGAGGTGTGGCTGCGCGCGCCGGAGGGCGAGCTGGAGCTGCGCGACCGCGCCGGCCGCCGCGAGGTCTACACGGGCGGGCGCGGCGGCGCGGTCGTCGGGCTGCAGCTCGCGCCCGAGTTTCCGCTCGCGCCCGACCTCGTGATCGACAACCACGGCGCGACGACCCCGTCCGCCGCGGCGCGCCGCGTGCTCGCCTGCTGCGATGTCTGAGCTGCTCGCGCGCGGTCCGGGCCGCTTCCACCGCGGCAACCTGCACTGCCACTCCGACCGCTCCGACGGCGCGCTGTCGCCGGCCGAGCTCGTGCGCAGCTACCGCGAGGCGGGCTACGACTTCCTCGCGATCACCGACCATTTCGAGGAGCGCTTCGGCTGGCCCGTGACCGACACGCGCCCGCTGCGCGGCGACGGCTTCACGACGCTCGTCGGCGCCGAGCTCAGCTCGGCCGACTGGTCGGACCCGTCCGTCTACTGGGTCGCCGCCGTCGGCCTGCCGCCCGACTTCCGCCCGCCGCGCGCCGGCGACCACGCGGAGGCGATCGCGCGCGCGGCGGCCGCCGGCGCGTTCGTCTGCCTGCTGCACCCGGGGCTGAACGGCCTGCGCGCCGACGCCGCCGACCGCCTGCCCGCGTTCGACGCCGTCGAGGCGGTCGAGGTCTACACGCACCAGTCGTGGATCTACCGCCCCGACACGGCGGTCGCGGCGCCGTTCCTCGACGCGCTGCTGGAGGGCGGCCGCCGGCTCGGCGCGGTCGCGGGCGACGACGCGCACTTCCGCGACGGGCCGGACGCGTTCGGCGCCTGGGTCGAGGTGTTCGCGCGCGCCTGCGCGCCGGACGCGCTGCTCGCGGCGCTGAAGGCCGGGAGCTACTACGCCACGCAGGGACCGCGGATCGACAGCCTGGCGCTCGACGGCGACGAGCTGCGCGTGCGCTGCTCGCCGGCCGCGCGCGTGCTGCTGACGGGGCCCGCCGGCCGCTGGCGACGCTGGCGCTGGCGGCTCGCCGAGCCGCTCCTGACCGAGGCGGTCTTCTCGATCTCAGACTTCCGCGGGAGCTTCTGCCGCGTGACCGTCGTCGACGCCGACGGCCGCCGGGCGTGGAGCAACCCGATCTGGGCCTGACAGGTCGAGGAACGCGCGCAGGCCCGCGTCGTCGAGGCGCGGGACGACGAGGTCGGCGTCCGCCGGCACGCCCGGCGCCGCCGGCACGAGCACGACGAACAGGCCGGCGCTGCGCGCCGCCTGCGCGCCGAGCGCGGAGTCCTCGAACGCGACGGCGCGCTGCGGTGCGACGCCGAGCCGCCGGCACGCCTCCAGGTAGACGTCCGGCGCGGGCTTGTCGCGCGCCGTCTCGTCGGCGCTGACGACGGTCGCGAACAGCTCGCGCAGGCCGAGCTGCTCGAGCACGGCGACGACGAGCTCGCGCGGGCCGTTGCTGGCGACGCCCAGCGGCATGCGGCCGGCGAGGTCCGTGACCAGCTCGGTCACGCCCGGCAGCGGCTCCGGCGGGTCGGCGGCGAAGCTCGCGTCGAGCGCGACGCGCAGTTCGCCCACGCTCACCGGCGCGCCGAGGTCCTCGCTCACGAGCGTCGCGGCGCGCGCCACGGAGGCGCCCAGCAGACGCTCGAGGCGGACGTCGTCGAGCGCCCGGCCGCGCGCCGCGGCGACCGCCGCATAGGCGCGCTCCCAGCAGGGCTGGGAGTCGACGAGCAGCCCGTCGCAGTCGAAAACCGCAGCGTGCGGGCTTTTTCCTACTTCTTTGTGTTCGCGCTGTGAATTATTGGTTACCGAGCTTGAGGTCACTATGAATCCCATCGTACAGTCGCCGGCGACGGACGCAAAGCTGAAGCTCCTCCTCTTACTCAATTCTTGTCCACTGACCTTCCCCCCACCGATCTGGGCGCGGCCCGCGAGGTGCAGGCGCGCATCCATGCGCACCTGCCCGGGCTGCAGGCGGCCGAGGTGCGCGTCGCGCGCGTCGTGCTCGAGCAGCCCAACGTCGTGATCTACAAGTCGGCCAGCGAGGTCGGCCAGCTCGCCTCGACGTCCAGCGCGACGGTCATCCGCGCCGCCCAGAAGCTGGGCTTCAAGGGCTTCCACGACCTCAAGCTCGCGCTCGCCAACGAGCTCGCCGTCTTCGAACAGTCGCGCGCCGAGCAGGAGCGCCCGCCGGACGACCCGCGCACCGCGGTGCTCGTCGAGATCACCCGCGCCGGTGCCGAAAGCGTGCGCGACGCGGGCGCGCTCGTCGACGCCGACGCGTTCGAAGCGGTCGTCGCGGCGATCGCCGACGCGCGCCGCGTCGTGTTCTTCGGCGTCGGCACGTCGGCCCCGCTGTGCCAGGACGCCGCCTACCGCTTCTCGGCGATCGGCGTGCTCGCGGAGGCGCCGGGCGACGTGCACGTGCAGCACGTCCAGGCGCGGCTGCTGAGCGATCAGGACGTGGCCGTGATCGTCAGCCACAGCGGCTCGACGCGCGAGACGCTCGCCGCCGCCGAGGCCGCGCGCGGCGCCGGCGCGACGACCGTCGCGATCACCAGCTTCGCCGTCTCGCCGCTCACCGAGCTGGTCGACCACACGATCGTGGCCGGCAGCCGCGAGCTGGCGCTGCGGCTCGAGGCGATGGCGAGCCGCCTGGCGCACCTCGCGCTGCTCGACGCGCTGCTCGTCGCCGTCGCCGACCGCGACGAGCGCCGCTCGGCGAGCGCGCTCGAGCACTACACCGACGTCCTCGGGGAGCACCGGCTGTGAGGCTCGGCGTGCTCGCCGACCTGCACTGGAGCGTCGCGCCGCAGGCTGGGCGGGCGGGCGTGAGTTTCCACGCGCCGTACGCGTTCGACGACGTGGCCGCCCGCTGCGTCGCGGCCGTCGAGGCGCTCGTCGCGCACGGCTGCGAGCTGCTGGTGGTCGCCGGCGACCTGACGCACGACGGCGACGCCGCCTCGTGCGCGGCCGCGCTCGACTGCGTCCTCGGCGCCTCGCCGATCCCGGTCGCGGTCGTCGAGGGCAACCACGACGTGCTGCAGGACGAGACGCTCGTCGCGCGCCACGGCGCCGTTCGCGGCGGGTGGCGCCGCGCAGCCCGGCTCGCCGGCGCGCAGCTCGTCGCGCTGCGCGCCGTCGGCGTCGACCGCGACGGGCGCTGGGCGCTCGAGCGCGGGCGCGCGACGCTCGCCGCGGGTCTGCCGGCGGTCGTCGCCAGCCACTTCCCGCTCGTCCCGCATGCCACGCGCCTGGCGGACGTGGGCCTCCCCTTCCCGGGGGAGCTCGCCGAGCGCGACGCGCTGCTCGCGCAGCTCGTCGCGACGCGCACGCCGACGGTCGTGCTGAGCGGACACCTGCACGTGCGCGACGCGATCTGCCACGACAACGTGCTGCAGCTGTGCGTCGCCGCGCTCGTCGAACGGCCCCACGAGGCAGCCGTCGTCGACGTCGACCCGCTCGGGGGAGCGGTGCGGTGCACGCGGATCGGCAGCGGCCCGAGCGCCGCTGCCGATCCCGGCGCCGAGCGGTGGCTGCTGGCCGCCCCTGACGAGCGCTGGGACTTCGCCGAAGGAGCGTGGACGCGGCGCGAAGCCGACGTCGA